>NZ_JBVYOL010000027.1:0-93351 GCF_056120505.1 Paenibacillus sp. sgz302164 | reverse complement strand
TAAGCACACGGGATAAGGCCGTTTTTCCGTTTTTTTCACGCGCTATCATCCGTTTCTATCGTTTACCTCTACTATACCAAAATCTACTAACCTGACAACATTGGAATTGCCCCTCGTCAAAAAATACAAGTTTCCTGAATTATCCGATGACATGACGGTTCCATAAACGGAGGCGCTCCAATAGCTACTGCTTATGTAATATCCTGGAATATCGGTCTTTTCGGCAATGCTCAGATTATCGACCGTGGGCTTTTCCAGCTTGATGAGGCTAGGAACGGCGGGTGAGGGCTGCGGCGGCTTCGTTTCCGTTTGCTTGCTTGTCATAGAAATCGCCTGGGTGTTCGCGTCATACGTTACGTTCATATCCATGTTCTCTGCAATGAAGCGAAGGGGGACTATAGTCGTATTGTTCACGATCAAAGCGGGCTGGTCGAGGCCTATCTCTTTTCCATTGACCGCGGCTGTCGGCTTATCTATGGTCAGCGAGATCGTTTTCTTTTCGGCTGTCAAGGTAACAGTCCTTGTAAGGTCATCCCAAGTGACACTGCTGCCAAATGCTTCGCCTACAAAACGCAGAGGAACCATCGTGGTGCTATTGATAAGAACAGGCGCTGTCTGCAGTTCCACGGTTTGGCTGTTCATGACCGCATGGGGGTCGTTCAGTTTGAGCGTAATCACGTGCCGGCTCGCATGCGAAGGTTCCGCAGCCTGGGCATTCGCCACTGAGAGTGAAAGCAGTGCTGAGCATGTAAGCAGTAAAAAGCAAGATTTTCGTCGCATCGTCAAAATAACTCCTTTTTTTGTTAGAGGCGGCCGAGGAGGCCTGAATTTTGGGTGCCAGCATTCGTGAACGGTCCCGGCAGCCCGCAAAAACCTGCGAAAACTCCCATGACGTCGTGAACCTCACCCACAGAATGAAAATATAGTCAGGCCTACTGTGTTCTATTTTCGTATAAAGTGCAGGCAGCCCAAAAATCCCCGCGTCAGGGGCTATAACCACAATCTGCCTGGCTGCTCGAAGAAAACCTGCAAAAATACATGAATTTGTGGCATTGAACGCTTGTCACGAACAATTCCTGCAAAAGTGCAGGTTTTTTAGCGGGGACATGGGCTCAGGCTCACTTTCAGCGAAAATTCCTGCACTTTTGCAGGTTTTTCGCCAAAATAAGCCAATTATGGAGAAAAAACCTGCACTTTCGCAGGTTTTTCGGTAGCGTCAAGCACATGTGCTGGCTCCTGACGTGCGATTTTCCAACAGCCTGACTTTTAGGAGTGTCTGCTCGTTACTAATGACTTGCCGGTGCCGGCAGGCGAGAGTTTCTCGACAGTCTCTTTTTTTGCAGTTGATGCGGGCAATAGAAGCAGCATGTAATTTTCGACAAAATCGTAGTATTTTCCTACATTCTCCAGCTTAGGGGTGATTAAAAAAAGTAAATATTGATTTGTATACAAGAACACAAGTATACTTAAATAAAACAGTGAGGTGGTCATATGACATTTTTGTCGCCGTTGCCGCCGCAGCAGCGCAAATCGCTCGGGGACCAGGTTTACGAGTCCATCCGGGAAAGCATCGTTTCCCTGCGGTTGGAGCCGGGGAGCATGATTTACGAGAATGAGCTTTCGGAGACGCTGCATGTAAGCCGCACGCCGATCAGAGAGGCCATTCGGCTGCTCGTGAGCGAGCAACTGCTGGAGGTGCTTCCGCAGAGGGGGACGCGCATTGCCCACATCTCCAAGCGCAAAGTGGGCGAGGCCCGTTTTATCCGCGAGCATCTGGAGCTCGGGGCTTTTCGTCTTGCTGCTACAATGTGGGACCCGCAGGAGCACCAACGTACGAAGAATACGCTGCTGGACCTGATCGGGAGGCAGCAAGCTGCGGGGAAAGAAGGCAGCATCGAGCTGTTTCTTCAGCTGGACGAAGAGTTCCACCGCGTAATTCTGGAAGTGACGGGCAATGCCACGCTGCTTCAGGTGATCAATCATATGCGCGGGCATCTGAACAGGCTGAGGTTTTTGGCGCTCAAGCAGTTCCATTACCTGGATAAGGTGATTGAGGAGCACAAAGGGCTGCTTGCGGCGATTGAGCAGGGGGATGAGGCGCTGACGGCCGCCAGGCTGGAGGCTCATATCAGCAAGCTGGATGTGGAGCTTCCGGAGCTTCATGCGATCTATCCGCAATATTTTACCGATTAAAGGGAGATGGAGGGACCAGAGGATGAGGATGGTATTCAGATGGTACGGGGAAGGCAACGACACGGTATCGCTAAAGCAGATCAAGCAAATTCCGGGCGTTGAGGGCATTGTTTGGGCACTGCATGACGTGCCGGCGGGCGAAGAGTGGCCGATGGACAAAATTCTCGCCTACAAGCAGCTGGCGGACCCTTACGGCCTGCACCTGGAGGTAGTCGAGAGCGTCAACGTGCATGAAGACATCAAGCTGGGGCTGCCGAGCAGAGACCGGTATATCGAGAATTACAAAAAAACGATCGAAAAGCTGGCGAAAGTTGGCGTGAAAACGATTTGCTACAATTTCATGCCTGTTTTTGATTGGCTGCGCACCGATTTGTTCAAGGAGATGGAGGACGGCTCCACGGCGCTTTTTTATGAAAAAGCCAAAGTCGAACGGATGGACGACCCGAGCGAACTGGTCCGGATCATCGCCGACAATCCCGATTTCACGATGCCGGGCTGGGAGCCGGAAAGGCTCAGCAAGCTTGCTCCGCTTTTGGAAGCGTATAAAAATGTGACGGAAGAGGATCTGTGGAGCAACCTGCAATATTTCCTGGAGCAGATTATCCCTTTTGCGGAGCAGCATGATATCCGCATGGCGATTCATCCGGACGATCCGCCGTGGTCGATTTTCGGATTGCCGAGAATTATGACGAGCCAGACGAACATCAGGCGCCTGCTCAAGCTCGTAGACAGCCCGTACAACGGCGTTACATTGTGCAGCGGTTCGCTCGGGGCCAATCCCGATAACGATATTGAGGCGATGGTACGGGAGTTTGCCGATCGTATCCCGTTTGCGCATATCCGCAATGTAAAGGTGTACGAAAACGGCGATTTTATCGAAACTTCTCATCGGACGAGCGACGGTACCGTAGATATTGCGGGTATCGTCAAAGCGTATCATGACAACAACTTTACCGGGTACGCAAGGCCGGATCACGGAAGGCATATTTGGGACGAGGAATGCCGGCCGGGGTACGGGCTTTACGACCGGGCTCTGGGCATTATGTATTTGTGGGGCGTGTGGGATTCGCTGGAACGCATGAAAAAGCGGGAGGTCGTCAAATGATACCCATTCATGAAAATTTAAAAGGCAAAGTCGCTGTCGTAACCGGGGGCAGCGGGGTGCTGTGCGCGGCTATGGCCAAAGAGCTTGGACGGCAGGGCGTCAAAGTCGCGATTCTCAACCGCACAGCCGAAAAAGGCGAAGCCGTCGCCGAAGCGATCCGGCAGGCGGGGGGCGAAGCGATCGCGGTCGCTTGCAATGTGCTGGATGCCGAGAGCATGAAGCAGGCGGCAGCCGAAATCGCGGGCAAGCTCGGCGACTGCGACATTCTCATTAACGGAGCGGGCGGGAACCACCCGAAGGGGAGCACGACGAACGAAACGTTTAAGCCGGAGGATTTGCTGAATAAGGAGATCACGACTTTTTTCGACTTGAGCGAAGAAGGGTTCGGATTTGTGTTCAACCTGAATTTTCTAGGAACGCTTATACCTACGCAAGTTTTCGCCAAACAAATGATCAACAAACCCGGAGCCGTCGTGATCAACATGTCGTCCATGAGCGCTCCGAGCCCGATGACCAAAGTGCCCGCCTACAGCGCGGCCAAAGCGGCCATCGACAACTTTACGCAGTGGATGGCCGTGCATATGGCCGATGTCGGCATCCGGGTCAACGCGCTTGCGCCGGGATTTTTCCTGACGGAGCAGAACCGGAAGCTGCTGACGAACGAGGACGGCTCCTTGACGGAAAGATCGCACAAAATCATTACGCACACGCCGATGCGAAGGTTCGGCAAGCCGGAAGATCTGCTGGGCACTTTGCTTTGGCTGGTCGATGACAGCACGGCGGGCTTCGTTACCGGCATCACGGTTCCGGTAGACGGCGGGTTCATGGCCTACTCGGGCGTGTAAAATGCCGGGACAATCTTGACCTGCACCATGGAATCATGTACGCTGAACAGCAAAGCGATATCGGAATCGATACGGAGGGCTGCAGTCCATGATTATTGGGGTTGGAATGGATATGGTTGAAATTTCCAGGCTGCGCAAAATTCTCGAAAGCTCAGTGGGGGACCGCTTCCTGGAGCGGATTTTGACGCCGCGGGAGAGAGAGCTTGCCCGGCAGCGGCGCGGGCGTCTCGCGGAATTTGCGGCAGGGCGGTTCGCCGCGAAGGAAGCGGTCGTGAAAGCGGTCGGCTGCGGCATCGGCAAGCAGATCGGCTTTCAGGATGTGGAGGTGCTGCCGGATGCGCTCGGCAAGCCGGAATGCGCCGTCGCGGCAGCTGCGCTGGAGCGGGCATGCATAAGCGGCAGCCCACGCATCCATATCAGCATTACGCATACGGAGACGATGGCTGCCGCTTATGTCATCGTGGAACAATTGCAAGCAGGCGTTACTTCTTCGAGCTGAGCCAATCCGCAAGCTGTCCGATTTCGTCATCGGACAGCTTTTCTTTGTAGGCCGGCATGCCGCCGCCGCCGTTCTTGATCTTGTTGGCGATCTGCTCTTTGCTCATCGAGCCGCCGACCTTTTGCAGGTTCGTTCTGGGTCCGACCTTGCCTGCGAGATCGACGCCGTGGCAGCTGATGCACTTGTTCGTTGTAAACATCTCCTGCGCCTTGACGAACGCCTCATTGCTTTCCGTGCCTGCGGTAGGAGCGGGTGCGGCCGATCCGGCCGGGGAGCCGGACTTGCCGCCGCCGCACGCGGCAAGGCTAATGACCAGCAGCCCCATCAGCAGGGCGCCGCCGCTTTTTAACCACTTTTGCTTCATCACTTCACTCGAACCTCCATCCCTCAAAATACTATTTGGCCCACACGCGCAGCATGTAGCCGCCGGCCAGCAGACTGATGCCGCCCATCCCTTCGAGGATGATGCCGGAATAGCCCAAATACCATACGCCCATAATGGCGGATAAGGCGAACAGCCACAGCCCCAGGTAGACCAGCGGTCTGCCCAGCACCAGCCCGAATTGCACGAAGCCGACGGCCAGCAGGAACGAGCGCAGCACGGGCGCGAATAACGGCCCTACGGCGCCGATCGCTTCCAGCAGTGCGACCGCCGCGATCAGCAGCGCTCCAGGCAGCAGCAGAAGCAGCGGATTGCCTATGCGATCCGCGTCCTGCGATGCGGGATCCGCGGCGCCTTTTTCCCTGCGCATCCCTCCGATCTGAATCAAACTTGCGACAACCGCCGTAATCAAACCGGCCAGCTTGAGCCAGTCAAAATCCCGCCAAATGATCATAAAATCGACTGTGGCGCTGAAAATCCATTCGGCTCCCCAAATAAAGAGCAGCGGAATAAGCGGCTTTGCTCCGGCCAGCCAAGCTTTCCTTTTATTTGCCAAATCCGATTGCTTTGCGTTCTGCATACTTTCACCTCTGGTTTTCTCTTGCACACTTCTCTTATAATGAAGTCATGTCCATTGTTCCATTATAACTTGATCCGGTCCGATAGAGAAGGAGAGCAAGAAGAGCTTATGTACAGTGAAGAGCAAAAGCATTATTTTTCAACCGGTCTGCTGGACTGGTACCGTGCGAACAAACGGGATTTGCCGTGGAGAAGAAGCAAAAATCCTTACCATATATGGATTTCGGAAGTGATGCTGCAGCAGACGAGAGTGGATACGGTAATCCCGTACTTTCACCGTTTTACCGAGCAATTTCCGACTGTGGAGGCGCTGGCGAACGCTCCCGAAGAGGACGTGCTGAAAGCGTGGGAAGGCCTCGGGTACTATTCCCGCGCACGCAATTTGCAGAGCGCCGTCAGGGAAGTCCACGAAAGATACGGGGGAATCGTGCCCCAGGAAAAGGAAGAAATTTCCTCGTTAAAAGGGGTCGGTCCCTACACCTCCGGGGCGATCCTGAGCATCGCTTATAACAAGCCCGAGCCCGCTGTGGACGGCAATGTGATGCGGGTGCTGTCGCGATATTTTCTCATCGAAGAAGATATTATGAAGCCTGCGACTCGCGTAAAAATGGAGCATTTGGCGCGGGAGCTCATTTTGGAAGGAACGGCTAGCGATTTCAATCAGGCACTGATGGAGCTCGGTGCGATGGTGTGTACGCCGCGTTCGCCGCACTGCCTGACGTGTCCGGTAATGGCGCACTGCCGCGCGCGCGAAGAAGGGATGGAAGAATCGCTGCCCATTAAAAAGAAAGCGAAACCGCCCCGTCCCGAGCTGCGGGCCGTAGCTTTGGTTGAAGGCACCGGCGAGAACGAAGGCAAATGGCTGATCAGGCAGCGCCCGCAGGAAGGCTTGCTGGCCCGCATGTGGGAGCTGCCGCATATCGAGCTGAAAGCGGCCTCGTGGAGTTCGGATGCCGAGACGATGAACGAGCTTCGGGAGACGCTTGCGGAGCAAGAGCAGATCGTAATAAGTCCTTTGGAATGGTTGGCGGATACGAATCACACATTCAGCCACATTTTTTGGGACATGAAGGTGTATCGGGCCAAATTGGGCGAGATGGGCCGCCAGAGGGATGGGGGAGAATGGATTCCGTTCCATTATCGCTGGGTAGGTGCGGATGAGCTGCAGCAGTATGCGTTTCCTAATGTTTTTCTGCGGATTATGAAAGCTTGGCAGAAGCAGTCACGACAAACGAATCGCAGTGTTCCCGAAATCCGTTAACGGATTTCCCGCCGGATTGCTTCCACATTTTTGAGCGTGATCTTTTTCTTATCGATTTCGATCGACCCTTCGTCCAGAAGCTCTTGCAAAACCTTTGTGACCGATTCCCTAACGGTGCCGACCATGTTGGCCAATTGTTGATGGGTGAGCTTCACATCGATCAGAAGCCCGTCTTTCGTCGGAGTTCCGTGTTCTTCGGACAGGCGGACGATCGTTTTCATAATGCGCGAGCGGACGCCGAGAAAAGTAAGATCGTAAATTTGCTCGTTCGCTTTGCGCAGCCGTTCCATCGTCGTCTCCAAGAGCTTCAAGCACAGCTTGGGGCTCTTTTCCAAGTATTGCGCAAATACCGAGCGTTTGAGGGTGTACATGACGCAGGCATCCAAAGTTTCGGCGGTAGCGGAACGGGTGAGACCTTCTTGAATCAATGCCATTTCTCCAAAGAAGTCGCCTTCGCGGAACAGGGCAAGAATGATCTCTTTGGCATCGTCCAACCGGTAAATTTTGACGACACCCGTCTTGATTAAATACATTTCCTCCCCGATTTCGCCTTCCAGGAAAAGGATTCTGCCTTTCTTCACTTTCTTTTCTGTAAAAAGAGGGGCGAGACCAAAGAGCTCTTCTTCAGACAGCTCTTGAAAGAGGGGGACATTTTGAAGAAGCTGAACAATCGTTTTCAACAGGCGCTCATCTCATTTCGGTCATAATCAAACGACCAGCTGTTCTCCGATTTCTTCAATCATTATGTTCAGCGTACGCGACAAATCGACTTCGTAAGGGTCTCTCAGTTCTTGTCCGGATGCGCTTCTTAGTATACGTACGACAGGCCGCTGCATACTGTGGGTGTTCAACCGGGAGACGCTCAGACCCAAAGGGTAGATCGCGACGTTGCTGCGGAACAGCTTGACCATATCTATATCGTACAGCTTTCCGGCGTTCGCGTAAAGCACTTCGAGAGCATCGTGGGGAGGAAGGGCCTTGCGGCAGGACCTGGCGTGGATCATGGCGTCGTAGGAGTCCGGCAGTGTTCCGGCAGTATATTCGCTATGACCGGATGAACGTCACTCTAGCAATTACGCATCGACTTTCATTTGTAATCTCAAGTTTTCATTAGTCAACACTTTTAGCATAGGTACAAATAAACTTACATTGACCAAAGCAGCTATCAGGAAGAAGGTCTGTACTCCGAACCACTGTGTAACAAGTGCAACGGTATTTCTTTCTCAATGACAACGAGCCGGAACTCGTCCGAATGTTTCTCCAAAATGTGATCCGTCTCCGGGTTATGGTTTACAACATTTTTTGGGCGTTGACTCAAGGTCAGTCTCCTGGGCAAGAAGATTTAGGGGTTTTAAACGATTATGTCAAAGATTGTTATGGTCATCTAACGATCGCTGATTCGACAAAAGGATTTGTGTGGCAGTGGGTGAAGGAGCGAACGGTTGGCGATTGCCTGTGGCCTATCGTACGTTCCGCAGCGGAATTGCTTACTTCCGAGCTATTGTCTCGTGTCCGCTTATGCCCCGGGGAGCATTGTGGCTGGTTGTTTTTGGATACGACCAAAAATCGGAGCAGGAAATGGTGCGATATGAAGGATTGCGGTAATGTGGTAAAAGCGCGAAATTATCGAAAACGGCAAAACTCCGAATAAAGCGGCTAGATGAGCTTGCAAGGGAGAATTCCTGCAAAAATGCAGGTTTTCCGGCGTCTGCACGGGTGCTGGCTCATTTTGAAGGGAAATTCCTGCACAATTGCAGGCTTTTCCCCGAACCGGGCTGCTTCCGTGGAAAAAGCCTGTACTAATGCAGGCTTTTCGGTTGCCAAACCGCTAGATGAACGGCTGCGCCGACCTGACGGCGGCAACCAGTCCAACCGTCCGCAGAAAGCCTGCGAAAGTGCAGTTTTTTGCTCGTAGATGAGCTTGCAAGGCAGAATTCCTGCAATTGTACAGGCATTTCGCCTCGAACAAGGGCTCAGATTCAATTTCATCGAAAATTCCTGCACAATTGCAGGCTTTTCCCCGAACCGGGCCGCTTCCGCGGAAAAAGCCTGTACTAATGCAGGCTTTTCGGTTGCCAAGCCGCTAGACGAACGGCTGCGCCGACCCTGCGGTGGCAATCAATCCAACCCATGCGCAAAAAGCCTGCGAAAGTGCAGGCTTTTTGCCCGTAGATGAGCTTGCAAGGCAGAATTCCTGCAAAAATACAGGTTTTCCGTCGGCTACTCGGTCGAAAGCTCATTTTGAGGGGAAAAGCCTGCACAATTGCAGGCTTTTCCCCGAACCGGGCTGCTTTCGCGGAAATTCCTGCACAATTGCAGGCTTTTCCCCGAACCGGGCTGCTTTCGCGGAAATTCCTGCACAATTGCAGGTTTTCCCTGAACCGGGCTGCTTTCGCGGAAAAAACCTGCACAATTGCAGGCTTTTCCCCAACCCGAACCGCTTTCGCTGAAAAAGCCTGCACAAACGCAGGCTTTTCGGCTTGCCAAGACGCTCCACAGCCAACTGCACCGCCGTGGGGCGACTTTTATCACGCAAAAGGAGGCGCGGAATTTGTACGTGCCGCCGCGGACTTTCCGGGCGGTTCGCTCGCGCAGCGAAGCCCCAAAATAAAGAACCTTCAACCCCACTGCGACAGTGGTGTTGAAGGTTCTTTCATAGCCGTTGCCCCGAAGGGGGAAGCGGCTGACGTTCATTACTTCGCTGCTGCTTCGTAACGTTTGCCAACTTCAGCCCAGTTCACAACGTTCCAGAACGCTGCGATGTAGTCAGGGCGTTTGTTTTGGTATTTCAGGTAGTAAGCATGTTCCCATACGTCCAGGCCGAGGATCGGAGTTTCGCCTTCGAAGATCGGGCTGTCTTGGTTAGGCAAGCTGTACACTTTCAGTTTGCCGTCTTTGCCTACTGCGAGGAAAGCCCAGCCGGAACCGAAACGAGTTGTAGCCGCTGCCGCGAAAGTTTCTTTGAACTTGTCGAAACCGCCAAGCTCGCTCTCGATAGCTGCTGCCAGTGCGCCTGTTGGAGCTCCGCCGGCGTTAGGGCCGATCGTTTCCCAGAACAGGGAGTGGTTGGCATGGCCGCCACCGTTGTTGCGAACGGCAGTGCGGATATCTTCCGGTACGCTGTTCAGGTCGGCGATCAGGTCGTTCAGGGATTTGTCATGAAGCGCAGGGTGTTTGTCCAAAGCTGCGTTCAGGTTCGTTACATATGCATTATGGTGACGTCCGTGGTGGATTTCCATAGTCGTCGCATCGATGTGAGGCTCCAGTGCGTTGGTTGCGTATGGTAATGCTGGTAATTGATGTGCCATTTTCAAAATACCTCCTAAATAATATGTAATTTCAACACTTTCATTATGACCCATTTTGTATAATAAATCAACATTTATGTTTACTAAGTCAGCCCGCCGAGGCGTTCGATTTTGCTCAGTGGCGAAACTGGTCCATTCACCTCCTGATTGTCCGGATATCCCCGGGAGACTGCGGGCGGAGTTGCCGCCGGTGCCGCATTACTCCGTCATTCTTCTGAGTTTTACCGCCGGACTCCTAGATTAAATTCCGAAACTTTCCGCTTTTTTATGCGTCTGTCCGGCCAAAATTTCCATTATGCCGCCCGGCGCGTTCAAATAATCTTAAAATTAACTTCATATTAACTTCATATTCTCATAATAAATCGTGCCAATAATGAATGGCGATGCAGTTTCAAGCATGGAGGCGAAAAAGCGTGCGATTGTGGCTTCGATTAATTACAGGAATCAACAGCAGCTTCCAGGTCAAGCTGATCGTGAATCTTGCCTGTATTATTTTGCTCGCTTTCGGCATTACCGGATACCTCACATACCGGAACAATCTCGACTTGTTCGAGCAAGAGATCAGCAAGCAATTCTCCAAGACGAATGAAGAAGCGCTCGCCAAGCTGGAACTCAAGGTGCAGGAAATCAACCGCATTTCGCAAACGATCGTCTTCAACCCCCAGATTGAAAAAATGATCGGCCGCATTAACGAAAGCAACAATTCGGATACGCCTTCGGACCCTTTTCACATTTATTTCGATAAAAAACAGATCGAAGAGCAGATGCTGCAAATCAAGCTCGACGTTCCGAATATGACCGGGCTTTACTTGTACGACCTGAACGGAAATCCGTCGTATTTCAGCTACACGACTTCGTCGATCAATCATTTGGACGAGAGCCTGTTCCGGACGATCCGTTCCAAAATCAACAACAGCTCCGGCGACATGGTGTGGATGAACATGGCTGTGCCCAGCTCGATCGAGCCGAGCGGCTACCGCAATACGATCATTGTGGCGCGGTTTATGAAAAATAATATGCTGGCGACGTACGGCGTGCTGGTCATGGCGATCGATGAAACGTTTTTTTCGAGCTCGCTCAAGGAAATTACGAAAGACGGCCTGGGGCAAGTGTATTTGTTCAATCAGATGCAGGAGCTGCTTTACACGAATACGACGCCGGATACGCGTAAAGATTTGCGGGTGATGAACGGCCTTGAGGAGACCAAGGTGCTCGACAATCATCTGTACGTCCAGAACGCTTCCAAAACGATCTCCTTCAAGCTGGTCAGCGGCACTTCTCTGACCGAGATACGCGCCAAGAACCGCGAGCAGTTGGAGCGGATTCTGGTGTCCGGGCTGATCATCGCGCTGGTAACGAGCGTGCTCATTATGCTGTCGACCGGCAAGCTGCTGCGGCCGCTCACGGATTTGCTGCAAGGGCTACGCAAAGTGCGCTCGGGGGATTTTGATACGCGGATCGAGGTTCGGACGAAGGACGAGCTTGCTTTTATCGGCGACAGCTTCAACGCGATGACCGAGCAGGTGGGACGGCTGATCAAAGAGGTGTACCTGACGCAGCTTAGCGAGAGGGAGGCGGAGCTTAAAGCGCTGCAGGCGCAGCTGAATCCCCATTTTTTGCACAATATGTTCAACGAAATTTACTGGAAGCTGTACCTTCGCAACGAGGAGGAGACCGCCGGATTAATTGCCGCGATTTCGGATATGCTCAAATATTCACTGATGCCCGTGCAGACGTTGACGACGGTTGGCGAAGAACTGCAGCAAATCCGGAATTATGTGAAAATCCAGCAGGAGCTGTTCGAGACCGATCTGGAAACGAGGATCGAGGCGGACGACGACGTGTTGGGCTGTGAAATGATGCGATCTATTTTGCAGCCGTTAGTAGAGAATGTGTTCATGCACGCTTTCCGCAACAAAGTGTCCGAGAAAAAGCTGACGATCCGGGCCAGGCGCAAACAAGAAACGCTGGAAATTGTCGTGGAGGACAACGGCTGCGGGATGGAAGCAGAGGCGGTTGTCAGGCTGCTGGATTTTGACGGCTCTGCGCTACCCCAGCGCAAGGACGGACGGGAAAGCCTCGGGGTGCGCAGCGTGGTGCGAAGAATTGCACTGCTGCATGGCACTCCTTATCGGCTAGAAATTCAAAGCACGGCAGGCGAGGGGACCGGGATGCGCCTGATTTTGCCGTATAACTCCGTTGGAAAGGATGAGCCCAGAGCATGCTGACGAGCGGGAATGTAATTATTGTGGAGGACCAGCCTAATTTTCGCAAAGGATTGGTTAAAATGCTGGAAAGCCAGGAGCTCGGCTGGAAAGTGGTCGGGGAAGCCGGCAACGGGCAGGACGCGCTGGCATTGGTTCATCGGGTCAAGCCGGATCTCGTGCTGACGGATATCCGCATGCCGGTTATGGACGGGATGGAATTTACGGGACATCTTCGGGAGAGCTATCCGGATATGATGGTGATCGTCATTACCGCGTACAGGCATTTTGAGTATGCGCAGGCGGCTGTGCGGCACGGGGCGCTTGACCTGCTGGTCAAGCCGTGCACGGAGGAGGATATCCGCAGCGTGCTGGGCAAGGCGTCGAGGCATATTCAGGCGCGGGAGAGCCAGAGGCTGACCAGGTTGTCCGGCTCCAATCAGCCTGTGGCGGAAGGGCAGCTGGCGCTGAATCAGGCGGGGATCAAGGAGTTGGAATTGCAGCTGATGTCCGGCATTTTGCAAGGACAAGCGGGGTATGTGCAGCAGCAGCTGCGCAAAATGGTCGGCGAGCTGCGGCAGCTGTCGCCGGACGAGGCGGCGCTCCGGGCGTTGACGCTGTCGGCGGCGCTGCACGGCACGGTCCGCAAGCAGTTCCCCGACCTGGACGACGGTTCGCTGGCGGCCGCGGCACGGAACATGCCGGCAGCGAACGGAACGGCAGGGGACATCGTCGGTTGGGCCGGCGAACAAGCCGAGAGCTTTATCCGGTTGTTGGAACAGTGGCAGTCGTCCAAAAGCGATACGGCCATCGAGAAGGCGCTCAAGTACATTGAGGAGCACTATGACAAGGCGTGCCGCTTGACCGATGTGGCGGACCGCGTAAACCTGAATCCGAGCTATTTCAGCGTCATGTTCAAAAAGGCCGTCGGTGACAGCTTCACGAATTATGTGAACCGCGTGCGGATGGACAAAGCCGCTGTGCTGCTGCGGAGCACGGATTTGAAAATTTTCGAGATCGCCTGCGCAGTTGGCTTCGACGAGCCGAATTATTTTACGAATGTGTTCAAGCAGCAGTACCGCATGTCGCCCAAAGAATACCGGAGGATGCCGTAGCGGGTACCGGAAGGCTTGTCGTAGGGTGCCGGACGCATGGCTAGGGGTCCCTGGGCGGTGTCGTAGGGGCTCCGTCCGGCGTGCCGGCCGTGTGTGTCGACATGCCGGACGGCGCGATCTGGAACCGTCTGTCCGGTGCAGGAAAGGAGTGAGCTTGCCGTGAACAGCGCGATGGAGAAAAGTCCGGCCCCGGCTGCCGGGCGGGGAATGCGGCGGAAAAGGAAACTGAGGAAAAACATCCCCTTGTACGCGATGCTCCTTCCCGTGTTCGCCTTTTACATCATTTTCAAATACGTCCCGATGGGCGGGTTATTGATAGCCTTCAAAAACTACAACTTCGCAGACGGCATTTTGCATAGTCCGTGGGCAGGCTTCAAGCATTTCCAACTGCTGTTTTCTTCGGCGGGCACGGTGCGAATTTTATGGAACACGTTCTGGCTCAGCTTTCTCGGCATCGTGTTCGGCTTTCCGGTTCCGATCCTGTTGGCCGTCATGCTGAATGAAGTGCGGACCCGGTGGCTGAAAAGCTGGGTACAGACGATCGTCTATTTGCCCCATTTCTTTTCATGGGTCATCGTGGCCGGTATTGTGCTGACGCTGTTTGCCGCCGACTACGGCTCCGTGAATAAGGCGCTGAAGCTGCTGGCGATCGAGCCAAAAACGTTTTTGTACGATTCTGCGTCATGGACTGTCATTTTTCTCGGATCGGGGATATGGAAAGAAATGGGCTTCAGCGCAATCGTTTATTTGGCCGCGCTCACGGCCATCGATCCTTCCCTGTACGAATCGGCGTGCATGGACGGCGCCTCCAAATGGCGGCAAATATGGCACGTCACGCTGCCGGGAATCCGCAGCACCATCGTGCTGCTGCTTATCCTGGCCGTCGGCCGGGTCATGGAGGTCGGCTTCGATCAAGTGTACAACTTGCAAAACCCGGCCGTCGCCGACGTGTCCGAAGTGATCAGCACCTATATGTACAAAATGGGGCTCCAGCAAGCGCAGTTCAGTCTGTCCGCAGCGATGGGCTTGTTCGAATCGGCCGTCAGCTTCGGCCTCGTGCTGCTGGCTAACGGGATCGCCCGCAAGTTTGACCAGGCTTTATTTTGACGAGGAGGGGAAGCGTGAAGCCGACAAGAGGAGAACGAATGTTTAGCGCCGTCAACGGCGTGCTGCTGATCGCGCTCGGTTTAACCTGTCTGCTCCCGTTCGTACATACGGTTGCGGTGTCTTTCAGCGACAGGGCCGCCGTCGAAGCGGGGCGCGTTTCGTTGTGGCCGGTAGGCTTCCGGACGACGGCTTATGAATTTTTTTTCATCGCAACGCCCGCTTTGAAAGCCTTGAAAAACAGCGCGCTGATTACGTGCGGAGGCGTCCTGTTCAGCATGCTCGCAACGATTCTTGCGGCCTATCCGCTCTCGCGGTCTTACTTGTCGGGAAGACGGTTGGTGACGCTGGCAATGGTGTTCACGATGCTGTTCTCCGGAGGCGTCATCCCGACGTACCTGGTCGTAAAAAGCTTGTCGCTGATTGATTCCTACTGGTCGATTTGGCTGACGGGGCTGATCAGCACTTACAATATGCTGCTTATGCGCAGCTATTTTGAGAACATCCCTCATGAGGTGCAGGAAGCCGCCACCATCGACGGCTGCGGCGATACCGCTCTGCTGGTCCGCATCATGCTGCCGTTGTCGCTGCCGATGCTTGCCACGCTGGCTTTGCTGTACGGTGTGCACTACTGGAACGCATTTATGAGCGTGCTCATGTACATCAACAAAACCGATATGCAAAATTTGACCGTCGTCGTCCAGGCAATCCTGCAAAAAAACGACATCATCCAGACGGCGACGACGGATATAGCTGAGCAGCAGTTGGTCATGAACGAGACGATTAAAGCGGCCGGCGTCGTGACGATGATCGTTCCGATGCTGCTGTTTTATCCTTTTCTGCAAAAATATTTTGTTAGAGGCGTTATGCTGGGTTCCGTAAAAGGGTAACGACGACCGATCGAGATGCCGGGCATCTCCTAATCCACCAAAAAAGGACGGGATTTTGGAATGAGACAACGGATGAAGCAGGCAAGTTTTGCCATCGCTGCGGCTGTCGGGGCGCTGCTCGCGGGCTGCTCGGGCGGCATGGCGGACAGCGGCAAGCCGGATACCGCCCAGACGCCCGCCAAGCGCGGAGATATTACCGTATCGATGTACGACCGCGGAGCGGTTCCTGCTTCCGAAGGCTCGTACGAGGAGAACCGCTGGACCGCGTGGATCAATCGGAACGGTCCCGTCAACGTCAAGTTCGTACCTATTCTGCGCAGCGAATCGACGAAAAAAATGAACGTGCTGTTCGCTTCCGGCTCGGCCCCCGATGTCGTCAACGAATACAATACGCCGCTCCGCAACGGCATTTATGAGCAGAAGCAGCTGCTGCCTCTGGACGATCTTTTACAATTTATGCCGACCTACGAAAAGCTGCTCGCGCAGTACCCGCAGCTGCGGAAAGCGGGCACGAAGCCGGACGGCAAGCTGTATGAAATCGGCAAGCTGAAAGAAGCGGTGCCGCTGCATGCGATGTTCATCCGCACCGACTGGCTGAAAAAGCTGAACCTGCAAGCCCCGGCGACGACCGAGGAGCTTTTGCAGGTTGCAAAGGCGTTCACCGAGCGGGACCCTGACGGCAACGGCAAAAAGGATACGTACGGCATGAACATCAGCACGTATTCGGAGACGGCCGTGAACGAAATGTTCGGCGGCTCGATGTCCAAAAGCATGCTTTCCTGGGGCGTCAAAGACGGCAAAGCGGCGATGCTGTGGGACAACGACCTTGCTGCGCTGGCCTTCAAAAAGCAGCTTTACGACGGCGGCATCGTCGATAAGGATTACATCAACGACAAAGACGGGATGAAAGCGAAGCAGGATTTCCTTAACGGCAAAATCGGCATCTATGTGAATTCCAGCGTAAGCTGGTTCGAATTTACGACGGCGGATCTCGCGACGCTGAAGAAAAATGTGCCGGGCGCCGAGATCGCTCCGCTTGCTTTTCCGAAATCGCCGTTCGGCCTGTTCACGGGCGCCATCGACAATCCGGTGCAAATGAGCACCGTGATCAACGCGAAGGCGAAGGACCCGGAGGCGGCGGCCCGTTATATCGAGTTCATGATGCAGCCCGAGGCGGCCGGCAAAATCATCTACGGTGACGAAGGCGTCCACTGGAAAAAAGGCGCAAACGGCTGTCCGCAAATTATCAACCCGACAAAATCGAAAAACGAGGTCAACTATGCGGGGGACTACGAAATGTTCCTGACCCGCGCGGCCGACAAATGCAGTTTCGTCGTCAACCAGTTCAATCCGGACGTTCCCGAGCAAAAGGCCGGCCTGGAGATGTACAAAGAAGCGCAAAAAACGTACCTGGACCCGAGCCGCCAATATCCGGGCATTACGATCGGCGAACATATGCCTTCTTTCCCGGGCGATCTGAACGTCATTCACACGAGCGTGCTGAAGGAAATTACCGACATTTATGTCAAAGCGATCATCAGCGGCAGCAAATACAGCCCCGAGCAAGCGATCAAGGATGCGCAGGCGGCATGGGACAAAGCCGGCGGCAAGAAGCTGGAGGAGTACATGGACGATTGGTACCGGCAAAATAAAGACAAGGCGTTTCTCGCCAAAGATGTCTGGGACATCGTGAAGGAGCAAAAAGAACAAATGAAATAATCCGGTGCGAGAGTGATTCGAGGGAGAATTCGACATTGAAGCATGAATAACTTGCATGCCAGAGGCGGGCTTATCGACCTGGCAACGGGGAGAAAGCCTGTACTTTCTTTCCGGGTTGTCGAAAAAACACGCAACACCAAAAGGCGCCCATCTGCTTGGCAACGCGGGGATAGTGAGGATAGCGAAGATAGCGGGATAGCGTGGGAAAACGGGGAGAACGGGGGAAACTTGCAAAATCCCCATGATGCCGAGGACGTCACCCCACAGAATGAAAATAATACAGGTCTACTGAGTCTATTTTCGTATAAAGTGCAGTTTTTTTCTTGCTGATACGACGAAAACGAAACATTCTTGCATCAGGCTGCCCAAAAACCTCTCCGCATCAGAGGAGATAACCGCAATCTGCCTGGCTGCAGGAAGAAAACCTGCAAAAATACATGAATTTGCGTCCTTGATCGCTGTCCACGAACAATTCCTGCAAAAGTGCAGGCTTTTCAGCGGGGACACGGGCTCAGGGTCACTTTCAGCGAAAATTCCTGTACAATTGCAGGCTTTTTGCCAAAACGAGCCGCTTTGACGGAAAAAACCTGCACTTTCGCAGGTTTTGCCGGGCGCAGGGTGTAGGTTTGTCTGTTATACGACCCCAGTAGCGAGTCGGGACTTTTTCAGCATTCCAACTTTCGCAGGTTTTGGCGAGTGTCGGGAGTCTGTCCGATGGAGTTACTTTTGTGCATACCGGGTGAATCATGACTGCAAATATTGCCGCTCACGCTGCATAATGACTGTCATTTTGCTTATATATACCTTCTACGTGGTTCATCGGACAGACTCCTAGGTACTGGTTTGTCTATAATCGGTCCTGCGGCGGTAACGGTGCCCCTGATCTGCGGTATTCGCAGCTGAAATTTGCGCTGGATTTCCGGCAGGACTATTCTCATTTTTGGGCGATAGCAGTAAAAAAGTCCTACAATTTCCTTGAAAGCGCTTAAAATAAAGCGATTTCAGCAAAAAAGCACAAAAAACTTTAAGTTTTTGTGAGTTTTTTCACCGTTTCAGCAGGATTTCGCATTTTTTTGTCGTATTATTGACGTTACCAAAAAAATTTTCGGTACAAAAAAATTTTGGAATTGGGAGAGAACCGTATGCACGTTCGTTCATTTCAGCTTGCAGATTCTTCATCGGTCACTGAACTCTTGGAAGATGTTTTGTCGGAAATCTGTTACGAGGAAACGATGGAAGCATTTGCACGCCAGCTATCTTGGGATACTGAACTTGTCTTGATCGCTGAAGAGGAAGGGCAGATTTTAGGCGTAATTATCGGCACCATTGATAACAACAACGGCTACTACTATAGAATCGCGGTTGCTAGTGAATATCAACGTAAAGGCATCGGCAAAGCTTTGATCGAAGCGATGAAGCAGCGGTTCCTCCAACGGAAAGTTAACAAAATTATGGTAACTGTCGATGCGCACAATGAAATGGTGCTGCCTGTGTACGAATCGGCGGGCTACAGCACGTCGGATTTTTCCCGGGCGGTTCATCGCCTGAGCATTTTGAAGAAGGTCAGTTGTTGACCGTAGCGCAGAAATATACAGATCAATAAGTTCGAACTTTGGAGCATATCTTGTCCGCCGTTGCAATTGGGGGTAAGATATGCTTTTCTATATAATATCGGAATCATTTTGGCTGGATGAGCAGAGGGGCATTGTGACATGGAATTTACACCATACGTAATTAAAAGCTTCAAACACGATGGGCACCTTCACCGAATGTGGCTCACGAATTGGCTCGTGCCTGATGGCGTGCTCCACCCGGATCATCGCAAGGAGGCCATGATGGTTTTTATCAACAGCCAGACCAAGATTCAAGAGGCGGACGGCAAGGAATGGGTCAGCCGGGTTCCGGGGGTATCTTTTTTTATCCCGAAGCGGTGGTTCAATGTCGTGGCGCTGCTTGAAGACAGCGGTATCCGATATTATTGCAATATTGCATCTCCTCCTTACGTGTCGGGGAATATTATAACTTATATCGATTACGATCTGGATGTCATCCGCATGCCGGGGGGGGCGGTTCATGTCGTGGATCAGGAAGAATACGAGCTTCACAAAACGAATTACCATTACTCCCCGTTGGTTCAGGAGAAGGTACAGGCCGGGCTTTCCTCATTATTGGAAATAGCCCGCGGCGGGAAGCCGCCTTTTCAGGACGACGTGGTCATGCGCTATTTTGAAACTTGGGAAAAGCGGAAGAACGGAGGGGCGTAGTTTGAGTTTCTTTCTGCAAAGAAATGAAAGGAACAAGATCGTATCCGGCACGGCTGGGCAAACGGAAAGCAAAAGCTTGAGCCACGAGCTGTGGGATTGGACCAAATCGATGCTCGTCGCGCTGCTTGTCGTCATTTTGGTTCACAAGTTCGGGTTTAATCTTTCGACGGTCAAAGGAAGCTCTATGGAGCCGACGCTGCAGGAGGGGGAATGGCTTTTTGTAAATAAGGCGATTGCTTATATCCGGGCGCCTCATCGGGGCGAGATCGTCATTTTGCACGAGCCCGGAGCAGGTCATGGGCAGCAAAAGCATCCGCTGCTTGTGAAAAGAGTCGTCGCCGTGGCCGGGGACCGAATTGAAGGCCGAGATGGTTATTTGTATGTTAACGGCGGCATGGTTGCGGAGCCGTATACCGATACGATGCTGGATGACGGCGATTTTGGCCTCACGGAGGTGCCGGAAGGCAGCGTATTCGTCATGGGCGACAATCGCCACAGGCAGGCCAGCTCCGACAGCCGCAGATTCGGCACGGTCCCGGTCAGCCTGATCGAAGGGCGCGCGGAATGGGTGCTGTGGCCTTTTGACGAAATGTCCGGACTGTAGGGGAGCTTGCGTCAGCGGGAGGTGAGCAGGATGAGCGTTTCCATACATGCGGGCACACGGGAGGATTGGCTTAGGCTAAAACAGGAGATCGTCGCGGCGGGGCCGTCGCTGGGCATTGATAAAATCGGTTTCACGACCGCGGCGCCGTTCGACGAGTTGAAAGAGATTTTGCTCCGGCACAGGGAGCAGGGGTTTGAGTCCGGCTTCGAGGAGCCGGATATCGAGAAGCGGGTGCGCCCCGAGCTGAGTCTGAAGGAGCCGCAGTCGATGATCTCGATTGCAATCGCTTACCCGTCCAAGCTGTCCGATCCTCCGCGTTCGGAGCCCGGCGCTTACCGGGGAATCATCTCGCGCTCCTCGTGGGGCGTCGACTATCATCATGTGCTGCGCGACCGTCTTGGGAAGCTGGAGGCGTTCATCGCCGAGCGTGTCGACGGGGCCAGAATGCAAAGCATGGTCGATACGGGGGCTCTGTCCGACCGGGCTGTCGCCGAGCGGGCGGGCATAGGCTGGAGCGGCAAAAACTGCGCCGTCATTACTCCCGAATGGGGATCGTGGGTATATTTGGGGGAAATCATCACCAATATCCCTTTTCCGCCGGATACGTCTATCATGGATCAGTGTGGAGACTGCACGATCTGCATCGACGCTTGTCCGACCGGTGCGCTGGTCGGGCCGGGGCAGCTGAATTCCAGCCGCTGCATTTCGTTCGTCACGCAGACCAAAGGGTACGTGGAGGACGAATTCAAGCTGAAAATCGGCAACCGCTTGTACGGCTGCGATACGTGCCAGATCGTGTGCCCGAAAAACAAGGGCAAGAACTGGACGCACCAGCCTGAGCTGCAGCCCGATCCGGAGAAGGTCAAGCCGCTGCTTATTCCTCTATTGACGATGGGCAATAAGGAGTTCAAAGAAAAGTACGGGCAGAGCGCTTCGTCCTGGCGGGGGAAAAAGCCGATCCAGCGCAATGCGATTATCGCGCTCGGCAATTTTAAGGACAAGACGGCCGTGCCGGTTTTGTCCGAGCTGCTGCGCGCCGATCCGCGCCCGGAGATTCGCGCGACCGCCGCATGGGCGCTTGGGCGGATCGGCGGGGAAGAAGCGGGCGCCGCGCTCGGCCGGGCGCTGGACGAAGAGCGGGAGCCCGCCGTCATCCGCGAGCTCGAAAAAGCGCAGGCCGCGCCGGCGCGGCCCGGCGGCAGCGGGCCGTGACGCCCGGCTCGGCCATGCCACGGCCATGCCACGGCCAGGCCGTAGGCCGTGCCCGCCGCGGTCCAGCCGGTCCGCGTCGCCGGGCTCGCGTCCGCCGCGGCCACGCCTATCGGGCTTGCGTCCACCGCGGCCCGCACATCGACAAAACAAGCCTCGGCGATCCCTGGCTTGTTTTTATTTTCCGCCCCAGGTGGCTTGGTAAGAGCCAATGCTACAATATGTCACTGCACGTTCTCGCGATTTCGGATATGATAGGCTTAGAGAATTAAAGCAGCAAGACAGATGGATATACATGGGAAGGAGACAGCTTCATGCAAACGGCAGCCGTTTTGACGTACTTTGAAATAACGGCCCCAATCGGGCCTTTGGTGCTTGTTTCCGGCGAGCAGGGGCTGTGTTTGATCGAATTCGGCACGTTCGGGGACAACCGGACGAGGATCATGGATTGGGCGAACCGCTGGTTCGGCTCCTATGAGCTGGTTGAGGATGAAGAGGCTTTGAAGCCGGTAGCGGAGCAGCTTGAAGAGTATTTTCGCAAAGAACGGACGTCGTTCGATTACAAGTTGGATCTGCGCGGAACGGAGTTTCAAAAACGGGTGTGGAATGCACTCCTCGCCGTCTCGTACGGCCGGACGGCTTCCTATAAAGATATAGCCGAGGCGATCGGTTCCCCCAAAGCGGTCAGAGCGGTGGGCGGAGCCAACAACCGCAATCCGGTGCCCGTCATCGTTCCCTGCCACCGCATTATCGGGGCGGACGGCCAGCTTGTCGGATACGGCGGAGGGCTGGATATCAAAGTGAACCTGCTCGAACTGGAAGGGATTCGGAAGTAGCGACTGAACCACAATACGACTATCATGGAGTGAACGATATGAAGTACGTGCAATTGGATTCCGTAGAGCCAGGGCAATATTTGGGACGGACGATTTTTTCCAGCAACGGGGCTATTCTGCTTTCGGAAGGCGTGCAGTTGACCGTATTCATGATCAATACGCTGAACCGGATCGGAGTTTCCATGATCTATATCAAAGATCCGCTGATGGAAGATGTGGAAATTCCCGAGATCATTTCGGATGAGACGAAGCGGGCCGTCATGAAACAGATGGGAGAGACGTTCAACGCCATTCGTTCGGGCAAAGAGTTCAGCACCCGTTCTATGAGCATCAGCATCGATACACTGCTGGAAGAAGTGATGAAGAACAAGGATGTGCTCGTTCAGTTATCCGATATTCGCACCGAAGATAACACGATGTACGTACATGCGAGTAACGTCTGCATGATGTCCGTACTGATCGGCATCAACATGGGATTGAACGCGATGCAGCTGAAAGAGCTGGCGATCGGAGCGCTGCTGCACGATGTCGGAAAAATCGAGGCGATTTGCGACGACGATTCGGCGGATTTGAAAAAGCATCACACCTGGCGCGGCTTCGAGCTGCTCAAAAACAAGCGTGAGTTCAGCCTGCTGATCGCGCACGTTGCTTTCCAGCATCATGAAGACCTGCTCGGCACAGGTCTCCCGAGAGGGCTTGAAGCCGACCATATTCACCTCTATGCGAAAATTACCGCTGTGGCCAACATGTACGATAATTTGCTCTTCGATACGTCCACAGGGCGCAAAATGCAGCCTCACGAAGCATGCGAACATATGATGGCGCTCGCCGGAACGAAGCTGGACCGCGATGTGCTGATCCACTTTTTGAGGATCGTTTCCGTGTATCCGACAGGCACGTCGGTGCGGCTGTCTACGCGGGAATCCGGCGTTGTCGTCGGCCAGCACAGGGGCCTGCCGAGCCGCCCGGTTATCAGAATCATCAAGCAGGAAGCGGGCGAGAAAGAATTCGAGGTCAAGGAAATGGATCTGGCGAAGCATACCACCGTATTTATCGAGCAGGTGCTCTCGTAAAATCGCGCCGTCCATTTGTAAACGAATGAGCAGAAATGCTATGATGAGCAAATAAGGGAATCCTATTTTTGTACAAGCAGGGGGCACATGTATGTGGAATATCATCATCCCGATTCTGACGCTGATTGCCGGATTGGCAGGGGGCTTTTTCATCGGCGTGTTTTACTTGAGAAAGCAGATCGAATCGATGCAGAGCAATCCGGAAATGCTGCAAAAGATGGCCAAACAAATGGGCTACAACATGAATAAGCAGCAAATGACGAAAGTTCAGAACATGATGAAGAACCAAAAGTGGAAATAATCTCATGGAATGCCGGGAGGGCTTCCGATGACCGTATGAACGGATTTCAAGGCGGCCCTTCCGTTTGCCGTCCGGTGTGACTAGGACGTACCAGTACTATCAAAAGGTGGCATATTTCATGGCGAACAATAAAGACAGAATTTTGGAAGCGGCCATGGACCTGTTTCATGACAACGGTTTTCGGGCTACCGGTTTGGAAGAGATTCTGTCCAGCAGCGGGGTATGCAAGAGCAATTTTTATTACCATTTCAAAAGCAAGGAAGAGCTTGGCGTTAAAGTGATCGAGCGCAAGGTGCAGCACATGCGGGAATCGGTGATGGAGCCGAGCCTCGGCAACCCGCAGCTATCGCCCAAGCAGCGCGTCATGGCGTTGTTCGAGCGGATGCTGGCCTTCTGCGAGGAGCATGAGTGCCGCAGAGGCTGCTTTTTCGGCAATTTGTCCCTGGAGTTGAGCGACCGCTCGGAAGAGCTGCGAAAACCGCTCAGCCGTTTTTTTAACGAGCTGGAAGAGATGGTGGAAGCATGCTTGCAGGAAAGCTGCCGGCGGGGAGAGCTGAAGCTGCAGGGCATGCAGCCGTCCGAGCTTGTGCTGCCGATCGTATCGCTGCTGCAGGGCGGACTGCTGCTGACCAAAGCGCATAAAGACGGCGCCGCGATGCGGGACAGCATCAAGCTGATTCAGGCTTTTATGAAGTAGAGAAAAAGGAGCGAACGAATCGTGGCATCCATCGAATACAGAAATACAAGAGTCGCCGAAAACCGCGAGCTCATCGAGCATCATGTCAGAGAAATTTTGCGCCTGATCGGCGAAGACGTCGACCGGGAGGGGCTGCTGGACACGCCGGCAAGGGTAACCCGCATGTATGAAGAAATATTCGCGGGCTACGACGCCAATCCAAGCGATGTGCTGGGCGTAACGTTTGACGAGCAGCACGAAGAGCTGGTGATCATCAAGGACATCATCTACTACAGCCAATGTGAGCACCATATGGCGCCGTTTTTCGGCAAGGTGCATGTCGGCTATTTGCCGAGCGGCAAAGTGGCGGGACTGAGCAAGTTCGCCCGTCTGGTCGATGTCGTCACCCGCAAGCTGCAGGTGCAGGAGCGGATTACTTCCGAAATCGCCGACATTTTGGACGATGTGCTGAAGCCCCACGGCGTTATGGTCGTCGTTGAAGGCGAGCATATGTGCATGTGCTCCAGAGGCGTGAAAAAATACGGCAGCCAGACCGTGACTTCCGCGGTGCGCGGTTCATTCCGCACGGATGCGACGCTTCGCTCCGAATTTCTCTCATTGTTGAAATAATCGGGCTCTCAGGGGGAGTGTATGCACGGGTGACAAAGGCCTTGTGCGGCATTCCCTTTTTTTGCTTTGGCAGGCGTGTATGACTTGTTGCACCGCAATTGAATATAGTATTCTGAATTACGAAACATATAGAAAGCTTTTGACAGCAATATATATATATCAGCTGCATCGAAGATTTGGAGGAACGCTTATGATGAACCTTAGAAAGCTTCGGCCTGGAGAAGCGGCTTCCTCTAAAGTGAGCGAAGAACGGGACGAATTCGAACGGGATTACGCGCGGCTGATTCAATCGCCGGCTTTTCGCAGGCTGCAGGGGAAGTCGCAGGTGTTCGGCGCCGGTTCCGGCGACTATTACCGAACAAGGCTTACCCACTCGCTGGAAGTGGCGCAAATCGCCAGAGAAGTGGCGAAACGGCTGGAGCGGACGAATCCTTTTCTGAAACAGCAGGAGCATCCCGGATTAGTCATTGATCCGACCGTCGTGGAGTGCGCATCGCTTGCTCACGATTTCGGGCATCCGCCGTTCGGACATAAAGGGGAAGAAGTGCTGAATCATATTTTGCTCAGCGAACATGGGCTCAAGTATGAAGGCAACGCGCAAAATTTCCGCATTTTGATGTTTTTGGAAAAAAGAGCGGGCAGCGACAGCGGCCTCGATTTGACGTCAGCCGTCCTGCTCGGCATTAACAAATACCCTTTTTTGCTGGAAGAAGAAGGGCGGATCAAAGGCGTGTACGCGTCGGAATGGGAAGTCATTCGCGAGCTCAGGGAGCAGTGGCAGATGCCGGCAGGCTGCTCCACGCTGGAAGCCCAGCTCATGGATCTTTGCGATGACATCGCCTATTCCACGCACGACATCGAAGACGGCATCCGCGCCGGAAAAATTCAGATGAACGCGACCTTTTTCGAAGATCAGCGGCTGATCAAGCATCTGGTGCTGGAGATCGTCAGCGATCCCAACAGCAAGAAATTCGGCTGGGAACAGGTCGATATCGAGACCATGGTGCGCAAAGTGCTGTCCGATTACCTGGAGCAGTGGCAGCAAATTTTTATCGAGTGCCACCGCGAGGAGTCGAGAACCCGCAGAGAGATGAAGGCGCGCTGGGTGAGCAGCTTTGCGAACCGCCTGGACATTTTGGACGACCCCGATAAAAGTTGGAAAAAGGTGACGCTCGTCAAAGACGGAGCGGAAGATATGGATTTGCTCAGGACGATGGAAATTGTGAAAAAGCTCGCCTGGGTGACGCTGATCAAAGATTTCCGTGTCCAACGCCTGCAAAAGCGCAGCGAGATCATCGTGGAAAGCTTGTGGAACAGCTTCAAAGATCCGGAGAAAGGCCAATGGATCATTCCGCCGGATTGGATGGACAGCTACGAGCGGCATAAAGATCAATGGACATGGCCGCGTTTTATCGCGGATTATGTCTCGGGAATGACGGACGCCTACGCGGAAAAAGTATACGCGGAGCTGTTCGCAAGCAAATCGGGCTCCATTTACGAGATGGACTAGTTTTACGGCCTTGTTCGCACAGGATGCGGACAGGGCCTTTTTGTTTTCGGCGAAGCCGCCGCCGGAGAATGCCTCTTAGATCTCCTTGTAATCCGAACCAACGATGTGAGAAGACAGTTTCTCCAGGTCAACTTTTTGCAAATATTGTGCTGAAAATGAACCGCTGAATCCTTCCAAGAATATTGAACAGTAGTCATGACCTTTTTGGAGAAAGGCATCTGATTTGCAAGTCCAGATTTTCCCCATGTACTTCGGATTACTCGCTTCCATGCAAGTGTGCATAACTACATGATCGCCTTTCTTGAGATAGGATATTTCGCTGCTCCGGCGGTTCAGTATTTCCGCATCGGAAATGACACTTTCAACGGCGTATGATTCGCGCTGGTGTCCGGATTGCTCAAGCATCTTTGCTCCGCGACGAACTGTTTTGATTTCGTGTTTGCGGCTCATGATTGGGCCTCCTTCATCCACGCCTCTAATTTCCGCTCTCCTGTAATCGGTAAGAGGCGAGTCAAACTAGAAATGCTATATCCTGCAAGTAAATAATCGATTCTTCACCGTTACCCATTTTTAACTTTCATCGGGATAATGATTCGATTTGCTTTTGTATTTTATTGAGCAGATCATCTAATTCCTGAGAAAGGGCTATAACTGCAGGATCAGAAAAGTTAAATGCTCTCAACGCTACTAATCGCTCAAGCTCTTCTCGCTTCAGCTCGATGCATGGATATTCCAATTTCTCTCCTCCAATTGAAATCATAAAAATCAACGTAATACCGTTAATATTAAGGAATTAATTTGATATAATTCAGCTAAGAAATTCAGTTAGTACGATTATAACTCTCTACAGTAGGTCAATAGTTACAGTTTTCCTATCTGGACAAAAATTGAGCCTATTTGGTAAATAATTCGTCGAAATATGATGAATTCATGCCGTCAATAGTCAGATTTTAAGAATTATTGTTGCAACGCCAAAAATCGATTTTTTCGATAAAGATGGGGGAACAAATGTGGAGAAAAACACAAGAATGATGATGATTTCCATAATCGCAATTATTATCATCATTGCAAATAATGCTTTCTTTTATTATGTATTAAAGAATGCACTTGAAAAAAATAGTGAAAAAGAAGTCACAACTACCGCAAATCAAATACAAAGCAGTATCGAACAGTCGCGGCTCGGAGCAAAACAGTATGAAGACAAAATCGGTGAAGAGCTACGAACAGCTTCTATTGTTATCAAATACGCATTACCTCCTCACTTGAAGGATGTAAAAGAAGAGGACCTGCAGAAGCTAAAAACGGATCTCCATTTAGATGAAATCTCTTTGATGACGAAGACTCCGGACGACATTATTGTGTCGAAATCAACGGACACCAAAGAAATAGGGATGAGTACTAAGGGATGGGGAGAATGGTATATTGCTTTCAAGCAATTATTTGACGATAAAAATGTTTCGCTTAACTGGGGACAGAAACTCCCAAATTATTGGTCGGGTCCTTATGAAGTTGCAGCTTCTGATACCAAAACGATTTACAAATGGGGTTATTATTTCGATGGTACAACGGATTATATCATCGATCCCTATGTAGGGGATGCGGATTATAAGAAATATCTAAAGGGCACAGGCATGGATGCAATTATTCAGAATACTTTGAAGCAAGACCCTTCTCTACTAGAAATTACAGGGATTAATCCAGCTACTTTTGGAAAAGACCCCAAGACATACAAAATCCCAGCCGGCGATCTTACACCGCTCGTTTTTCGTCCCTATTTCTTTGGCTCTTATAACTTTGTTGACTTACCAAAAGATGCAAGTTACGTCCAAGAGACGCTAAAAACGAAAACGGCTAAATCTTATCGAGCATTTATTAATGGGAAGAACGTAACAAAGACCTTTATTCCGATACATACAACGATGCTGAATGATGTTAGGGGCACTAATGAAGATGCAATGCAAAAACAAGACACCTATGTTTTAGCCATCGTATCCGATTACGAATTTATTTTAAATAGTCTTAATCATCAATTTACAACTCTGATTTCGATTATTATCCTTGGTTCAATTCTTGCATTGGGTTTATTACTCTTTTTAATTCGCTGGATCGGCAAATCCAAAGATAAAGCCGTCCAACAAACATCGAAAACCTATACCGAAGAAGTCAACCAAATGTTTTTAAATATTCGCGGCCAACGTCATGACTTTCTAAACCATGTGAGTGTCATTCATTCTCTTGTTGAAACTGGAAGGTTCGAAGAATTGAAGAAATTTACAAACTCTTTTATAGGGGAGATTGACTTAATGAATGATGTCATCAGTATTGGACAGCCTGAGATCGCGGCAATTATCCAAGCTAAGATGGTTTCAGCAATGAATAGAAGAATTCAATTCATACATGATTTTGAGAGTATCAACTACACTATTTCGGGGTCGATGTCTGTAGATATTGTGAGGATTATTGGAAATTTGATTGACAATGCTTTTGATGAAGTTGAGAAGTTTGAAGGTGACAATCGCTGGATTGAATGTAAGTGTTCGGTTGAGGGAAAGAAATTTCATTTCGCTGTGACAAATCCCATCCAAAGAGAGATAGATCAGAATCAGCGAACCCAATTTTTCAAAGCCGGTTATAGTTCGAAAACTGAGGGGCATCAAGGATTAGGGTTAGCTATTATTCATAATCTAATCCAAAAGTATCGCGGCGATATTAAGGTTGATTCTGATATGAATATAATCAAATTCCACATTATTCTGCCTTTAAAGGAGGGGGTTGCTTTATGAATAGAGAACTCTCAGTCGTGATTGCAGAAGACCAGGTAATTGATCGAGAGAAGCTCGAAATATATGCAAAACGATTAGATCTTAAAGTATTGGGTTCTTCGGGTTCGGGAGATTGGTTTGTAGAAGATTGTCAAAAATATGATCCGGATCTCGTTTTTCTCGACATTGGATTATCTGATACTGATGGAATATCGGCATACAAAAGGATTTTAGATAAGGGAATAAATCCATATCTTATTATGGTTTCTGGTACCCAAGACTATAACTTGGTTCTCGCAGGACTTGAAATGAATTGTATTGACTTTGTGAGTAAACCTGTTACGTTTGAACGTCTTCAAATCGCTGTTGAAAAAGCCAAGTCTATCATTGAAAAAGACAATGCGTATACTAAAACGCCACCAGGAAGAATAATCCAACTAAAAAGTAATTATAGGACTATATTCATCAATGAGAACAAGTTTATTTATGCCCAAAAAATGAAAGGTGTGCATAAGGTCAAGGTGTTTGTAGAAGATAAGGTAGGAGAAATTGAAACCTCTACCCCCTTAACCGATATACAAGCACAGTGTACAGAACATATATATGCAGCTAACCAATCAAGTTTAATTAATTTCAAATATATTAGTGCGGCTTTTCCTAGCTTCTCTGTTTTAGGTGCTTACAAAATAAAGATGAATTATAATGAAATTGAAATTGATTTGAGCAGAAGAAATCGAAAGGACTTTGAGGCGTGGTTCGCTAGGCTATCAAGGGAGTTGTAAATTGAATTTTGGCAAAGCGCTAACTTCCTGTTCTTAGGTGGTAGCGCTTTGCTACTTTAACCGTAAAACTTATTTTCTTCATTCGTGAAGTATTTACTTTGGAACAATGTCGTTTCTTCAGTAATGAATAAGTTTCTTTGTTGGTGGGGAGCCATTCAGACAAGAATCAAAGGTTCGCTTGGATATATAGTCTTCAGTATTTTATTTGTGTACTCTTCTATACTGAACCACTTGGAGTCGATCTCCACCTTTACCCTGCTTTCAACCATATCGATGGCCTCTCTTGGATTTAGTAGGTCGTATCTTGGGTTATACATTTCAGTGAATGGTGGGAGGTCATTCCTTCCTTTTGGCGCAATGGGTGTAGCGCCTAGTAAGTGAGCCTCATATAATGCTAGTGTTAAGCTTCCCCCGATTGTGACCGAGACCGCTGCACTTGCTCGTGACAATAGCTCATAATAATCCTTATGAGGAAGGCGACCAACCTCGATCCCTGCTTCTCTCCATAGTTCGACTGGATAATGAGACAAAGGATTAACAGGCGATGCTATTACAACCCGATAACCTAATTCCTTGAATTCTACAGCCATACGGAAAGAAAGGTAGGGTTGATAAAATTCGTTCATTCTTCCTGGGAAAACAACTAGTTTTTCTTTTTTGTGTGATGGATCTATTGATCTTATAGTATCATTGACGTAGTCATGATCGTAGGGAAACCCAGCGGCAATTACTTCGACTGGGGAGCCTGGTTGCAAACAGCGCTTCCCCCATGGAACCATACTTGGATTTGTATAGAAAATAGCTTTTAAAGACGGATGCTTGAAAATCCACAGCGATTTTTGGTCCAGTACATTTGTAAATGGATTCCAGACATCGTGTTCTTGTATATAAATACTCCTAGGGCTTAAAGTAATATCTCTAAAGAGGTCAAAAAGTGTATATCGAGTAATCAAGACAGCGTCATCAGGATTATCTGGTATTTGACTAGAGAAAACAAATGGGACCTTTGCAGCCTCTAATCCTTTCTTAAGCCCACTTAAATAATTGGGGTACCATGCTGTTTCATCTTTTTCATCAATCAATACATGTAGCAAATTTATATTTCCCCTTTCTGTAATTAAATTATGGAATATTAAAAAGCTTTTGTGTTTCTTCAGAAAGGGTTTTAATGAAAAATTCTCGATGTTCAGGGCGTATAACTTTTATAAATTGTTTCTTCTCTTCAATCGAAATATCTGGGTTTTCTAAAGCTTTACGCACTCTTATATGGAGAGATAATTGAATTTCTGATCGGTAAGTATCTTTATCCATATCCTATTCTAACCTTTCTAAAATTTTTTTGTATAAAGACACTATATCATAAAGTTTTGTAAGGAAGAATACAAGCCATCTATAAAGCTAGAACAATCGATTTCTGTTAATTTCGTAAAGTGCTCAAGCATTTCAACCATGGTTTAGCATTTTTCCCTCCATCAATTCGCCTTATCTAGTGAAATGTTTGACCCGGACGTTTATGTCTTTAGATAGCGCGATTGCCGTACAGGATTTGTCTCATGTGACGGTGATTAGCACGGATGAAACTTCGGCTAAACGAGGGCATGACTATATCACCATCTTCATGGACCCCGAGCAATAGATGAGGTGCGTCGAACAGAAAGCAAGCGTACGGATGAATTAAAAAACACGCGATACATCTGGCTGAAAAACGAACAAAAATTCGATACATGCTAATCCTCCTGAAATTATGCTATGGTAAATACTTACCATTTAAGAACGATAGCAGCAAGTCGGGCATGTAAGATAATCAACGGATCATGTGGCATTGAAATTGTTTGTGGCAAAAAAATTGACCCCATCAGGGGCCGAGGTTTATAGGGAGGAGGAAATACCGGAATCAATGGGCGCGGGATTGGAAATTCCCCGCAAAAAGCCGAGCGTTCTGCTCAAATAAGTTTGGGGCTCGGCACGATAGAGCAGTTCATGCTGCGCATTTTGCAAAATCCACAGCTTCGTCTTCGAGTGGTCGGTTTGCTTTGCGTACATGTCTTCGATCAGGTCATAAGGCGCCTTGCTGTCGTCGGTTCCGTGAATGAAGAAGATCGGCATGTCATATGAAGTGCTTGTGACCTTGTTGTAAGGCACTTCTTTAAGGCTTACCCCGTTAAGAAGAGGAAAAAACAAGCGGACGAGTGGCAGCGAAGGGAACCTGGGAAGGTTGACGTACTGTTTCATATTGTGGTACAGCGTATCCGGGTTGAGCAGGAAGGTACTATCCAGAATCATGCCGGATATGTCGCTGCCGCTTTGCAGAGCGGCTTGCAGCGCAGTTCCGGCGCCCATGGAGAAGCCCCAAATATAAATCTGCCCGCCGGACAGCTGTTTGATATAGTCGATGGCTCCCAGCAGCTCTTGCGATTCTTGAATGCCGCCGGTCATAACGCGGCTGTTGCCCGGTTGGACATAACCGTAATCGAACATCAAAACGTTGTATTGCTGCTTATGCAGCTCGCGGGCTAACGTGTAGATCGGAACCCATAGTTCTTCGCGGTTGCCTCCGTAGCCGTGCGAGAAAATAACGGTTCTATCCGAATTGCCGGGAATAAGCCAGCCTTCAAGCGTAGAGGAGCCGTTGCGGCTAGGAAAGCTCACGTTCGAGTAGTGCAGGCCGACAGCCTGCATTGGATTGGAGTGCAGCGGATCGATGTGCGGCCGTGCCAAAGTCCAGGCGATATAAGCGTGGAAAGAGAGCAATAAGCTCATGCAGAGCAGCAAAAATGAAATCAGGATGGTCGTAATCAGCCGTTTTTTGCGCAGGAGCGGTATTGTAGCCGCCTGCTCCAAAGGAGGGTGAAGAGATCCGGGTGTTACAGAAGTAGTAGACATGAAGCGTCCCTCCTTGCATGAAAAATATTCGATTTTACAAAATATTCTGATAAGTACCTCTTTAATTTAATGTTAATCTGTATGCGCTTACAAGTCAATCCGCGCACGGAATTTGTAAGCCTGCTGTAACGATCCTGTAATAATGGAACCTTCCGAACGGGGAGGGAGAGGAGTATTGGCTCGGGCAGAAAAAAACCTCCACAACCACCGTAAAAGGGTGGAAATGGAGGCTCGTATCAATGCGCCGACGCTTGTAAAATCCAAGGGCCCATCAGCTTGGCGGTATCGTTCAAAATCGTCAAATGTTTCTCGCCGGGCACGATTTCCGTCGATGATTGCCGGCTTACCTGCGTTGCCAGACCGGCGAATGCAGCTACTTTTTGCGGATCCATGATTTCATCCTCAGCCCCGACCCATAACCCGAAAGGCTTGCCGATTCGGGCAACTTCCTGCGACGGCTTCGAAGGATTGAGCGCCAGCGCCATATTGACGCTGTTGTACTGAACGAGCCCGATGCTCGACTTTAATTGTTCCTCCGAGTAGTTGTACCGGACACCGACGGCATGCCCTTTGAGAAGCCCGACGGTCAGAGCGTTGGCTACGAACGCTTTGACGCATACGGCCGCGAAATTCCCGTTGCCCTCTTTCATGGTGTTGGATTTCGGACCGAAATCCGGCGAGACGAACAAATAGCCGTTCACGGATTCGGGATGCGGCGAATTGATATAATTGACCACTAACCCCGCTCCCGCGGAATGCCCGCCCAAAAATACAGGCACGGAGGGAAATTGGCGGTGCGCAGCGTCAATGATGCTTGTGACATCATCGTACACCTGCTGGAGGCTTGGCGCGTCACCCCGGGGACCTTCGGACAAGCCATGACCTCTAATGTCCGGCAAATACGTGGCAATTCCGAAATTTTGACTCAGCTCTTCCCCTATTGGCTGATAGCCTGCTCCGCTATTCGCGCCCGAACCGTGATAGAAAATGACAACAGCTTTCGGGTTTGCGGGAACGTACGCCCGGTAAGCCAGACGAGTATGATCATTCGCGTCCGCATATTGCACATGATCCGCAGCGGACGGCTTCCCGCCGTTCGAGTCCGACTGGCCGAGGCCGCTTGTCGACACGTCGGAAACTACGTTTTCAGAAAACGTACAGGAAGAGAGAGGGGTAGCCGCGTAAGTGATTGTGGCGATCGAGATGATAACTATAATAGCAAGGATGATTAGCAGCAGTCGCTTGATCAGTTTCATCGTTGCAGCAACTCCTCCCCGCCGTGGCTTGGGTTCTGCGCACGGCGATTGTCAGATTGTCATCTTAAGCCGAACCAATTTTTCGCTTCTGAGCCGCTTAGTCTCCAAATAACGAGCACCGGCAAAATAACACCTAGCAAAAACCCGAGACTCTGCCAGACGGCAAATTCGATTAACCGCAGCGCGATCATCACGATAGAGAGCGAGACGGCAAAACTGCGCCGGGACGCGTGGGGTTCGCTAAGACGGGCTCCGACCCATATTGAGGCGGCGCCGACGACGATCATGGCCAGGCACAGCATTTTTTTAACCGTTCCTTCGCTGCCTAGCGAATAGATGCCGTTCACAATGTTCACAGCCGCCGCCAAGTACATCAAAACCTGGGCGAACGTGACCGCCGCCGGTTTTTTGGCGCTGGCCTGCATTCCGTTTGTCATACGGATTCCTCCTTGCCGTTAACAGATTCCCCGAGCAGCGATGCCTCGGCTTGGTCGCACCAATCCAGGACCGCTTCCGCGAACCCGATTCCATAGCGCTGCAGCAGCAGCGGTCCTGCGAGGGAGGAGTCTTCCTTCGGACTTTCCCACGTGCTTCCCGGCTGGGTTCCTTTAATTGCGTTCAAAAACCAGGTGAAACTTTCCCGTCTTTCCCGGATCAAATGCAGCAGCAGCTCCGGCCCTTCCTGGGCGGCAAATAAAAATTTGACCAGATTCTCATCGCGAATCTGCAAATGGGCGGACGGGCTGACAAGCCATTTGCGGAGAGCTTCTCGGCCCGTGCCCGTCAACTGCCACCGCTGGCGCGACCTGGGGCCCTCGACGCCGTTGGGCGCTTCGATCAGCCCCAGATCCTCAAGTATTTTCAGCTGGGGATACAGCTGCCCGTCACTGATGCCCCAGAAAAAGCGAACCGATCGTTTCGCGGCCTCGCGAATTTCGTAACCGCTTCGCGGCTGCAAAGAAAGAAAACCCAATATCGTCCATGCAGTCGAGGTAAGTTCGAAATTATCCGCAGCCGGCCGCGCCGATGCTGAAGCCGGCTCCGTTATGTCGTTATTTTTCATAAAAGTTCACCCGGCTTTTGTTTAATGTCTCTTCAAGAGATATCATCTCACTGCGGATTATCTTTTGTCAAGCCTCCGGAATTTGCGCTAAGCAGCCAAAATTCGGTAATCGCCAAGGAGCCCGACTACAGCGCCAAGAGCCTGGCTACATTGCCAAGGAGCTTGGCTACATTGCCAAGGGCCTGACTACAGGAAATATGCTGCACCTGACCGTGAAATTTATACATATTTTAGGGACTGAGAGGCCGTGGACCACTGTGCGCTAAAATTGCTGGCGTCACCTAGGAAACCCGCAAAGTCAGTGTGCTCGAGAAAATCGCGGCACTCTGTTTAAGGTAGCCAGAAGAAGAAGAAGGCAATTTCGGGTGAGGCCGTTCGTGAAGGTGCTAAGCGATCATAGCAGCGCGAACCTGCGAAAGCGAGAGTGTTGAAAAAAAACAGCCAGGGAGGCAAATCTGCTTATCAACTCGGGGAAAACCTGCGAAGATGTGGAGGACGCGGCGGGGAAATCCATGGGACTTTCTCAACAGCTTGGATTGTGGAGGAATTTTCGCAAGCTGAAGCACGAGTGTGGGATGAAAAACTCTCACATTTCGGGTTGCGCAGACCCCCTCCACGTCATAGCCGGGCGGACCATCTGTCCAGCCCCTCCCATGCCAAAGCCGGCCGCACCATTTGCCTGGTTGCGCGAAGAAAACCTGCAAAAGTACAGTTTTTGCTCGATAGATGCGCTGACCAGGATAAATTCCTGCAAATGTGCAGGCTTTTCGCCGCGAATAGGGGCTCAGATTCATTTTTATCGAAAATTCCTGCACAATTGCAGGCTTTTTGCCAAAATGAACTACTTTTGCGGAAAAAACCTGCACTTTTGCAGGTTTTCCCCAACCAATCGTCTTGTGCCCCCTTCCTCAGAGCCGCAACCCGTGCAAGAGATGAGTATGTTGGGGAAGAAGGCCGTCCCTCAGGTTACTCAATCCCGCCGTTTTATCAAGCATCTGATTTCTACAGGTTTTCTACGTGCCTAAGTGGACGTGCCGTCTCACAGCAAGCGAGTTTTTCAATAGGCGGGCTTTCGCGGCTTGCTACCCGGCGGCACCCGGGCTGGCAAGCCGCTTCACAAACAAACAGCCCGCGCAGGGCTTCGAGTGGGCAATGAACTTGTCGGAGCCAGCCGTTTAAATCGATGTTTTCAACGGGATGAGAATGTTTGCAAAACGGCCGTGGAAGTGCCGAATATGGCTGTTGTGGAGCTGCTCGGCGGTCTGTTAACAATGGTTGCGTATATGCGGCTGTTATTGGTATACTAGAAGGAACTCAGTTTCATATGGTGAAACAACCTTGCTATGAGAGCGGTGTTTAGTAATGGAAGATGGCAAGCTGACAGTTCGCGCCGTTGAGCGCGCTTTAGATATTTTGCTTTGTTTTACGGGGGCGTCCGAATTAACGCTGACCGAAATCGCCAGCCGGGTAGAACTGCACAAAAGCACCGTGCACCGCCTGTTGGCTTCGTTGGAAGGCAAGGGCTTCATTATGCGCGATGCCGCGACGGATAAATACCGGCTCGGCTACCGTCTCTGGGAGCTGTCCGCGAATTTGTCGCAGGACGGCGACCCCGGCCTCATTCTGCTGCCGGAGATGGAGCAGCTGCGCGCCCAGCTCGGCGAGACGATCTCGCTGTACGTGCAGGACGGCCTCGAGCGCGTGCGCATCCAGGCCGTGCAGAGCAACCACGCCATTCGCCGCGTTGCCCCTGTCGGGGCGCGAATGCCGCTTTACGTCGGCGCCTCGAGCAAGGTGCTCGTCGCCTTTGCCGAGCCTGCGCTGCAGGAGCGCCTGTTGTCCTCGGCCGATTGGCCGGCCGGGCTGGACAAGGCTGCGTTCCGGCAGCAGCTCGGCGAAACAAGACGGCTCGGCTACGCCACGAGCGTCGAAGAGCGCGAACCCGGTGCGGCGGCAGTGTCCGCACCGATTCTTGACCGCGGGGGGCGCCTTGTCGCCGCCCTCGCGGTGTCCGGCCCAGCGAACAGGCTCACGCTGGAGCTGATGCAAGAGCAGGCGCCGCTGATCATGGAAGCGGCGCGGCATATGGGTACGATGCTGCGCTAGGAGCCTATCCGACGGAGTTGCTTTTGTGCATACCGGGTGACTAATGACTGCATACATTACCGCTCACGCCGCATAATTGCTGTCATTTTGCATATTGTGTTTCATCGGACAGACTCGCAGGAGCCTGTCCGGCGGAGTTGGCAGTCAATCGTCGGCATTCCCTCATCCGAAGGCGGGATGAGGGATGTTTTGCTTCCGGCGGGCCATACTAGAAGATGGAAGGGAGTGGCTTCACCGATGCGCAATACGGCATCCATGCTGGCGATCTGGATCAGCCTGGCGAGCAACATCGTGCTGACCGCCATCAAAATCGTCGTCGGCATCCTATTCAAAAGCCAGGTGCTGATCGCCGACGGTATCCATAACGCGGGAGACGTTATTGCTTCGGCCACCGCGTACAGCTCCATGCGCGTGTCGAACAAACCGGCCGATGAAGATCACCCTTACGGGCACGGCAAGGCGGAGGTGCTGGGGGCTTTTATCGTGGCGATTATTTTGGGCGGCGCGGCTCTGTACATGGGCTATCACTCCATTCGCGCGCTGTTCGAAACGCCGGAGCAGGCGCACGTTATCGCTTTTGCAGCCGCAGTGGTCTCCTTGATCTGGAAACAGCTCTTATACATGTATACCATACGCGTCGGGCGTCAAACGAACAGCAAAGGCCTGATCGCCACGGCTTACGACCATCTTGCGGATGTGTATGCTTCCATAGCCGCTTCCGTGGGGATTGGGCTGGCGCTGCTCGGAGACCGTTTCGATATCCGGCTGCTCAGCTACGGAGATCCCGTCGCAGGGATGATCGTCTCGTTCCTAGTACTGAAATTGGCCTATGAAATGGGCAGCGAATCGTTCGACGTGCTGATGGAGCGAAGCGTGAGCGCGAAGCAAATTGAGCAGTACGCCACGCTGATCCGCTCTGTACCGGAGGTACGAAGAATCGATCGCCTGCGTGCGCGGGAGCACGGCCATTACATATTGGTAGACGCCCGGATCGGCGTTTCGGGGAATTTGACGATCCAGGAAGGGCACGATATCAGCCGTTTGATCAAAAAGAAAATACAGGACGCGCATGCGGACGTAGACGAGGTGCTTGTGCATCTGAACCCGTGGTACGAAGACGAATCCACGGCTCCTCGTCCGGCTAAATAGGAGTCTATCCGACGGATATTTTGCATAAATATACCTTCCACTGAGTTCATCGGACAGACTCCCAGCGCCGGGCCTGAACACAAAAAAATCCGGGTTTGCCAAAACGGCAATCCCGGATTTTTTGCGTGTCGAACGATTATTTCTTTTCAGCGATGATTTGACGGAGAACGGTTTGCAGAATACCGCCGTTACGGTAGTAGTCTACGTCAACCATGCTGTCCAGACGCACGAGGGCGTCGAATGCGAATGTAGAGCCGTCTTCGCGGGTAGCTGTCACTTTTACAGTGGAGCCCGGTTGAACGTCGTTGCTGAGACCCGTGATGTCGAATGTTTCACGGCCTGTGATGCCGAGAGACTTCCAGCTTTCGCCGTTCACGAATTGGAGAGGCAGTACGCCCATGCCGACCAGGTTACTGCGGTGAATACGCTCGAAGCTTTCTGCGATAACGGCTTTTACGCCGAGCAGGAACGTACCTTTGGCCGCCCAGTCACGGGAGCTACCTGTACCGTACTCTTTACCGGCGATAACGACAAGGTTCGTGCCGGCATCTTGGTATTTCATGGAAGCGTCATAGATGGATTCAACTTCGCCGGTTGGCAGGTAAGTCGTTACGCCGCCCTCAGTTCCCGGCGCCACTTGGTTGCGAATACGGATGTTCGCGAACGTTCCGCGCATCATCACTTCGTGGTTGCCGCGGCGGGAGCCGTAGGAGTTGAAGTCTTCTTTTTTCACGCCGTGCTCGATCAGATATTTGCCTCCAGGGCTGTCAACTTTGATGTTGCCGGCAGGGGAGATATGGTCCGTTGTTACGGAATCGCCCATGAGTGCCAAAGTTTTCGCGCCGCGGATATCGGCGATATCGTCAAGAACCGTACCCAGATCCGTAAAGAACGGAGGCTCTTGAATGTACGTGGAGTTGGTATCGAACTCGTACAGATCGCCTTCCGGAACCGCGATTTGATTGAAGCGCTCGTTCGCGCGGAATACGTTGTTGTATTTGTCGCGGAACATGTCTGCATTCAGAGCGGTGCTCAGCGCTTCTTGAATCTCTTGGTTTGTAGGCCAGATATCTTTCAGGTATACAGGTTTGTCGTTTTGGTCGTAACCGATAGGATCTTTTGCCAAGTCGATGTTTACTGTTCCTGCAAGCGCATAGGCAACTACAAGCGGCGGAGAAGCCAGGTAGTTCGCTTTTACTTGAGCGTGAACGCGGCCTTCGAAGTTACGGTTGCCGGAAAGCACAGCAGCTACCGTCATATCGTTGTCTGCGATCGCTTTGCTTACTTCATCCGGAAGCGGACCGGAGTTACCGATACAAGTTGCGCAGCCGTAGCCTGCAACATGGAAGCCGAGCGCTTCAAGAGACTCGAGCAAGCCTGCTTTGATCAGGTACTCGGTAACGACCAGGGAACCCGGAGTCAGGGAGCTTTTGACGTAAGCCGGTTTTTTCAGGCCGAGGGCAACGGCTTTCTTCGCCACAAGTCCTGCGCCAAGCATAACGCTAGGGTTGGATGTATTCGTACAGGAAGTGATCGCTGCGATAACGACTGCGCCCGTACCCATTTTTACCGTTTCGTTAGGGTAGGTTACATCGACGACTTCCGCGATTTTTTCTTCAGTCAGGCCGTATCCGCCTTTGTCGATTGGTGTACGGATGATGGAGTTGAAGGACTCCTTCATGTTCGTAAGCTCGATGCGGTCTTGAGGACGTTTAGGACCTGCCAAGCTTGGTACGACTTGGCTCAGATCAAGCTCGATGACGTCTGTGAACACAGGGTCAGGAGTAGCGTCCGTGCGGAACATGCCTTGCGCTTTATAGTAAGCTTCGACCAGCGCGATTTGCTCTTCTTCGCGGCCTGTGCCTCTCAGGTAGTTCAAAGTTTCGCTATCAACCGGGAAGAAACCGATTGTCGCGCCGTATTCAGGAGCCATGTTGGCAACTGTTGCGCGGTCAGCCAGGGAGATGTTGCTGAGGCCAGGGCCGTAGAATTCTACGAATTTGCCTACTACGCCTTTTTTGCGCAGCATTTGGGTAACGGTCAGCGCCAGGTCGGTTGCAGTTGCGCCTTCAGCCAGACTGCCTGTCAATTTGAAGCCGATAACTTCAGGTGCTACGAAGTAAAGAGGTTGTCCGAGCATGCCGGCTTCCGCCTCGATACCGCCGACGCCCCAGCCTACGACGCCAAGGCCGTTGATCATCGTTGTATGGGAGTCGGTACCTACGAGCGAGTCCGGATATACGACGGTTTCGCCGTCAACGGTTTTGGTCGCTGCAACGGATGCCAAATACTCCAAGTTAACCTGGTGAACGATACCGGTTGAAGGAGGCACGGCACGGAAATTGTCAAATGCGGTTTGTGCCCAGCGGAGGAATCGGTAGCGCTCTTCGTTTCTTTCGAATTCCAGGTTGATGTTCGTGTTCAAAGCGTCCGGAGATCCGAAAGCGTCAACCATGACGGAGTGGTCGATAACGAGGTCAACCGGTACAAGCGGGTTGATCCGTTTAGGGTCTCCGCCTTCACGGGCCATTGTCGCGCGCATTGCCGCAAGGTCAACGACGACAGGTACGCCTGTGAAGTCTTGAAGAACGATACGGGCAGGAATGAAAGGAATTTCTTTGTTTTCATCGCGGCCGTTAGCCCAGCCGGCAATTTGTTTGACGTGTTCGTTCGTGATCGCTCTGCCGTCGAATTGGCGTACAGCTGCTTCGAGCAGTACCTTAATGGAGAACGGCAAGTTGCCGATCGTGCCGTTGCCCTGATTTTCAAAGTCAGGCAAGCTGTAATACTGGAAAGTCTTGCTTCCGACGTTCAACTGCTTGCGTACGGAAAAAGAGTCCTTGTTAGACATGATGTTTCCTCCTCAATTAAACTTCATTCGTTTCATTAGATGAAACTGAATTTCATTATACCCTCTGTTTCAAGTATACCGTCTTACATTGTTCCCGTAAAGGATTATTTAGCACTATTTTGTAAAGTAACTCTTCGTTTATTCCATGTTTAAATCATTTTTCATCTAAAAAAAACATATATTGAATCAAATTCATGCTTGCTCGGAGGTACAAAGCCATGTCCTGGAAACCGGCGCTCTATAACTACGTTCACGCCAAAAATCAGGCGGAGCTGCGATGCTCGGCCGAATCGCTAACAGCTTTTGTCGCAGACAGCGCTTATATCGGGATGCAGGAGGCCAGATTGGGGCGGCTGTCCCGCAGCTATCAGGACCGCAACGCGGTTCCGCTGCGCAGTGAAACGAAGTTTCGCCTTACCCGCGTCAAAGAAACGGCGCACGGCGTCATCGCCGATATCGAGCTGCGCCGTCAGCTGCTTTACCGGATCGGCTCCGCCCGGCATACCGAACAGCGGATTGAAGCGGAACGAGTGCTGCTTGACCCGATCGCCGGAAAATGGCTTGTCAGAAGCGCGGAAATGCTCGGACACGAGAAATCCATGCCGGCGGGGCAGCCCGGAACTTTCTTTTCCGACCAGGTGGAAGAACCGGTCCTTACGAACCGTTCTCCGTCGCTCCCGTATCTCAACCATAGTATACTCAACAGCGGTGAAACCCTTCCAAGGAAAATCCGATACAATCGGGAAAAAGCGGTCGAATACGCGCAAACGTGGTGGAGTACGGCGAATCCGAAATATTTGGAATATGAAGTGGATTGTACGAATTATGTATCTCAGTGCCTCTTTGCAGGCGGGGCGCCGATGGACTATACTGGGAAAAGGGGAGCGGGCTGGTGGTACTCGGGAAAAAAGGGCTCCCAGGAGCTTTGGAGCTACAGTTGGGCTGTTGCCCACAGCCTGCAATCGTTCGTGCCGAACAGCCGACGGGGATTGCAAGGTGTTGCGGTGACCGATCCCACAGAGCTGAGACCCGGCGATATGATAAGCTACGATTGGGACGGCAACGGACGGTGTCAACACAACACGTTCGTCACGTCCATGGATGCCAACGGCATGCCGCTGGTCAATGCGCATACCTATAACAGCCGCGACCGTTATTGGGACTACCGGGATTCGCCGGCTTGGAACGAACGTACGCGTTACGTATTTGTTCGAATTGCCGATGACATGTAGTAGATTATGAAGTAGGAATACTAGACGGAGGTACGTAATGAACCGCAAAATACGAGTAGGGCTGATTTACGGTGGAAAATCGGGAGAGCATGATGTGTCTTTGCAAACCGCGCTCGCCGTTATGAAAGCGTTGGATTTCAATAAATATGAAATAACTCCATTCTATATATCGAAGCAGGGAGAATGGAAGAGCGGGGCTCAGCTTCAAGCCCCTCCGGCCAATGTGCAGGCGTTGACTTTCGGCCAATCCGCGGCCTCCTCCGGCGCCAAGGGCTCCAACGCGCTGGCCCCAATCTTCGGTTCGCTATCAGCCAAGGGCGAAGTCCACATTTCCGCAAAAAGCGCCGATAGTGCGGCACAGGCTCCGTCTGCGGGCCTTGATGTCGTATTTCCGCTGCTCCACGGCACCTTCGGCGAGGACGGCACGATTCAGGGAATGCTGGAAATAGCGAACATTCCGTACGTGGGGGCGGGCGTTCTTGCTTCCGCCGTAGGCATGGATAAAGTAATGATGAAAAAAGTGTTCGCGCAGGAGGGGCTGCCGCAGTGCGTGTTCCGCTATTTCACCCGTACGCAATGGGAAAAGGACCGGACCTATCATCTGCTGGAGCTCGAAACCGCGATCGGGTATCCGTGCTTCGTCAAGCCGGCTAATCTGGGTTCCAGCGTCGGCATCACCAAAGCGAGAAATCAGGAGGAGCTGATCAAAGCCGTTGCATTCGCTTTCCAATATGACCGCAAGGTGATCGTCGAGGAAAACATCGATGCGCGGGAAATCGAGGTCAGCGTGCTCGGCAACGAGGAGCCGCAGGCGTCCGTCCCGGGCGAGATCGTTTCTTCGAATGAATTTTACGATTACAAAGCAAAATACATTGACGGCAAATCCGCCATGATCATTCCTGCGGAAATTCCCCAGGAGACGGCGGACCAGCTTCGAGAACTGGCTATCCGCACTTTTCAGGCCGTGGATGGCAGCGGCTTGTCCCGCGTTGACTTTTTCCTCGGCAAAGCCGATAACAAAGTGTATGTCAACGAGATCAACACCATGCCGGGTTTCACCCCATTCAGCATGTACCCGCTATTATGGAAAGAATCCGGCAAGCCTTACGGCGAACTGCTGGACGATTTGATCCATTTGGCGATCGAGCGGCATCAAGCGAAGCAAGCGATTCAATATACTTTTGATGTGGAGTAGATGAAGCTATGGGATTTCAAACCGAGTTCAATTCCGTCTGCAAATTCAAATCCGGTCAGGAACTCTACGAGCTGCTTGAGTACGGCCGCGGCAAAATGGTGAAAAGCGGGTTCCGGGTATTTCCCACCGGACAAAAGGTCATCGCCTACACGCCTGACAACCAGGCTATCGCGATCGTCAAAATCGTCGCTTCCATCGCCGAAATCAATTTCCAGGGCGAAGAAGTGACGCAGGTCGAGATGGAGCTGGTGCGCCGGCTGAACGAAGAGGAAGCGCGCATTCAAACGGCGCTGGCGCACGAAATGTTTTTTGGCGAGCAGCAGCAATAAAACGGCATGACGAAAATAACACCGTCCCTGCGCATGGGACTGAAGGCAAACCGGATGGAGGGCACGATCCTCAACCCGGCTTGTCGGCAGGACTTTGCGAGAGGCGGTGTTTTTTCACCACATAAGAATGTTAAAGTTCTTTACAGCGCGAAGAACTCTTATTGGCGAATAAACCTACCTCTAAACGCGGTCGCTCATCTTCGAAAGACTTCGATAGAGGTTTATCTCATAGTTTCAGAGGGGTTGGTCATGGTACTATGTGAAGTTAGTACTTACTCTCGCCGCGTCCGGGGACTACACTATTGGAATAGGCGAGTTTCGGGCAGGGAGTGGTGTACAGTGAAGGGGATGGATGTGCGAGGCGGCCGTTTTTCGGCATATTGGCTGTTTAATATCATTTTGGGGATTCCGGCTCCCTATGCGCTCATATGGATCATTTTGGGGTATTACGGCTTTATGTCTCCACCCGGGCAGGAGGAGCGGCTGGCGGCTTTGGGCGTGCTGGCGGCCTATTTGACGATCTGGTTTGCGGGAAATTATTTCTGTCTGCGCAAGGAAGATGCAGGCACCAGAATCGGCTTGCAGGCGCTCAGTCCTTTGATAATCGGAGCTTCCGCTTTTTTGAGCTACAGGTTCGTCGTGTTCGTCTCCTCCATGTAGCAGTGAGGGCATAGGCAGGGGGAAGGCTAAGGCGCCGCGCCGGCCGGGTATGTCCTTTTTATGGATAGGGAAACCTATGCCAAAAAGCACGGGAGGTACGCGCGCATGATCGTTCGCTTTGGGTACGTGGCTATGTCGACTGTGGTCGCAGGCGCTTCTCCGTCCAAGACAATGACGGTTTCGGGTTTCAGCAAGCTGGCGGACCGCGAGGCGGCTATTCGCAAACTGGAGCGGCTGGGCGTCGAAAATTTGCATAATTCGCTGCGGCTGCTGCGGCATAACCGCGCGCATGACATTATGGTGTACCGTTTTTCCTCCAGGCTGATCCCGCTGATCGGTCATGAGCTGCTGGCCGACTGGGATCCGATCCGGGTGCTGGCGGCCGAATTCAAAGAGACGGGGGATTACGTCAGGCGCCATGGGATGCGGGTCAGCTTCCACCCGGAACATTTTACGGTGCTGAGCACTCCCAAGGAGGATGTGCTGCGGAAGTCGGGAGCGGATCTGGAACGTCATAACGCGATGCTGAATGCGATGGGGCTCGGCCCCGAGGCCATGTGCAACATTCATGTCGGCGGCGCATATGGCGATAAGGAGACGGCGGGCGAGCGGTTTGCGAGGAATTTTGCGGCGCTGCGTCCCGAAGTCCGGCGGCGGATTACGCTGGAAAACGACGATAAAACGTTCACGGCCATGGAGACGCTGGAGCTCGCGGAACGGGCACAGGCGCCCATGGTGCTGGATATTCATCATCATGAAGTGAACAACAACGGGGAGGATGCCGCCGAGCTGTGGCCGAGAATATTGCGGACGTGGAGTTATGCAGACGCTTCCCGGTCCGATCCGGCTTCTGCCGCTATGCTGCCGCCGAAAATTCACGTTTCCAGCCCGAAAAGCGAGCATGATCCGCGAAGTCATGCCGATTATGTAGAAACGGAGCCGCTGCTCGCCTTCCTTAAAAAAATTGCGCCGATCACGCCCAGACTGGACGTTATGATCGAAGCCAAAATGAAGGACTCCGCCTTGTTTCGGCTAATGGACGATTTGCGGGAGCGAAGCGGCGTTTCCGTCGTCAATCAGGCTTCTATCGAGCTGTGAGTCTGTGAAGGTCGGTGCTTGCAGGGGAGGGGAGGCGCCCCCCTCTCCCGGTGCACGTTGCGGCGCTGCACGGCGGGTGGTCGGACCCCATTCGGCGATCGGTGAGAATTGTCCTTGAAATGTTTGGAAAAATGGGGTACTTTGAAGATTGGGATACTCGAAGTACAAACCATTGGTGAGAGGGGTTTCTTGAAAAAATGAGTCAATTATTATCCGGCAAAAATATATTGGTCATGGGTGTCGCCAATGACCGCAGCATCGCCTGGGCAATCGCCCAATCTCTTGCTTCGCAAGGCGCAAAGCTCGCTTTTACCTATGAAAACGAACGCGTCGAGGAGCGCGTGCGCAAGCTTGCCGATACGATCCCGGGATCGATCCTGCTGCCGTGCAACGTCACCGTCGACGCCGAAATCGACACGCTTGCAAGCACCTTGAAAGAGCAGTTCGGCGTGCTTCACGGTTTTGTACATAGCATCGCGTTCGCGAAAACCGAAGAGCTGGAAGGTCTGTTCGTGGATACGTCCCGCGACGGCTTCGCCCTGGCGCACGACATCAGCGCCTACTCGCTTGTGGCTGTAGCCAAGCGCGTATATCCGCTGATGACCGAAGGCGGCAGCATCATGACGATGACCTACCTCGGCGCCGAGCGCGCGATGAAGAACTACAACGTCATGGGCGTTGCCAAAGCTGCGCTCGAAGCGAGCGTGCGTTATTTAGCGAACGACCTCGGACAGTACGGCATCCGCGTAAACGGCATTTCCGCCGGCCCGATTCGCACCCTGGCGGCCAAAGGCATCAAGGATTTCAACTCGATCCTCCGCCAAGTAGAGGAAAAAGCGCCGCTCCGCCGCACGACGGAAACAGCCGAAGTCGGGGATACGGCGATGTTCCTCATGAGCCACCTGTCCCGCGGAATTACCGGCGAAGTCATCTATGTAGATGGCGGCTACCATATCGTAGGCGTGTAAAAGCTCAATTCAACAAATCCGTACTGCCTAACAGGCGTGCGGATTTTTTTCGTTCCAATCTCCCGCGGCGGCACGATGTGGAAACATCCCCTGCCCGCAAAGACACCGCCGATACCGCCGGTAAGGTGCCGGCGGAACACCCGCGAAAGTCAGACAGCCCACAACCCGCCCGCCAGAGTCGGTGCATCTACCCGGGAACATAACGTGCAGAACACTAGTAAACGTCAGCCTGCGCACAAACCCGCCTACCAGAAGTCGGCGCATCTACTTTGGAACACAGTGTGCAGAAAACTTGCAAAAGTCAGGCTGCCCAGAACCCCACCCGCCCCACGCCATACGCCACACCCCACACCCCACACGTCACATGCCCCACCCCGCACCCATGCCCCACGCCCCACGCACACGCCACGCCCCATGCCCCACCCCCCACCCCACACGCCAGAGCCGGTCTCGCCATCTGCCTGGTTGCACGAAGAAAGCCTGCAAATCAAACTGTCGAGATTACCCGTACACACGCTGGAAAATAGCAAATCTACCTGGAAATGCGGAGAAAACCTGCAAAAGTACAGTTTTTGCCCGGTTAATCCGCCAACCGCGACAAATTCCTGCAAATGTGCAGGCTTTTCGCCACAAACATGGGCTCAGACTCGATTTCATCGAAAATTCCTGCACAATCGCAGGCTTTTCGCCAAAATGAACCATTTTCACGAAAAAAACCTGTACTTTCGCAGGCTTTCTCCCTGCCAAGCCGCCTTTTCCTCTCGGGGACGATGGACAACAAGCACCAAGCCGTGCGAATAGGGGACGGTCGCATACGAAAAGTGATGCGCCGAGCAATCTTTTAAAAAAAACAGGAATAATGGACAAAAATGTAATTATATATATTTATGTAAAAAATGCACAAATAAATTGGGATGAAACGCTCTAGTAATTTCTGCGTATAATTTACTATACTAAGTGTATCAAATTCATATTCAAGAAAGAGTTGATATAAATGGCAAGCGGAACCCAGGAGCCCTTTGTGGTGGGGAGCAAAAGCTTTACTGCAGTTGCAATTAACACGGCGGCCAAAGCCGGGGAATGGATCAAAAGCAAGCTGGGAGACATCAACCGGATCGATCAGAAATATACCCCGCATGACCTTGTGACGGAAGTGGATAAGGGTTCGGAGACGATGATTCGAAATCTTATTTTGACGCACTTTCCGCATCATTCGATTCTTGGCGAGGAGGGGGTTGAGCCCGGCCCTGCCGCTTCGGCAAAAGCGCTGGAGGAAGCCAGCGACGCGGAGTATTTGTGGATCGTAGATCCGATCGACGGTACGACGAACTTCGTTCACGGATTCCCGTTTTTCTCGGTATCGATTGCTCTCGCGCACAAAGGCGATGTCATCGTCGGCGTCGTTTACGACCCGATTCGCGACGAGCTGTTTGTCGCCGAAAAAGGTAAAGGCGCTTACAGGCATGGCAAAGTAACGGCCGTATCGCGGGAAACCAAGCTCGCGGATTCTTTGGTCGCAACCGGATTCCCGGCCGATCGGGACGGTGCGCTTCCCGTCAATATGAAAGGCGCCCAAGCCTTGGCGCCCAAAGTGAGAAACCTCCGCGTAGCGGGCTCGGCGGCGCTGCATATGGCTTACGTGGCCGCGGGCCGTTTGAGCGGATTTTGGGAGATTGGATTGAGTGCCTGGGATATGGCTGCGGGAGCTCTCCTGATCACGGAGTCGGGCGGCAAAGTTACGGATACGGCGGGCAGGCCGTACAGTCTGTCCGTGCGCAACGTGCTGGCTACGAACGGCAGCATCCACGAGGAGCTGCAGCAGGAACTCGCTCAAGCGGAAGCTACCGGCTTCTAGCATACGACCACACAAACTGTAATGAACCGTACAAGTCTTAAAACGTGGATCTAACGAACCAAGGCCCCCTTACTTCGAAATAAACTGCCCGTTTGAACGATGGGTGAGCCCGATAACGACGCTCAGGTTCGTTAAAACGCAGCTACGAAGAAATAAGGGCGAATAACGCTCGCCCAGTTCGTTATCGCCGGGAACCTACGGATCATAACGCAGACGAACCGGTTGTCCTGTATGAATGTTTTTTTTGAAACGTTCTGCTAGGGAGTCTGTCCGATGAACTCCAGTAGAAGGTGTGTGCATGCAAATGACGGCTTCTACGAAGCGTTAACGGCATATTTGCAGTCATGATTTACTGGGATATGCACAAAGTAACTCCGTCAGACAGACTCCTAGACACGAGGAAGTGTAACAACGAATGAACAAAAAACGAACGGCAGCCGGGGGATCGCGTGCGCCGTTCGTTTTTTGTGCGCGGGTGCATGTGGCGCGGTAGCTGGGGGACTGCGTGCGCCGCTCGTTTTTTTTGTACGCGGGTGCATGTGGCGCGGCAGCCGGGGGACCGCGTGTGCCGCTCGTTTTTTTGTACGCGGGTGCATGTGGCGCGGTAGCTGGAGCGGCGAATGGGTTTGTGCAGCAAGCGTTCAAAGTGCCTGAGAAGTCTTGATATTTTATTAGGAGGAACTGGGCGCGGTAGCTCTAATTTTTGATATGGGGCAAGGTACGTCCGGAGCAAAAGTGTTTCGTTTTGTCGTCTGAGACGTCACAGTCGTTCGTTATGCGGCATGGCGGTCAACAAAAGGGAAGGCCTGTAAAAACTCTTATGGCGCATGGATGTCACCCCACAGAATGAAAATATTCAGGTCTGCTGCTTTTTTGAATGGAACCGATTCGGTTGGAGGGAGAGCCTGCGACTATCAGAACTCTGCGCAGCAGCTGTAATTGCCGCAGATTCGCAGGAATATTTCTCTGCAAGCGCGGCAAGGAGCAAAAAATACGAGTTTCAGACTGTTGAAAAACTCGAACATTTGGGGGCGGCACATCTGTTTGGCGATGGGGAGGGGAGAACCAGCGCAGAAACCTGCATGCCAGAACCGGTCGCACAATCTGCCTGGTTCCGTGAAGAAAACCTGCAAAAGTGCAGTTTTTTGCGCGTTGATACGCTTGCAACTGAAAATTCCTGCAAATGTGCATCAATTTTGGCGAATACTTGAGCTCAGGCTCATTTTTACCGGGAATTCCTGCACATTTGCAGGCTTTTCCTAAAAATGAACCGTAAACACAGAAAAAGCCTGCACTTTCGCAGGTTTTTGGCTCGTCAAGCCGCTTCGTGCGGTCGGTCGACCACAGAGAAGGTACGCCATGCCCCTCCTAACAGAGCGGCTCTTTTTCAGGCACTCTGCCTCTGCAGGCGCTCACCGCATTGCCAACAAGCAGATGCGCAAGTTCCGGCGGCCGGTTTTCGAAAAAACGCGAATCCCTGACGCGCATTGTGCCGCCGACGCATGGCGGCGGTCAAACCCTTGCAGCCGTTCACAGCCCTTCAAACAGCTCTGGTATAAAGAGCCGGCATGCACTATAATATAAACTATATTAATAGTTTAAACGTTTCAATTAGCCGGCGCGCCCCGCTGCGCTCCGGTTAATGGATGGAGGTCGCATGACGAATCAGCAAATGCAGACGAACGCTCCGGAGATCGTCACTTTCGGGGAAACGATGGCGCTTATGATGCCTACGAACGGCAAAGGTTTGGAATATTCCTCCGAGCTGCACAGCTTGTTTGGCGGCGCGGAGAGCAACTTGGCGATCGGCGCGGCCCGGCTCGGAGCCAGGGTCGGCTGGTGCGGACGGCTTGGCAAAGACCCGCTGGGGCGGATGATCCTCAAAAAAATCCGCGGCGAAGGCGTCGACGTATCGCGTGCCGAGCTTACGGCGGAGGCGCCTACGGGGCTTATGATGCGCGAGGTGCTCATGGGCAAAACCTCCGTCTATTATTACCGCAAAAATTCGGCGGCCAGCCGCATGACGCCTCAGCATCTGGACGAGTCTTACATCGCTCAGGCGAAAATTTTGCATGTGACGGGCATAACGCCGGCTTTGAGCGAATCCTGCAAGCAGACCGCGGCCGAAGCGATCCGCATTGCGCGTAAGCACGGCGTCAAGGTCAGCTTCGACCCGAATCTCCGCCTGAAGCTGTGGAGCATCGATGAAGCGCGCGAAACGCTGCTGGAGCTTGCCCGGGAGGCCGATTATTTCTTGCCGGGGCTGGACGAGCTGAAGCTGCTTTACGAGACGGAGGATTGGAACGAAATCGTCCGCAGGCTGCGCGAATTGCCCGGCATTTCTATTGTAAAAGGCGGAGACGACGAGACTTATGTCGTCGACCGGGAGTCCGTGACCGCTGTGCCGTATTTCCGCGCGGAGCATCTGGTGGATACGGTCGGGGCGGGGGACGGATTTTGCGCAGGCTTCCTGGTCGGCGTGCTCAAGGGTTATGATTATCCCGAAGCGGTGCGCATCGGGAATTTGGTAGGCTCGCTCGTGGTGCAGACCGAGGGCGATTGGGAAGGCGCTCCGACCTGGGAGCAGGTCGAGGCCGTGCTTAATGACGTTAAACATATTGAACGCTAAATGTTTATTCGCAGAAAGGTGTAGAATCCGATGAACAAAATCAGACTGATTCAGCAAATATCCGAGGAAGGCGTGGTCGCGGTGCTGCGCGGCGACACGCCTGACGAAGTCGTGGAAATGGCCGAGCAGGCCATTTCCGGCGGCATCAAGGTCATCGAAGTGACGATGACCGTGCCTTTTGCGCTGCGCGCCATCGAGGAGCTGGCGAAGCGCTACTCGAGCACAGCGCAGGACGCGGCGAAGCGCGCGGTCATCGGGGTCGGCACCGCACTCGACCCCGAGACGGCGCGAGCCGCGATTTTGAGCGGGGCCGAGTTCGTCGTCGGCCCCTCGCTGAACCCGCACACGGTTGCGCTCTGCAACCGGTACCGGGTGCCCGTCATGCCGGGCTGCATGACGATCCAGGAAATCCAGACGGCGCTTGAGCTCGGCGTCGATATTGTGAAGCTGTTCCCCGGCAATCTCTACTCGCCGGGAATGATTAAGGCCATTAAAGGCCCGCTGCCGCAGGCCAACATCATGCCGACCGGCGGCGTATCGCTGAGCAACCTCGGCGAATGGGTGAAGGCAGGCGCGGTAGCGGTCGGCATCGGTTCCGATTTGACCAGTGAAGCGGTCAAATCCGGCGATTACAGCCTTGTGGCGAGAAAAGCCGCCCAATATATCGAGGCCTACCGGGCCGCCAAACAGTAGGATATGCACACGCTCCGTCGAATTCAAGGCGGAGCGTATTTTTTTAGCCGTTAAAACCGGCCAATCGCAACAATCGCGGCTAACGCCAAGAAAACGATATTCACGCCAATTGCCCAGTATTCTTTACGCATAACATGGAATAAGGCCCCGAAAAAAACGACTGCGCCAAGCCCGATTGCCGCAAGCGGTGTTAATACAGGCGCGATGTTCGTCGCTTGAGGCAAAATCAACCCAAGTACCCCCAACAATTCCGCTAACCCGATAAAGGAAACAAACCCTTTCGGCACATCATTCGCCCAAGTCCAGGACGTTTTTGTTTTTTCATACTGAAACGCCTTCATCCAACCGGAATAAATAAAGCCAAATGCTAAAATCCCCTGCACAATCCATAACGCAGCATTCATTAATTTCGCCAACTCCTTATCCCTTAGTGATGTCCCTCTTGTAACCATTGACCGATAGGTGCATAATAAGCTATAGGATTTCTTTTGAGAAGTAGTTACTTAAATTAAACATAGTATACAAAAATATACCTTGGGAAAATAAAGGATTGGAAGATGACCAATGGCCAACTATTGTAAATTTGAAACGGCGTTAGAAATTCTTGTCGGGAAATGGAAGCCTGTTATTCTGCTTCGCCTTTTTTCAAACGGCACAATGAGATTTAGCGAACTTCAAAAAGCGATACCGGATATAACCAAAAAAATGCTTACCCAACAATTAAGGGAGTTGGAGTATCACGATATCGTTCATCGCGAAGTTTATCAGCAAGTTCCCCCAAAAGTTGAATATTCCATTACGGAATACGGCAAAGGTATGCATACGGTCCTGCAGGCATTGAATGATTGGGGAGTGGCTCATATCGAGCATTTGAATGAGTTGTACGGTGAAATAGACACAAAAGGTTAAAAGACAAGGCGATAAATAACCGTTCTTTGTTAAAATGGAAGCGTCAAGCAGCCATTGCAAAAGGAGCGGTTTCTTTGCGACTCGGGACGTGTGGCAAGCCGGCCATTTTGCGGGTCCGTACCGTTCAACTTCTAAAATTCTACAAAATTCGTTTTCAACCGCGGAAAAATTGCAGGGCGTCGAGAGCGCCGGCGATGCGGAGCTTGAAGCGGAAACCGCTGACGGAGCGCTTTTGCGTTTGAACCTGTCGGCGCTGGCCTCTCTGCTTAAGAAAGCAGTCGGCGCCGGCGATGAGGAGCAAGCTTTCCTTCGCATCAGGCTCGCGCCGGCGGGCGGACAAACGGCGGAGCTGCTGACTAATAAAGCCCGCGAAGCCGGGGCGTCAGTGACGGAGATTCCGCTCGTCGCATCGTTTTTGCTGGAGAGCGGTGGCAGCGTCAAAGCGCTGGAGTTCGGCTCAGCCCAGGAACTGGCCGCAGTATGGAAGCTGAAAAGCGGGATCGATCCCAAACAGGCTGTAGTTGTATCGTACGATACTACTAATGGAAGTCTGAGGATCGTGTCTGTTCCGGTATCGCTGCAGGACGGCGCAGCTTGGATTTCGATTCCTGCGCAGACCTCGGAAGCTTTGGCCGTTCTCGTCATCCGGAAATCTTTTGCGGATTTGAAAGACCATTGGGTGCAGGCTGACGTGGAGCTGCTCGCATCCCGGCTGCTGATCGACGGGGAAAGTGCCGACAAGTTCAAGCCCGACAAAGAGATTACCCGTGGCCAATTTACGGCGCTGCTCGTTCGGGCGCTCGGCCTGGCTGGAACCGGGGCCAAAGCCGGCGCTTTCGCCGATGTTGCCGGGACAGAATGGTTTGCGCCCAGCATCGGTACGGCGGCTCAGGCCGGGCTCGTGAGCGGCTTCAATGACGGCACGTTCAAGCCGGAAGCGCCGAACACGCGCTCGGAGATGGCCGTCATGCTGTCCAGGGCGCTGAAGCTCAAAGGCAGTGCCCCCAAGGCGGCCGCCGGCGGGCAGTTGGCCCGATTTGGAGACAGGGATTCCATCGGGGCCTGGTCCGAAGCTGCCGTGTCTCACCTGGTCGAGACAGGCATTGTTGAAGGAACAAGCGGAGGCCGTTTTGCTCCAAATGATTTGGCTACCCGCACGCAAGCCGCAGTCATGCTGAAGTATTTGCAGCTGCTGCCGTAAAGAGGGAAAGGGGTTGTCCCAAAAGCAGAAATTTCTACTTGAGGTGACGGGCCCCTTTTGCACGAAAACGTAATACGCGTCTGCTTCGACTGCGAAGCAGGCGCTTTTTGTGTCAAGCGCGTTATTGCTTTTTGAGCATACTGCCGACGGCTTCTTTTAGGGGGACCCATGTTCCTCCGTTTAATTTTTCCAGATCAGGCGAGATGGAGGACGTGTCTATTCGGGCCAAAAATCCGTAAATCCAGCTTTTGACGGAAGGGTCCTCACGATGTGCGATCGGCTTGCCCGCAAGCTCCGATAAAATTTGCACAAGCTCGCTAAAGCTCCACGAACGGGAAGCGGTGAGCTCATACGTTCGATTTTCATGACCCTGCGCCGCCAGAACAGCCGCGATGCCCATCGCGAGATCGCTGCGCGTCACAGTGTTAAACCGCCATTCGCCCGGATACGTGACCAGTTCGCCGTTAGCAATAGCTTCGCTCAGACCGAGAGAGGCGATGAAATCGGTGTACAAAGCGTTTCGGAAAAACGTGTAAGGAAGACCCGTGGTGCGGATCGCGTATTCTGTGGCCAAGTGCAGATGTGTTAGCGAAACGGAACCTTTTTCCGGGTAAGCAAATCCGGTATAAAGGAGGTGCCCGACATTCGCTTTTTTGGCCGCTTCTATGGCGTGGGCATGCTGACGGATGCGGGTCGTATCATCGGTGTGGGAGCTGGAAATGAGCAGCAGCTTCGAGGCTCCGGTAAAAGCCGGTTCAAGAGACTCGGGCCGGTCATAATCACAATATCGGACTTCTATCCCTTGGTCGGCGAATTCGGCCGCTTTGTCCGGTTGGCGCACACATGCAACGATGGAGCTCGCCGCGACTTTTTGCAGGAGATGCTTGATAATGAATTTGCCTAATTGGCCGTTGGCGCCAGTAATCATAATTGACATACGATCGCTCCTTTTGATGGTGGGGTGATAGTTAAATGGTTAACTAATTAGTGAAAAAAATAGGGCTACTCCTGACCTGCTTTCGTCAGCTTGCGCAGCAAAGAAATAAGCTGATTCAACTCCGCTTCGCTCAGGCTTTTCATTTTTTCGGCGATTTCCCGGCGATTTCCCGGCAGGTGTTTGTGCAAAAGTTCCCGGCCTTCGGCGGTTATAGCGATCACCGATTTTCTGCCGTCTTCCGGGTGGCTGGAGCGGCTGATATAGCCGTCTTTTTCCAAAGGGACCAGCAAAGTGCTGATATTCGGCTTGGTCACGCCAATTTTTTGCGCCAGTTTGGAAGGCAGAATCGTTCCGCCTTCTTTGGAGATTTCAACCAGGACCCGTATTCGGGCGCCGTTAAGCCCTTGGGAACTCCAGTATTTTTCGGAAACGCCGACTAAATGAGCCGTCGTATCGACCAAAGCAAAAAAAGCTTGCGTATGCAGTGGAGGGTCAAGCACATACTGCTGAAGATCCGACATCAAAATCACCTGCTACGTATATAGTTAAGTATTTAACTAAATATAGAATAGTGCAAAAGGACCGGGGTTGTCAAACCAAATTCGGAGATGGCCGCGGAAAAACGAGAAAAGGTGCCCGCCGAGGCACCTTAAAGTCTGGAGGTGCGCCCGCAAGAGCTGGGGCAACGCCGCCGGTAACATTGTGCGTAGACCGAATAAGCCGGATTGCCGAGAACCCCGGTCGTAAGGGCTTGGGAACATAGGTAACGTTGTGCGTAGAAACTGGAAAAAGCCAGACTGCGAGAAAAACCGCTCACAAGAGCTAGTTTATCTACTTGGCAACGCGTCGAAAGCCTGCAAAAACTCCCATGGCGTCGTGGACGCCAAAAATAATCAGGTCTACTGTGTGAGTGCACCCTTTTGCTCCTTGGTGGTCCGGTTTCGAAAAAGCCAGGCTGTTGTGAGCCCCACACGCTAGAGCCAGTCGTACAATCTGCCTGGTAGCGCGAGGAAAACCTGCAAAAGTGCAGTTTTTGCTCGGTTGATACGCTGGCCACGAAAAATTCCTGCAATTGTGCAGGCTTTTCGCGGCGAACAGGGGCTCAGATTCATTTTCGTCGAAAATTCCTGCACTTTCGCAGGCTTTTCGCCAAAATGAACCGTTTCTACGGAAAAAGCCTGCACTTTTGCAGGTTTTTTCGCCAAACGCATAGTTTCCAGTGAGAAACCTACATGTTCGCGGGTTTAGCGTGCGCCGAGCCGCTGTACTGTCTTCCGTGGCAGTCCATAGGGGGGTGACTGCCTGCTGCTGCTCTAACAAGGTGTTGAAGCTAGCTGGGTGAGGTACCTTTTTATACGGACCCGAATACTTTTGAGCCTCGCGGCTGCTCGCCGCGGTCGTCCGGTTCGAGCGTGACGCCGATTGTATCGAAGGTGAGCTTGCCCGAGGCGATCGGCATGGATAGTACGCCGATACCTTTGCCGTCGTTCGCGACGCGGAACGTCCCGGCGCTTTGGCGCACGCCGTCCTTGAGCAGCCACACCTGGTACGCCTGCTCGCCGCTTGTCGGAGCCGCACCGAAGACGTAAACGACGAACTGTTTGCTTTGCCCGTTGTCGACGATGCAGGCGATGCCGTAGCTTTTTGCCTCGTTGGCTTCCGCCTGCGGTTCAAGCATCACGATCTGTTTGATTTGCGCAGCGGGTACGGAGAGCGCTTTTTCGATGGGGAGCGGCGCGGCGGCTCGTTCCCGGAAAAGCCATACGTTCCATGCGGTTCCGGTTGCAAACAAGATCAGCAGCAGGGCTGCGGCGTATTGGAAAGACCTTCTGTTCCGCCTTCTTACGGTGCGGGAGCTTTCGGCGTTATGCCCGGCTTCCGCTGCGAAAGCGGCGTTCATCACTTGTTTTTTCAAATCTTTCGGCGGTTCGATCCGTTCCATATCGGCGGGAAGCGCCTCCCATACGGTGCGCAGCTCATCCATTTCGGCCTGGCAGGCCTGGCAGCCGGGAAGGTGACGCTCGAACGCCAAACGCTCTTCATCCGTACAAACGCCCGATATAACGTCCAGGCACAAGTCACATACCGATGCTGAGTTTTTTTCGGTCATCGTCATCCCTCTCCTTCCACCAGCAGATGTCTGCGCAATATTTTCAAAGTTTGATGCAATCTGTTTTTTACTGTTCCGAGCGGTTCTTCATAAAGGGCGGCGAGCTCGCTCAAACTGTAGCCGCGCCAATAAAAGTGCTCCAGCAGCTCGATTTGCTGCTTCGATAGGAAGCGGTAGGCAAGGCGGACCTGCTCTTTCAGCGATTCCCGCTCAGCATGCTCCTCCGGCGATGCCGCCCGGGAATCGGGTATCCGCTCCAGCTCCTCCGGCACGTACGGGACAAGCCCTTCGGCCTGTCTGCGCTGTTTGCGAAGCCAATCGGTCGTGATGTTGCGGGTGATCGTTATCAACCAACTGGTAAAACGTCCCTTATCCGGGTCGTAGTCCGATTCGGTCGTCCATAGCCGCACAAATACGGATTGAACGATGTCGCGTGCAGCCTGCTCGTTTCGCACCGCTTTCCAGGCAAACGAATATACAAGCGACGCATAACGGTCGTACAGTTCGGAGAGCGCATCTTGGCGCTTAAGCTTCACGAGCAGCATCAGTTCGTAATCGGAGTGGTTATTCATTCCGCGCGGCCTCCAGAACGGCAATATAATCTCTTAATGCTATCATACAACAAATTGCGGGTATTGCGGTCGGCAATCCGGATAAAAAGCAAGGGCAACCGGTCACCCGGCTACCCTGCTTTATTTCTCTTTAACGACAATGGCGCCCCGCATGCCGGGATGAGGAGAACAATAATAGCTGAATTCGCGGGTTTTGTCAAAAGTGATCGTTTTGTCCTTGTTCTGTGCGAGCAAACCGGTATCGAACGATTTGTCGTCGGCGGTCGCGGTGTGGCTTACCGCATCTTTGTTTACAAATTTTACGCTGTCGCCGGCTTTGATTTCCAGCTTGTTAGGAGAGAAGGCGAAATCGACGATTTCGACGACATGCACTTTACCGGCCTCGTCGCCCGCCGCTTGGCCGGCTTCCGTGGTCCCGGCCGAGCCGCCGGTAGGCTGGCCGGTGCCGGAAGCGCTCGCGGCCGGGTCCGCTTTGCCTGCGGCTGCGGGGCTGCCGCCAGCGCTGCCGCCGGGCTTGGGCGCGCCCGCGGATTGAACGGCCGGGCTCTCGGCCAGGTTCCCGGCCGCGGCGCCAGCCCCGGGCTTGCCGCCGCCGGATGCGTCTACCGGCGCATCCTTGCCAGCCGCGCCTCCGCCGCCGGCAGACACGCCGCTTCCGGCGTCCGCTTTGGCGGAGCTTCCGCCCGCAGCCGCGGCGTCGTTGCCGGCGGCATGCAGCGCGTGTCCGCTGCCAGCATCGCCCGCGCCGCCGCCCGCACCACCCGCGGTCCCCGCGCCACCTGCGCCGGCCGCGCCGCCCGCAGCGCTCGCACTGCCCGCGCCACCTGCGCCGCCCGCACCACCCGCGCCGCCTGCGCCAGCCGCGCCACCCGCGGTCCCCGCGCCGCAAGCGCAAAGGAGCAGCAGGCACAGCAGCGCGGACCAAACGGCTAATGCTCGTAGCGTCATCGCTGCATCACGCTCAATTCACGATAATTTGGCCTTTCATAAATTGCTTGTGCGGCTCGCAGTAGAAGTCGTAGGTACCGGGGTTCGCAAGCGTAACGGTGTAGGACTCCCCTTTGTCGAGCAGCGGAGTGGCGAAGCTGCCGTCCACCGCGACCGCGTTGTGTTTCATATCGTCATAGTTGGTGAACGTGATTTTGGAGCCGGCCTCGACCGTCAGCGGGCTTGTCCCGAACGAGAACTCTTTGATGTCGATGTTGTAGGTTTTCGCCGCCTGGGCGGCTGTTGTACCGGCGAATTTCGCCGGATCTACGACGAACCATACGCTGCCTACGTTTTGGCCCGCGGTGTCGCCATGCGACTGATCTTTAACAAAGTAGTAGAGCGGGTAGCCTTTGTACGTCGCCTGTTTGCTGCCGTCAGCGCGCGTAATTGCGCCGAAATCGGCCGCCGACAGTGTCGAAGGCACGCTTCCTCCCGAAGCGCCGTAAGCCGGCCAATTGGCGAGGCAGTTCCCTTCGCAAACGCTCGTTTGCGGCTTGTCTTTATCAAAATAATACAGCGTGCGCCCGCGATCATCGGTCAAATAATTGCCGAGCGTCGTATTGGTGCCGAGCATGACCGTGTAGTCCGATTTTGCGGCGAACCAGACGCCGCCGACGGCCTCACCGAGAGTATCGCCCGCCGCCTTATCCTTGACGAAATAGTAGAGCGGCCAGCCTTTGTACATCCACTGCTTCGTTCCATCTGTCCGGGTCAATACGGAAAAGTCAGCCGCATTTAAAGTGGCAGGAATTTGCAGTTGATCCGACGTGAAGAGCGGCCAATTCTCGATGCACTTTCCTTGGCAGGCGTTCAAATCTTGCGCGTCCTTCGTGAAAAAGTACAGTGTGCGGCCTGCTTTGTCGGTAAAATATGTACCGAGCTTGGCGTCGCTGCGCAGACCGATCCGTTCGCCTTGCGGGAGCGCTGCGCCGGCGGGGATGACTTTTCCGCCCTGCAGCATCTCGAAGAGCGAATGGCCTTGCGCGGTTTGCGCAGACAGAGCTTCGACAAGCGCTGTAGCGATGTGGGCGTTCGTCAAAGCGGAGACGCCTGCGATTTGCCCGAGGCCTTTGCCTGCGGCGAACTTTTCCGCGTCCGCGTAAGCGAAATCCGTGCCGGATTTATAGCCTATCGCCTCTAGCAGCACCTTGTAGAACTGCTGGGCGCTGATCGGCGCCAGAGGATCGAAATGCCCATCGTCCATGCCGCTCCAGCCGTACTGCGGATGATTTTTCAAATACGCGAGAATCGCCTGATTGCTCTTGTCGACCTGCCCGGAGTCGGCGAATCCGCCGCTTCCCTTGAAATCGAGAGCTTCCTGCAGCTTGCCTTGAAGACGGAGTGAAATTATAGCCGCCTGGATTCTTGTCGAGCCTTTGGCCAGGTAAGCAGCCGAAACGCCGTCGCCTTCACCGGCCAGAAGGCCGAGCTTTTCCACCGTTTGCGCGTCGCTTGTAACGCCTGAGCCGTTCGTTTGTCCCTCCGCACCCGCCGAAGCGCCGATTGTCGGCAGCAGCAGCGCCGCGCACAGGACAAGCGATAATCCAAATTTTTTCATCCATCCTGCCTCCTTATAAAAATATCCATTCTAAAGAGGTAACGACCGTCCCGGCAAAGCGGTTTGAGCAGACGGGAAATTTTTTTCCCTGACGGCTGCTCGTCAATGCTGCCGAGCCGCGAACCGGCCGGATCAGCGCGTTTCATCATTTTGTCATAATTTTCATGTATATTTAAAATCAGTATAACGATTGCGGCGAAAGAGGTGAGTTACGGTGAGGCAGCCATTGTCACGAAAAAAAGGAACAGTTGCCCGATGCGCAGCGCTTCTGCTGGGAGGCGCGATTATCTTTGCTTTAACGGCGTGCGGTTCACAGACGGCGGATGACGCAGTCCATTCTGCGAAAGATCGGGAAATGGCCTCGTATTTGATCGGTCTTCCATTCCAAATGCCGGATGTGCAAGCACCTCAATTCCCGGACCGGCGGTTCAATATTGCCGATTACGGAGCGGTTGGCGATGGAATCGCGAAAAATACGGAAGCATTCGCCAAAGCGATTGCCGCATGTTCGGACGCCGGAGGCGGCATTGTCGTTGTTCCCGCCGGAGTTTGGCTGACAGGCCCGATAACCTTGAAAAGCAATGTCAACTTGCGTTTGGACACCGGCGCCATCGTTGATTTTAGCAAGGATCACCAAGAATATCAGGCGGCTGCTTCCAAGGACGGCAGGCCAGTCCCTCTCATCTATGGAACGAATTTAACTCATGTGGCCATTACGGGCGAAGGCGTTATTGACGGAAGCGGAGAAACGTGGCGGCCCGTCAAAAAAGAAAAGCTTCCCGAATCGCAGTGGAATGCGCTTGTCGCCTCAGGCGGGAATGTCGATAAAAATATTTGGTATCCGCCGCAGCAGGTGGTCGATGGCGCAGTGAAAGACATTCGTCCGATCATGGTGGACATCGAGAACAGCAGCTCGGTTTTGATTGACGGACCGACACTGGAAAATTCCCCTATGTTCAATCTGAACATCAAGCATGGACAAAATGTGATCATTCGAAACACGAAAGTCACGAACAACTGGTACGACCAAAATACGGACGGCATCGACGTCAACGGGCAAAATATCGTCATTTACCGCAACACCGTTAACACGGGGGATGACGGGATTTGCATGAAATCGTCGGGAGGAGGAAGCGGCGGCGAACCCGGTCTGCAAAATGTGGTGATCGAAGACAATGTCGTTTACCGCGCGCACGGCGGATTTGTGGTAGGCAGCAACACGGACGGCGGCATGAAGAACATCTATGTGCACAACAATGTCTTCTCCGGTACCGACACCGGTCTCAGATTCAAAAGCGATGTTGGAAGAGGCGGACTCGTTCAGAACATTTGGATCGACGGCATCACTATGAAAAATATAGCTTCCGATGCGATTACATTCGATGTCACTTATCCGGCCGACAATAGCTCCAAAACGGATCAAAGCAAAGTTCCTCAGTTCCAAAACATCCATATCAACCATGTTTATGCGGACGGAGCCAAGGGAGCCGTGACCGTCAAAGGGACCGAGAGCATCCCTGTCGGCGGAGTGGATATTCAGAACACTATCATTCAGGCCGATACAGGCTTCACTGCCGGCTTCGCCAGCGGAATTCAATTGACGAATGTGAAAATCATTCCGAAAACAGGTCCGGTGTACACGCTGAACAACAGCGACCATGTGTCCTTGAATCGGGCATGGAGCCCGGCAGGCACCGATACGTTCTTGAAACTGGCCGGCAGCAGGACGCAAAATATTCAATTGTCCGACACCGACACCTCTGCGGCGAAGCATCCTATTGAAGCGGGGAAAGACGTGCCAAAAGATGCAGTAAGCACTAGTTGATAAAAGAGCCGCCCACAATCCGGGTGGCTTTCTTTTTTTGCCAAACCGTACCGCACAAGCGGATTCATACGCCTTGCTGGCACTTTATCAGTTGCCAATTTGCTAGATACTGAATCTCTTATTAGTATCTTCCGGCAAAGCGAGGTGAGAGATATGAGTATAATCAGAGTCGATATAGTGATAATCAGATTCAGACGCATAAATGGCCGCAGATTTATAACAGCTGTCCGTGTAATCGGCAGTGCCAGACCGTGCGTTCGTTTCCTGTTTATTGGCGGACGGGTCACATTTGCTGAAAATTGTCTTTTGAGGCATGGATTCCGCATTATTATTTCGAGACGAAATGTACTGGTGTTTAAACGCATAAGGAAAATCTGACAAAGAAGAAAAGCATGTTTAGGCGACCGAACACTGGCGCTGGACATGCTTTTTTTATTTATAGTTCCTTTTCTTTTGCAGTACACTTGTGCTAAAATAGTTTTGTTTTTATAATACACTTGTGCTAAAAAGGAGCTTTTGATCATGATCGCTTTTTTCATCATTGCTTGTGAAGTCGGTTTTTGGATCTTTGTTTTGGCGGGTTTGGCCGCTCGTTACTTGCTCGGAAGGAAGCGTCTGGGCACGGCACTGCTTCTTTGCACGCCGATCATCGATCTGGCGCTGCTGGCGGCGACGGTCCTTGATCTTCGAAATGGTGCGGAAGCAGGCTTTTTTCATGGGCTGGCCGCGATTTATATCGGCGTATCGATAGGTTTTGGCCACCGGATGATTAGCTGGGCGGACCAGCAGTTCGCGTATCGTTTTGCCGGAGGCGCGGCGCCTGTCAAGCCGCCGAAGAAAGGAGCGGATCACGCCCGCCGCGAGCGCCGTCTGTGGTTTTTGCATTTTCTTGGTTGGGGGATTGGCTGTATGTTGTTGTATGGTATGATTTGGCTGGCAGGGGAACATAGCAATACGGACAGTTTGCGGCAGACCATCAAGACCTGGAGCATCGTGCTGGCGGTCGATTTTGTGTGGAGCTTCAGCTATACGCTTTGGCCGCGAAAGTAATACAATGGTACTTAACGATAATAGGGAGGCGGAATACGAAGAAATGCCCAAAGTGGTCAATTATACCGAGCAAAGGGAAAAGATTGCCGAAGCTTCCTGGAGGGTGATTTGCAAAGGGGGGCTGGAGCAGGCGACGGTCCGCAAAATCGCCGATGAGGCGGGCGTATCCATGGGAGCGATGCGTCATTATTTTAACAGCCAAGCTCAAATGTTTGAATTTGCGATGAATTTGATCGTCGAGCGGATTGAAGCGCGAATTCGAAAATTGAATCTGTCTGCCGAAGGCTTGACGGTACAAGCCGCCAAATCATTGATACTGCAATTCATGCCGATGAATGAGGAGCGGGAGTCCGAGATGGAAGTCTGGATCTCTTTTACGGTTAAATCGCTTAACGATCCTGCGCTCAAACAGCTGAGCCACCGCACTTTCAAGCAAATGCGGGAGGCAATGGCGGAAACTTTGCAGCTGCTTGCAAAAGAACGCATACTTGATCCGTCCATCGATGTACCGCGTGAAGCGGAGCGGCTGCATGCGCTGGTTGACGGTTTGTCGGTTCACCGGCTTATTCAGCCGGACACCGTAACCCCGGAGCGGATGGAAGCCGCTATTGACGATTTTTTTGCCGGCCTGGCGCCGAAAAGTTCCTGACATCGACATCACGGATGCTTCGAAGCGAGCGCTTTGGAGCGGTTTTGCCGGTCAAGGGAAACGGACCCGGATACTTTGTCTGAATCGGGAGCGGCTAAAGCGGCGCATTCGCGGAAGGCGAAATGCTTGCATCCCAAACATTTTTGGCGATCCAGCAGCTGCAAGGAATAGTCGACAGCCTCTCCCGTATGCTCAAAGAAATGTTCGTTCCCGATCATGGATGCCAAACCCGTTTTGTTCAGCACTTCTTTGGGTTGAGCCTGAATGCCCGAGATGACGACTTCACCGCCATGTTTCTTGAAATCCTTGACCACACTGGCCAGATTGATTTCACCGGTCGTATCCATAAAAGGAACCTTGCCCATTCTTAGCAGCAAAATTTTGGGGCGATAATGGATCATGCCCATAATCGATTTCTCGAACATAGTTGCCGCGCCGAAAAATAGCGGTCCTTCAATCGTGAAAACGGAGATCTGCGGGCAATCGTGCCCCTCTTTCACCATGTGGGGAGCCATTTTTTCATGCTTTACGGAAGGATCGGGCAAAACTTTTGCGACTGTCAGCATCTCGCTCATCCGTTTGACAAACAGGATCACAGCCAGTACCAGCCCGACTTCAACGGCAGTCGTTAAATCGACGAGCACCGTAAGCAAAAAAGTGATGATCAAGACGACGGAATCGCTCGTTTTCGTTTTTAAAACATGGACGAATTCTTTGCGCTCGCTCATATTCCAGGCAACGACCATCAGTATCGGAGCCATACTGGCCAAAGGAATACTCGAAGCGAATGGGGCGAACAAAAGCAATACGAGCATGACGACGATGCTGTGAACCATTCCCGAAACAGGACTTGCCGCGCCGCTTTTAATATTAGTCGCAGTTCGGGCAATGGCCCCGGTTGCCGGAATCCCGCCGAACAATGGCGTCACGATATTCGCAATTCCTTGCCCGATCAGCTCCCGGTTGCTGTGATGGCGGTTTCCCGTCATCCCGTCGGCGACTACGGCGGACAACAGCGATTCGATTCCCCCCAACATGGCGATGACAAAGGCCGGCTGGATGAGCTGCTTGATTCGTTCAAAAGTGATCTCCGGAACATGCACGCTTGGAAGGGCGCTTGAGATAGCGCCATATGTCGAACCGATCGTGGCTACATGCCCTTCAAAAAACCACGCGGCAATAAGACTGGATATAACAAGGCCGATCAGCGACCCGGGAACCTTCGGGAAAAACTTTGGCGCCAGCAAAATAATGGATAAACAAATCGCGGCCGTGATGACGCTATACGGATTTATCGTAAAAATGCGGATGCCGATTTCTTTCATATTCGACAAAAAATCCTCATGCTTTTGGATGCCTGTCAGCCCCAGAAGGTTGGTAATTTGCCCGGTGAAAATAATGACCGCGATACCGGCTGTAAAGCCGATGGTCACGGGACGGGGAATGAATTTGATAAGCGCTCCGAGCCTGAATACGCCCATCAGCACGAGTAAAACTCCTGCCAGGAACCCTGCTATAAGCAAATTCTCGTATCCGTACTGCATAACAATGGCAAACAAAATAGGGACGAACGCGCCCGTCGGCCCCCCGATCTGGAATTTGGAGCCGCCGAACAGTGAAATGAAAAAGCCGGCGATAATCGTTGTGTAAATCCCGTACTGCGGGTTAACCCCGGCTGCAATTGCAAAAGCCATTCCCAAAGGAATGGCAATAACACCGACAATCAACCCCGATATAAGATCTCTTCGAAGATACTCCGCATTGTAGCCTTCAAATCTGCCCGACCACTTCATCGTAAACCCTTCTTTTTTCATATATTTGATTATTTGAATATATAGGGAATATACACCCGTGCAAAATTGTTGTCAATGAACAAATATCGCCTATTTTTTATTCATTTCGGATGGTTTCCAGCAATGAAATGGCGTCAACCAGATGATTGTCAAAAATTTGCTTGGCTACCTTTAGCAGCTCCTTAATAAGAGGGTCGCGAAGGGAATACAAGACCGATGTGCCTTCCTTGGTGCCGCTGACGACATTCTTTGTTCGGAGGACCGCCAACTGCTGCGATACGGCGGAGCCTTCGGTTCCGAGCAGCGCTTGCAGTTCATTGACCGTCTTATCTCCTTCGCACAGCAGCTCCAGGATTCGAATCCGTAACGGATGAGCCAACGCTTTGAAAAACTCCGATTTAAACTGCTGAATTTCGCGATTCATCCCAACTGATCCCCTTAAGTTAAAGATTTGAATATATGAATAGAATACAGGAAACAAGTTGTTAAATAAAGCACGGCCGAAAAAAATCAAACGATCCGGTTCCTGGCAATGACTCAGGCCTACAAGCAGGGGATGTGCTTTAAGCCGATCCTGTTCCGGGATAAGACAATCGTATCCGTGCAGTGAATGGGGCGGAGTTGTTCTACAGCTACGACGCTGCGGTGAAGCTGCCGAACCGTCTGGAATTGATGCACGAGTCGCTGCTGGAGCCGTTGGAATAGTACGCGGAGAGGGAGCTTGACTAAGGGTGGGGCGAGGACGAAATCGAGCTTCTGGACGCCGAAGACTACCGCAGAGCTTACCGGCACCTGCGTAACATGCAGGCAGGCAAAGGGGCCGGTTTGACGATTTTGAAAAGGAAAAGCGGATGCATGCCCGTGTCGTCGTGCGGAGCATTTCAAGCCGCTGCAGGCGGAGGTGAAACGGCTAAGTATTTGTAGATGTGACAGAAGTTTACCTGCAGTTGCTCCGAGATCGGGAGCTGGCCCTCGTCCTGGCCGGGGATGCCGGCCTGCCTGAGCGTTGGCCTGCCGTCGGGGAGCAGACGGAGCAAGCGCTGGCCGGGGGCATCTGCCGTATGAAGATGCCGCGCCGTTTTTTTGGCGAAGGATGTGGAGTTCGATGCCGTGCTCATCTATGACGGCAGCAAAGCGTGCTACGGCCGTGAGAGCGAGCGCAAGCTCTTCTACACGGCGTGCACGCGGCTCTTGCATATGCTGCATATTTATACAATCGGCGAACTAAGCGAATTCATCGCTTCGCAGCCTGCCGAAACTTATGTAATCGAGTAACCGAGAGACGGTTCCAACCCACTGCCGCAGCTGAGCCCTCATCGCCGCTATAACAGCTAAGCCTCCATCCAGCCCCGCTGTGGCAGTTCAGCCTCCGCCTGACTACCGCAACTGAGGCTCAATCCTCACTGCTGCAGTTGGACCTCTCTCCCATTGCTTCAAGCTAAGCCTGCCCCCACCGGTAAAGTGGGGGGAGGTAAAGTTAACCAGCCATACGGGAAGTGAGAAAACGGCCCACTGCTGCCGCCAACGAGACTAAGGTCAGCCGATTCCGACCGCTCTTTCTATCCGAAGAAATCTGCTCGGGTTGCATAAATTTCCCTTAGCTTTATTTCCTACTTGGTTGAGTTCTTTGCATCACTTTCGTTGGAAAGCTCCTCAAGCGATTTTACTTTGCCGTGTGGGTTCTGGGTTTGTTTGCGTGATTTCCATGCGGCTTCTTCACGGCGTTTTGATTGGCTCATAGCGATTTACTCCTTTGGCAAGTGGAATTTGAGTGCTTTTATAAATTGCCGAACTGCCGCAAGTTTTATTCTCCGTGAGCACTTCCCAGTCTTAGGCTTTCGAGAGACCAGTCTCGCTCTAATCGCAACGCCGGTTCGTGCAGAAATTCTGTAATTATACAGAAATTCCCGATAAAAAATGGGGCCGGGCTCATGATTCGCGAAAGAACCTCTGCCCAGAAACCCACACGATAGAGCCGATTGCACCATCCGCCTGGTTGCACGAAAATTCCTTCGCTTTCCAGGCTGTTGATAACCATAGTCCGCTCGCCTGCACGAAGAAAACCTGCAAAAATGCATGAATTTGCGTCCTTAATCGCGTGGTCACGAACAATTCCTGCAATAGTGCAGGCTTTTCGCCGCGAACATAGGCTCAGGTTCACTTTCAGCGAAAATTCCTGCACTTTTGCAGGTTTTTCGCTAAAATAAGCCGATTTCTGGGAAAAACCTGCACTTTCGCAGGTTTTCTCCCTAGTAAGTTGATTTTTGCCCAGTCGTGGAGTTCCACGACCTAAACCGGGGGAGGCGCGCCCAGAAAAAGTGGCTGGTCCCCCAAATTAGCCACACCCTAGCCCTCACAGGGTGTCGCGACTTGCTGGGGCAGCCTAGTAGACCTGATTATTTTCGTTCTGTGGGGTGACGTCTACGGCGTCATGGGGGTTTTCACAGGTTTTGTGGGCCGGCATGCTGCTTCGCTTCCTGCCAAGCCGCCTTGTGCCCCTATTTTCAGCGCGTGGGGTCGACCGACCGCCATCATGCAGCGCAGCGCGACACCGCGCCCGGAGTGCCTGCCTCTCAGATAGAGGAGGCGACAAACCAAAAACCCTCTACTCGACGATGGGTCAAGTAGAGGGTAGGATTTGTAAAGATTACTCCGTTGCCACGGACTGGTCGGCTTGCATGCCAACCGGCGAGATGCGGATGAAGTTTGCTTCGAGGTTGTTCAGCAGACCGTCGATTTTTGCTGCGGCTTCGGCTTGGCCGGAAGCAGCGAGCTCGTCGCGGTAAGCTGTCAACAGCTCGGCGAGATCTTTTTTGCTTTGTACGCCGACGCTTTCGATTTTGACTTTCGCGCCTTTGGCGATACGGCGTTCGATTGCTTTTTGATCAAGGCCCATTTCAGGGACAAGACGTTGGTAAATCACGCCGCCTGTCATACCTGCGCAAATCCATGGACCCGGGTCGCCCATAACGACGGCGCGGCCGTTGGTCATGTATTCGAAAGCGAAGCCTTTGAGGTTCGCGCGTGCCGCAAGTCCGCCCAGCTCATCCTGCAGCGGAGTCGTGATTTCCCCGCCGAATACGACGTCTGCTCCGGAGAAGCGGATGCAGGCGCGAGTATCAGCACCGCCCTGGATCAGGAACAAGCCTTTTTGCGCGCCGTAGCCGAACGATTTGCCGACGCTGCCGTTAATGTACGTTTTATCTTTGCTAAGCGATTTGAGGATCGCCACTTTACCGCCGAGCGCCATTTTGCCTACGCCATCCTCAGCGCCGCCGTGAACGGTAATATCTACGCCGCGGGCGTTGAATGCAGCAAGACCGTTGCCGGGAACGGAACCGTCAACCAGATTGAGCGCGATCGAAGGAAGCTGATCGTAGCTGCCGTCGAAACGGTCTCTTACGCGATGGCTGGAGTAGCGGCTTCCGAGAATGCGGGATTCCGCGTCCACTTTGGCCCAGTTGCGCACGATCGGAGCGTCAAGCGACAAGGAATCCGGGAAGAACTCCTGGCCTTCCGCGCCGGCTGCGATGCGGATATCCGAAGATACGGCCGCTTCTTCCAAAGCGAGCTCTGCCGCCGAAACGAACTGCAGCGGAGCCGGACGAAGCAGGTCGGACAGGTCGATGCGCTCTTGATGGATCACTTGCTCCAGCAGGTCGGAACGTCCGACAAGGTCCTGCAAGCTTTTGAAACCGAGCGCTGCTACGATTTCACGGACTTCTTCGCCCATGCCGCCATACAAGCGGACAAGGCTGTCTACAGCCAGATCGTATTGACGAGGAACGAAGCGGCGAAGACCTTTTTCTTCGGCTTCTTCCATAGAGTCGATTTGCGTTGCGATACCTACGTGGCAAGTATCCAGATGACAGCCGCGGCAAGTCGTACAGCCGATAGCCTGCATCGAGATGCTGCCGAATCCGCAGCGGTTCGCGCCGAGCATCACCATTTTGACAACGTCTGCGCCGGATTTCAGACCGCCGTCGGACCACAGCTCAACGCGGTGGCGAAGGCCGGCTTCGATCAGAGCGACGTGAGCAAGCTTGGTGCCGATCTCGGTAGGCAGACCAACGTGAGTCAGGGAGTGGATACGAGCCGCGCCCGTACCGCCGTCAAAGCCGGACAGTGTAATGACATTCGCGCCTGCTTTGGCTACGCCGACTGCGATGGTGCCAACGCCCGGAACGACAGGGATTTTTACGATAATTTTCGCTTTGCGGCCGCTTGCTTCTTTCAACTCGGAAATGATTTGCGCCAAATCCTCGATCGAATAAATATCATGGTTGTTCGAAGGAGAGATCAGGTCCGAACCGATTGTCGCGTTACGTGCTGCGGCGATTTTGGCCGTAACTTTGGAGCCCGGCAGGTGACCGCCTTCGCCCGGTTTTGCGCCTTGGCCGATTTTGATTTCAAGGAAAGCGACGGCGTTCGCGAGTTCGACGTTAATACCGAAACGTCCGGATGCGACCTGCGCGCCGCGGGTTTTTTTGTAGCGTCCGAGCATATCTTTAATCTCTCCGCCCTCGCCGTTCATGGTAACCATGTTCAGGCGTTCGCCGGCTTCGGCGTAAGCGCGGAAAGCTGTTTCGTTCTGCGAACCGAACGACATGGAAGCGATCAGCATCGGCAGGGAATGACCGCCGATCGAAATGTCGACTTCGGACGGATCAAGCGCCTTGCGGCCTTCGCTTAAAGCTTTGTCGTAGTTGAAATCCATCACGTGACGGATCGAAATCGCGTTTTTCTTTTCTTCTTCGCGCAGTTTGTCGCGGTAGTCGCTGTAAGGAGCGGTTCCCGATGCGGTATCGCCTAACGCTTTCCACATGCGCTGGAAGAAGCGGAAGTTTTTCGCGGCTTTCGCTTTCGGATTGGTGAAATCCGCATAGCGGGATTCCGCGTCTGCTTCCAGTTGGGCAAAGCCTGTTCCGGCTTTCTCGCTGCCCAAGTAGTTCACGATATCCAGCACCTCGGCCACTTCCGGTTGGAAGCCGATCGAGGAGAAGAAACGCGTGTAACCGCGAAGCTCGTGCGTACCGATCGTCGAAATCACTTTCTCCAGACCTTTGCTAAGCGCAGCGTACACTTTGCGCGCCGCTGCCGCGTCGCCGTCTTTGTCGGAGGCTGTCGCGAACAGCAGGTAAGGCGAGATAACGTCGGCGCCAAGGCCGCAAGCTACGGCGATATCGTGCAGGTTGCGGATCGCTGCCGAACGCAGGACGATGGTAACGTGACGGCGCAGGTTGTCGCCGAACGCCAATTTTTCCGCACGCAGGGCGATATCGATTTTGGATACGGCCAGATGCGGGTCGAGCCACAAACGGTCGTTTTGATGAGCTGCCGCGTCGTCGAGCACGATTAGGGAAGCGCCGCTGCGGGCCGCTTCAAGCGCGCTGGAAGCGATTTGGTCCAAACCGTCGCGCAGCGATGTGCCGCGGGCGAACGTCGTCGACAGAACGGCAACGGAACTTTCGCCTACCGTACGGAACAGGGCCAGCAATTGCTCGAAAGAAGGCTGAGACAGATGCTCTTCGCTGTCTACGCCGTTCGTACCTTCCAGCACGAGGGGAGACAAGAGTTCAAGGCGAAGCTGTGAATCGACTTGGCCGTATACGGATGGACGGCATCCGACGATGACACGAGTCGAGAAATGTTCCATTTCACGGTCGCGGTCGATCGCAGGGTTCGTTACGACAGCTACGCTTTCTTTAATGAAATCAGGCACGTTTTGACGCTCCCAGCTGATAGCCGCGTGCGGAGAGTCGTGACCAAGGGAACGAATCGGCTCTGCGCCGGTTTCGGACATCGTCTCGATGTGCTGAATGCCTTCGCGGTCCCAGCCAAATGCGCTGTACAATTGGTCCGTAGCCGCCAGATTGTCGTTCAGAGCGGCTTCCGCGTCTGATTTGGCAGGGTTCAGGTACTTGCGGAGTCCGTCAAAGTTCAGGCGTTGGCTTGCGCGCTCAAGCACGATGCTTTGCACTTCGTGGTAAGGAATGACCTGCACATGCTCGCCGGGAGTGAGCACAACGCCGACTTTTTCGCCCGGAGCGATCGGCTTCGGATCGGCAACCATGTCGCCAACCGTGATGATGCCTTGCTCAGAGGAGAAGTAGAGCGAAGTTTCGCTTTCCACCATCCATACCGGACGGAGACCGAGAGCATCGACGCTGAAAATACATTCGTTGCCGTAACGGGAAACGATACCCGCCGGACCTTGGGCGAAATGGCCCCAAACTTGACGGAAATAAACGTATAAGTCCTGCAGCTCCGGACGGAACTGCTTCATTTCGTTAATAATCGGAGGGAATACCATTTCCATCGCTTCGAACAGGCTGATTCCGAAACGGTGAATGAATGTTTCAATCGTCCGGTTCATGTCCTGGGAGTCGGAACCGCCGTCAACGAGCGGCACGCCGACCATATCGGCTTCGAGGCGCATTTTTTTGATCGTATTGATCTCTCCGTTGTGGCCGAGCAGGGAGAACGGCTGAACGCGGAAGAAACTGGATTGCGTATTCGTCGAGTAACGGTTGTGGCCGATGGTGACTTGGGCAGTGAAAAGAGGATCGCAGGTGTCGTTAAAATATTTAGGCAAAATGCTGGCGGCGCCCATCACTTTGTAGGCGGCTGTCACGTTGCTGAGCGTAGCCACATGAACCGTATAGCGGTTTTCAATGGCAATGTGGAGTTCGAACAGGTGATCGGCTACGTTCACGCCTTCCTGGTCGCAAAGAGCGGCGATTTGCCAGAAAGTAGGCTCGTCATTCAAACCGTTCGGGCCAAGAACGCTGCTATCCACTTGGTTTTCCTGCTCCAATATAATGGAAACATTATGTTGGCGGAAAAGCTCGCGAATCCCGTTCTGCATGTCGGCGACGGTGAGATCAAGCTTGCGCGGAACAAAAATATGAGCAACTGAAAAACGGTTGTCATAGGCCAACTTGCCGTCCAAGCCTGCATCCGTTAATTTCTTTTCCCAAAGCGCACGGGGAATGTCAGTCAAAATTCCGCAGCCGTCGCCTTCGCCGTTAATAAAACCCGAACGATGTTCCATTTTTACGAGGGCATCGATCGTTTTTTGAATATTGTCACGGGAAGGATGGCCGTTCTTTTCGATAATACAAATAATACCGCAGCTATCGTGTTCCATTCCTAGCAGGTTCTGAAAACGGCCTTCATTAAGCATCAACTCATTCATTGCACTAGGTCAGTCGCCTGACCGTCACCTCCAATACAAAATTAAACTCCTCTTGCGTTTGCGCTCTTGCATTCCTGCACTGCCAAGCCCCGCAATCTTTGCACAATCACCGAAATTTCCAAAAAACGGACAAAATCCGAAATATGCAAGCAGCTGCATAAAAATGCAAATTTGTTGAATAACGTGCCAGTTCCGAAAAGAACTTCCCTTATAAAATGCAGTTCATTAAGGACTAAGCGATAGTAAGGCGCAGTGCACAAAAAGCTTGCCGAAACTTGTAAAACGCGCCCTAACTTTCTTGGAAAACACGGTGAAAACAAGACGTTCCGCGAAAAGGGTAAAAGTAACTTTAGAATAGCATGAAAAAGTGCATCAGACAATAGTCGGCATAAGAAAAGCGAAATGTAAGCGCTGCCTTTTGTGCATATTGGTGAATAAAACCAGATATATAACCAGAAATTTGCATGAAAAAAACGAACGAACTAGAATCGGAGACGATTCATAGTTCGTTTCTAGGGAAATCGGTTAGCGCGTGAGAGCCATCGTTTTGAAGGCTCGATCCGCGGCTTCCAGCGTTTGGACGATGTCGTCTTCCGTGTGCGCAACGGTCAAAAACCACGCTTCGTATTTGGACGGAGCCAGGTTGATGCCCTGCTCCAGCATCAGGCGGAAAAACTGTCCGAACCGCTCGCCGTCGGTATCCTTCGCTTCGTCGTAATTGGTGACCGGATGATCGCAGAAGTGGGTCGAGAAGGCGCCGCCGATGCGGTTGACCGTCAAGGCGATGCCGTGACGGGCCGCTGCCGAGGCGATGCCGTCGGCGAGAGAAGCGCCCAGCCGCTCGAGCCTGGGGTAGACGTCCGCCTGCCGCAGCACTTGCAGGCAGGCGATGCCGGCGCTGATGGAGGCGGGATTGCCCGCCATCGTGCCGGCCTGATAAGCAGGTCCGAGCGGAGCGACCTGCTCCATCACTTCTTTGCGGCCCCCGTAGGCGCCGATCGGCAGCCCGCCGCCGATCACTTTGCCCAGGGCCGTCAGGTCCGGCTCCACGGCGGCGTAGCGCGCCGCCGCCGTTTCGGGACCGGCCTCCTCCGCAAGCGGGAGGCCGGGGTAAGTCTGTGCCGCTCCGTAATGGAAGCGGAACGCCGTGATCACCTCGTCGTAGATGACGAGGGCGCCATGTTTGCGAGCGGCTGCGCAGAGCCGCTCGAGGTAGCCGGCATGGGGCATGACCATGCCGAAGTTGCCGACGATGGGCTCGACCATGACGGCGGCCACGTCCTCGCCCCAACGCGCAAGCGCGTCCTCCAGCGCCGGAATGTCGTTGAACGGCACGGTGACGACCTCTTGCGCGATGCTTGCCGGCACGCCGGCGGAATCCGGCGTGCCGAGCGTGGACGGCCCGGAGCCGGCCGCCACGAGCACGAGATCCGAGTGGCCGTGGTAGCACCCGGCGAACTTGATGATCTTCGTGCGCCCCGTGTAGGCGCGCGCCACGCGAATCGTCGTCATCACGGCTTCCGTGCCGGAGTTGACGAACCTGACCTTGTCGAGCGACGGAATCGCCGACTTCAGCATTTTGGCGAACTCGATCTCGAGTTCGGTCGGGGTGCCGTACAGCGTGCCGCTGCGCGCGGCTTCGCAGATCGCCTCGGTCACGTGCGGATGCGCGTGACCGGTAATGATCGGGCCGTAGGCGGCGAGGTAATCGATGTAGCGGTTGCCGTCTTCATCCCAGAAGTAAGCGCCCTGTGCGCGCTTCATGAAGACGGGCGCGCCGCCGCCTACGGCTTTGAACGAGCGGGAGGGACTGTTGACGCCTCCCACGATATGCTGCAGCGCTTCCTGGTAGAGCTGTTCGGATCTTTTGCGTTCCATCATAAATAGAATCATTCCTTTGCTATATTTGATCGCAGGCGGTGCCCGCAAAAAGCCTCTGTCCGGGTGGAAGCCGACAGGCATTCTCCGGGCAGAGGCGGGCAAGATTGACGATGCCGGGCGGGGCATTGCACGGACGGTTGTGGAGAACGGCAGCACCCTGCGGCAAGTGAAGGATGTCCGCAGGCTCGGCCTATTGCTTCGCCGTTTTTGCCGGCGATTTGGGCGAAGGAGAGGGCGACGGCTTCGTCGGCCCTTCATCGGCTTCCGCCGTGCCTGCGAACAAGTTTTTCACATAAGTTTGCAGTTTGTTTTTGTCCGCCGCGATGACGGCGGCGCCGCGCACCGTTTTTTCTACGAGCAGATCGGATGGCGGAAGCTGGGAGCTGACGACGCCGTCGGCTTTCGCTTCGAACCCGAGGGAGCCCAGCTTGAGCATGTCGGATACGCTTATATTCGTATCGATGTATGGATCGATGGAATTCAGGATGTGCGGAAGCTTGATGAGCGAGCTTGTCGACTGCAGCTTTTGCGCCACGGCCATCAAAAATTTGCGCTGCCGTTCCGTACGCGAGAAATCCGACAGGGCGTCGTGCCGGAAGCGGACGTACTGGAGTGCCGTATTGCCGTCGAGGTGCTGCATGCCCTTTTTCAAATTAATGTCGTATACATGGTCGTCTTCGGAGTCGGAATATTTCATATCTTTCTCGACCTCAAGGTCGATGCCGCCGACAGCGTCGATGAGCGCGATGAAGCCTTTGAAATCCGTATACACATAGTACTGCACAGGAATGCCGAGCAGATCGCTGACGGTTTTCATCGCCAGATTCGGTCCGCCGGTCGTAATGGCCGTATTGATCCGGTCGTCGCCGCTGCCGGGTATTTTCACATATGTATCCCTTAGTATGGAGAAAAGGTACGCTTTTTTGGTAACCGGGTCGATGGATGCGAGCATGATGCTGTCCGAACGGGGAAGTTCGTTTTGCTTCATTCCGCGGGAATCGCCGCCGAGCAGAAGAATGTTCACGCGCTGCTTGCCTTCCCATTTGGGAGGCGTATATTTATCGCTTTGCCCCTTGAACGACTTGGCCGACAACGGCCCGCCGCCGCCTTGGGGATCCGCTGATTTATTTGATATGTTATTGGCGAAATTATAAAAAGAATATCCGTAATAACCGATAACCACCATAAGCAGCAAACCGATCAGGAGCAAAGTCCGCTTCACTATTTTCAAAGAATCGCAGCTCCTTTCGCACAGGGATTGTTAATCATCTGTACTTTTTTTATTTACAGAATTCATGTATCATGGAAGTGTTGCTCAAATGAGCCACTTATGCTCATTATTATAGTTGTTGCAAAACTTCGATAGCAAGTTCTGGCGAATAATGGAATAAATTGTTGCCGAGTCTACGAAGACAGGGAGGTTAAGTCATGTTGGCGATTGACGTTCATCAGCTTCGCAAAGAATTTCAAGTACAGCAGAGCCGCGGAGGGCTGAAAGGCGCTTTCCAGGATCTGTTCAAAAGGGAATACAAACATGTCACAGCCGTTAAGGACATCAGCTTCCAAATCCCCAAAGGGGAAATATGCGGCTATATCGGCGAAAACGGCGCCGGCAAATCGACGACGATCAAAATGCTCACCGGCATTCTCGTCCCGACCTCGGGGCATATCAAGGTCAACGGCTTCGTTCCGCACAAGGAGCGCGAGAAGTTCGTATCGGGCATCGGCGTGGTGTTTGGCCAGCGCAGCCAGCTGTGGTGGGACATCGGCGTCGTAGAATCGTTCCAGCTGCTGAAAAAAGTGTACCGCGTCTCGGAAGCCGACTACAAAAAGCGGCTCGACGAGCTCGTGGAGCGCCTGCAGTTGTCCGAGCTGCTGTCGCGGCCCGTGCGCAAGCTGAGCCTCGGCCAGCGGATGCGCTGCGAGCTTGCGGCTTCCTTGATTCACAATCCGGCGATTCTGTTTCTGGATGAACCGACAATCGGTCTGGACATCGTCGTGAAAACCGAGATCCGCGAATTTCTCAAATCGCTCAACCAGCGGTATGAGACTACGATTCTGCTAACGACGCACGATTTGCAGGATATCGAAGCGCTGTGCTCGCGGGTCATTATGCTGGATGACGGCAACATCATTTACGACGGCGGCCTGGATGAGCTCAAAGCCAAATGGGGCAAAGGCAAGGAAGTCGTTCTGCAATTCGTCCATCCGGTGACGCTGCAGCGGCTTCAGGAGCTGACGCAAGGCCTCGACGTTGCCTGGCAGGTCGAAAATGAGCTGTCGGCCAAGGTGTTTATTCCGCAGGACCGGGCCAATGTCTCGGAGGTGCTGAGCCGCGTCGTCGGCGTCCTGCAAATCGAAGATATTAAAATCGTCGAAACGAATACGGACGATATCGTCCGCGAAATTTACAAATCGGGATCGGCGGAGGCCAAAAAGGAACCGGAAGCGCAGCAGGCAGAAGGAGAAGTTATTCATGCTTAGCGCTTATATGGAAATTATCCGCATGCGTTTCCTCATGATGCTCGCTTACCGCGTTAATTATTACAGCGGCATATTAATTTATGCCCTTAACATCGGGTCTTACTATTTTGTCTATAAAGCCATCTATGGCGCGCAGGCGACAATTAGCGGGATGACTTTAGGACAGATGACGACGTACGTCGCTATCTCTTGGATGGGACGGGCATTTTATTTCAACAACCTGGACCGCGAGATCGCCACGGAAATCCGGGACGGCAGCGTAGCTATCCAGTTCATACGGCCTTACAATTATGTAACGGTCAAAATGATGCAAGGCTTGGGCGAAGGGGTTTTCCGCCTGCTGCTGTTTACGACTCCCGGCATGGTTGTCATATCGCTGCTGCTGCCGGTAGAATTGCCGACACGGCCGGATCTCTGGCTGATTTATTTGATCATGCTGTTTTTCAGCTTCCTGATCAACACGCAGATTAACATCATTACCGGCTTGTGCGCTTTTTTCCTGGAAAACAACGAAGGGCTCATGCGCATGAAGCGCGTTGCCGTCGATCTCTTCTCCGGTTTGATCATTCCGGTGTCCTTTTTCCCGGGCTGGTCGGAAACGGTTCTGCAATGGCTTCCTTTTCAAGCTATTACGTACTTGCCGAGCGCCGTATTTACCGGTAAGATTACAGGCTCGGATGTTTACGCAATGCTGGGCGTGCAGGCGATTTGGTTCCTCGTGCTGATCATCCCGATTTACATGATTTGGGTCAAATCCAGAACGCGCTTGTTCGTGCAAGGGGGTTGAGCGGCATGTTCTACGTATCCCTGATCGCCGATTATTTGAAAAATTACATGAAAACCCGGCTCACTTACCGCTCCGATTTTTGGATCGAAGTGCTTTCGGATTTATTGTTTAACGGCCTTAACTTGTTTTTCATTCTCGTTGTGTTTTTGCAAACTGCGTCCATGGGCGGCTGGAACCAGGAGCAGATTTTGTTCATCTACGGTTATTTTATGATCCCCTACGGCTTGTTTATCACTTTCTTCAACTTGTGGGGATTCAGCGAGCGGTACATCGTCAAAGGAGAAATGGACCGCATTCTGACCCGGCCGGCTTATAATCTGTGGCAGCTGATGCTGGAAAATCTCGATCCCGCCTCGCTGTTCAGCGCCTTGGCCGGCGCCGGCGTGATGGTGTACTCCTGGGTCAAACTGGGTCTTCCGTTCCATTGGCACGATCCGCTCATTTTCATCGTTCTTGTCATCGGGTCGGTGCTGATCTATGCGGGAATCTATATATCCCTGACCTCGCTCTCCTTTTTCTCGGATGCTCCGACAGGCATTTTGCCGTTGATCTGGAACATTCAAAATTATGGCCGATATCCGGCAACCATATACAATAAGCTGCTCCGCAGCATTTTGACGTGGATTTTGCCCTTCGCATTCGTGGGCTTTTATCCGGCGGCTTACTTTTTGGACCCGGCAAATTGGAAATGGTTCGCGCTGCTGACACCCGTGGTCGGCATCGTATTCAGCTTCATAGGATTCACGATCTGGAATATAGGCGTCAAACGTTACCGCGGCGCAGGTTCTTGATCCGCAATTCGCACCGCCCGCAGCTCTCTGGCGCGCGGTGTTGTGCTGCATAACGGCGGTCCGTCGACCACAGAGGCCCTTCATTCGTGCTTTACGAACGGAGGGCTTTTTTTGCGGTTTTTCTTGATACAAAATGTATCTAAATATATAATGAAACGTAGGACAAGCACCCGCAAGGATTGCTGCGGCGTGAAATTTACAAGGAGGAATGTCATGGGAGATGACCGGAAAATGACGATGACAAGAAGAAAAGCGTTAGCCTCGCTGGGCGCGATAGGCGCTGCGGTGCTGGCGGGCGGTGCTTTTGTACCTGCGGTGACGAAAGCCGCCGGGCCAGTCAATACGTTTTATGCCTCGGAATACCCGTCGCTTCAGGACGCGGTGAATGCGGCCGGAGATGCCGGAGGCGGAGAAGTGATCGCGGATGCGTCATATGTGCTTGCCGAGACGCTGAACTTGAGGCAGCCGAACGTCCGGCTGCGCGGACTGGGCAACAAGACGGTGATCTCGGCCGGCGAATCGCTGCGGGTGCTCGTGGATATTTCGGCGAGTTTCACCGCTATCGAGAACTTAACGCTGGATTTGTCGTCGGCCGGCATCAGAAAGACGGGAATTCATCTCTCGCAAGGAGAAAATTCCACAGCGGCCAACATCCGCATCGACAGCGTACTTTTCGTAAAAGGGCAAAAAGGGATCAACATCAACAACAACCTGGCCAAAGAGGACAACGTCTCGGTTGAAGACATTTCCATTACGAACTGCACCTTCGACGCCCAGACATCGTACAGCGTGCTGCTCGACCAGTTTGCCCGGGGCAGAGGACTGCTGGTGACGGGCTGCACGTTCCGCAACGGTGGCGGAGATTACATCGAACTGAACATCAAAAAAACAGAAGATGCCGATGCCGAGCTCACCTTGTTTCCGGATATCATTATTTCCAACAACATTTTTAAAAAGACAAGCTCCGCCTCCACGCAAAAAGGCTTCGCCGTCGGCATCGCTTACGGATGCAACGTCGTCGTAGCGAACAACTCGTTCTTCCGCATTCAGCGGGAAGCGATCCACGTCGAAGACTCCTCCTCATCGATTACGATTACCGGCAACACATTCAGAGAGTGCGGTTACGATACTCCGGACAGCACGAATAAAGTCATCAATCTGATCTCGGGCTCTGCGGATATTACGATCAGCAACAACTCGCTGTTTAATTCGATGAAGCTGGGAACCGGGATTTGCATTGAAGCGGGAGGGGGCTTGAGCCCGGCCCGCTATGCGATATCCGGCAACACGATCAGCGGCTTTGAAACGGGCTTCCTGGGCATCGACGATTTGGCCCTGGCGCTGAACGGCAACGTTTTCTCGCTGTGCCGGCAAGCCGTAAGCATGTCCAAGCCCAAATATTTTGTGATGGACGGCAATATCATTTCGGACTGCGAGCATGGCATCGAGCTGACCGGCTTCGGCGGCTACGTGAAAGAGACCGAGCATTATATGGTATTCAGCAACAATATTTTGCGGAATATTAGCGCAAGCACGTTCACGATCGACGAACCCAAGTCGGCGCCGTACGCGGCTAAACGGACGATGATCGGCAACATCGGATTCACGCCAAAAGCGATGCCGGACTCCACGGCTTCCGACGTCGCCGCTTTGCAAAGAGATTTCAACCAACTGCTGGCTCTTTTGAGAAACCAGCGAGTGATCGGTTAGACGTCTGCCCGATGAACTCAGCAGAAGATCGGCTGGTACTGCCACTCCATCGCCATATGCGGTATGTACAAAAGCAACTCCGCCCGCCAGACTCCTGGAAATCGACCAGCCCGTTTCAAAGACGCCCTCCGGGACATCCTTGAGACAGGGCGGAAACGTGTCTGTCTAGAGTCGGCGCAAAAAATCGCTTGCCAGAGCAAGCGCGGCATCGGTAGCGTGCGCGAATCCCGGGCGCGCCTTGTAGCGCTGACGCATGGCGGCGGTCAAATTCCATCGGCTCCGCACGGAAAACCTGCAAAAGTACATCTTTTTGCTCGTTGATGCTCCGGATTCGAAAAATTCCTGCAAATCTGCAGTTTTTTTCGCTATATGCGGGGCTCGGGGCCATTCTGCACAGAAATTCCTGCACAATCGCAGGCTTTTTCCCAAAAAGAACCGGTTCCCCTGAAAAAGCCTGCACTTTTGCAGGTTTTCGGGCCGGCAAGCCGCCTACCCCAGGTGCTCCGGGGCGAGTGCCGCTATTTTCCCGATAAGCCGCTTAACCCCGGGTGCCCCGGCCAAGGTGCGGCTATTTTCTCGACAAAGCGCCCAACCCCCGGTTGTTCCGGTCGAGAGCCGCCATTTTCCCGAAAAACGCCTAACCCCAGTTACCCTGAACGATTGGCGCCATTATCTCGGCAATCCGGCTTAGCCCCGGTTGCCCTAAGCGAATGGCACTATTTCCCCGACAATGCGAGAGACGCCCGTGGAGGGCGTCTCTTTTGGCGTGCCGTCGGCTTCTGTTTCCACGGTTCCGCGTTTAATTGTTTCCTGCGGGTGCGCCGGGCAGAGAGAACGGCTTCGCTGCTTTCGCTTCTGCCGGGAGTTTGATATCGATAGCCTGATTGATATCTTTGAACGTCATGTTCAGGGACATGTCCATGTGATCGACCGGTATTGCCGCTCCATCGCCATATGCGACCGAGTAGTCGCCGGCCATGCTTACCGGAAGCTTGGTTTGCTCTTCGAACGTCATGACGGCCGAGATCGAGACGCTCATTTGCGACAATTCCATAGAGTCGGCCATATCTTTCAACATGCTTTGGCTGCTGTTCATGCTGCCCATGGCGCCCAGCGCTTTAATGATGTCCGCTGCGTTCGTTAATTTCCCGTTAACCTCCACTTTGTGCAGCTTCTTGCCGCCAGCTTCCACGGTGCCGAGATCCCGGCTGAAGAAATAAGGTGTCACGAACGTTTTGCTCAAGTCCATATTGCTTTTTTGCAGAGCCAGCAGTTGGTCGAATGTAAACGGCATTTGTTTGCTCATATCGTACCAAACGGTGCCTTCGTTCGTAAGCGGGCTCGGTATCTTGACGAAAGTGCCGTCTTTGACGGTGTATATTTCCGTTGTGACCGTTGTTTCCTTGGAATCCGCGCCCGGTGTTTTCATCGTGACGGTCTGGTGCATGCCCTGGTCGACGTTGAATTCCATTTGCGAATGGGAAGCCGTTTTCATATTGCTCAATTCGATGCCTTGGTCCGGTTTGAAGGCGATGTTCATGTTCATATCGGTAACGGCGCGGAACGTTTTCAGCTCGGTTTGCGATTTGCCCGCATTCGTCAGCCAATCGGACGCATCGGGGTCGTTTGCCAGCGATTTTCGGATCAGTACAGACGCCGTGTCAGCCGTAATTCCCGTATCTTTGCCGAAATCCAGGCCAAAATGATCTTTCAGTTTCGTTCCTGCCAGCGGATCGGCGATTCCGAGAAAGCGTCCGATTACGAAAGACGCCTCATCCTTGCTGATCGGCTGATCCAGCCGGAACGTCCCGTCGGAGTAACCGTACATGGTTTTGCGCTCCAGCATGATCCGCACCGCATCCGCGTATGGGGAGTCGATGCCGACATCGGCCGGGAGCCCTAAATTTTTATTGACTGGGGCCAGCTTGAGCTCGTCTGTAATTTGCTTGATAAACTGTCCCCGCGTCACGGGAGGCGAGTCGGCAAAAGCGGTGGAAGCGGAAAAAGCCGGTGTCGCTAACGTTAACCCAAGTGCCGCTGCCATCGTCAAACGTTTGAAACGAACGATCATTGCACACACTCCTTCAAAAGTATGATAGTATCTATTGGAATTTCCATATTTTCTCATACGCAATAGAGTTCCTGAAGTTTCGCTTTTTGACAAATGAAGTTGCCGTACCCCTGGTAATATCGCATAATGTGTCATATAGCAAATTCAGGGAATGCAGAAGGAGAAGGCTATTCATGACGCAAGTATCGGCAAGACCGGCGGCGCCGGATTTTACCCTTCCCGGATCGAACGGGAAAGAAGTGTCTTTGCGGGATTACCGCGGCAAAAAGCTGGTCATCTATTTTTACCCGCAGGACAATACGCCGACATGTACGACGGAATCATGCGATTTCCGCGATTTTAACGGCAACTTCGCCGAGCTCGGAGCCGAGGTCATCGGCATTAGCCCGGACCCGCTTAAAGCGCACGATAAATTCATCGCCAAGTACGAATTGCCGTTTGTGCTCTTGTCCGACGAGGGGCACAGGGTCGCCGAATTATTCGGGGTATGGACGCTCAAAAAGCTGTACGGGCGCGAGTATATGGGAATCGAACGCTCCACATTCCTGATTGATGAGCAAGGCAGAATCGCCCGGGAGTGGCGCAAAGTTCGAGTGAAAAATCATGTGCAATCCGTTTTGGATGCGGTAAAAGATTTGAATTAGGAGGAATTTGCGATGACCAGCCCGCTTTTGCCTAAAATGGCCGGAGCTTTTATTCCGGTCCGCGACATTGAGCAAGCGAGAGATTGGTACTGCCGGCTTTTCGGCTTTCCGCTCGATACGCCCATTTTGCATGGGCATATTTGTCCGCTGCCTGTGGAGGGTCCCGGCGTTATTTTGGATACGATGCCGAGGTGGGAGAGCGCAACGCTTCAAGCCCCGGCGGTCATGTTCCCGACGCGCGATCTGGAAGGCGCCTACGCATATTTCAAAGATCAGGGCGTCGAGCTAGTCACGGCCATCGAGAACGGCCACTGGTTCGTGTTCAAAGACCCGGACGGCAATTGCCTTATGGTTTGCAAAGAGGCTTGAAATCGACAAAAAAGCCGCTCCCGGCGACAGAACGGGATGCGGCCACAATTTCAACAAGCAAATAAAGGGGCCGTCCTTCAGCTTTATATTCGCTGACGGACGGCCCCGTTGCATGCCACTTTCTCTTCTACTTGGAATTTCGGTTATCGATCAGATTGGCCTTCCTCAGCATCCGTTGCACGATGGCCGCCGTCTCCGCCCGGGTAATGTCGCTCGTCGGCAGCAGTCCCGCGTCGGAGCCTTTGACCAGCCCGTTCTTCACTATAGCCGCGACTGCTTGTTTCGCCCATGCGTCTACTGCCGCGCCGTCCGCAAACGGGGCAAGTACGGATGCCGCGTCCGCGCTACTGACGCTTGCGTTAAGTCCCGTCAGCTTCATCGCCCGTGCGATCATCGCCATCGCTTCTTCGCGGGTGATCGTTTTGCTCGGGCGGAACGTTCCGTCCTCGTATCCTTCAATGATGCCGTACTCCTGCGCTTTAGCCACCGCGCCGACGTACCAATCGCCGGACTTCACATCATTGTACGCCGATTTTTTCCCGTTTTCGGGGAGACCGAGCGCACGAACGATAATCGCTGCGAACTCCGCGCGCGTAATCGCCGCATTCGGATTGTAATGCGTCTTGTCGACTCCGTTCACGATCAGCCGCGACGCCATGTCGTTCACTGCGTCTTTAGACCAATGGTCTGCTGCATCTGCAAACGTCATCGGGTGCCAGATCAAGGTGTACGTGCTGTTCGTCAAGCTGCTTACAACCGCATAATACTTCCCGCCGCGAACGGTAATGTAGGTCGGCACATGATAAATCGTTCCGTCCGCCGCAAGCACGGTTGCGGTTGTGATTTTGTTCAAGTCGATGCCGTCCGGCAGCGGAATTTCCCGCTGAACGTACGTGTTGAACTTGTCTACGTCCACCGTTTTGCCGTTGTAAGAAGCGGTTACCGTGAAATCGACCGGCGGCACGACGACGCTGAACTTCCCTTTTTCCGCCATGTTTGCCGCGAGTTGAACCTTCGCCGCATCGCTTTTGGCAATGTCCACATGGACGACGATATCCGACAGCTTCACTTGTCCGCCAAGCTGCGTCGCCAATCGGTCGATCGCGATTTGCGCCGCAGGGAGCTTGTAGTTCCCGTTAGCCGTCTGCACTTCCAATACCGCTTGCTTGTTCTCCATCGCTTTCACTGCATCGCCGGTCAACACCGCCGTCACTTTGTCCGCACTCACCGTCGCCACAGGGACGATGACGACCGGCTTGTCGCCCTCTTGCTCAAGCTGCGCAGCTAGTTTGGCCGTATCCACCGTTGCTGCCAGCACGCTTTTCCCGCCTTCTTTGGTTATAGCGCCCGTGGCGATTTGATCATACTCCTTGCCGTTCACGATGACGCGGAATCCAATCGAGCTGTCTGACGCACTGCCGGGACTGCCGCCGCCACCGCTGCCACCGCTTCCGGTTGAAGGCGAGCCGGAGGAGGAGGTCGTATCCGACGCGCGTGAAACCGTCACGGTGTACGTTTGCGTCGTTCCGTCCTGCGCCGTCACAACCACCTTAATCGTATTGCTGCCTACGCTCAGCGGCAGCGAATCGGAAGCGACGCCGCTCGTCAACGAAATCGGACCTTTTACCAATGTGCCTGCACTATTGTATACACTCGCCGTCACCGCAGCATGATCGGAATCATGTGCCGTCGCCGTCACTGTGATGCTGCTCACGCTGTTCGCCACGCTTGCGGTATAGCCATCTGTCGTGCCTGACGTAAAAGCCGGGCTTAACGTTCCGCTTGACAGCGTTAAACTGCTTAAATCCGCATTGCCGGACGAGGAAACCGAAGTACGAATCGTAGTTCCCGCGCTGGCAGCAGACGCGTTCTGAGTCGCTGTCGCTTTCACCCGGGTTACAAACGTATAGTCGGTGTTCGGCGTCAGTCCGCTGAACGTCGGGCTGTCCTGCCACGTTACGCCGCCGTCTTTGCTGTATTCCTGACCGGTAACTGCCTGCAACGTAATGCTTGTTGCTGTTTTGCCAGCTTCTACAGGCGCTACCGGGGCTGCCGTTCCGTCCGCTGCCGCTACCGCACCCGTCGCCGCGCTCGTCACGCTGCCTGTCGCATGCGTACCGTCTGCGGTGACCTTTACGGTGATGGATGCACCGAGATCGTCTGCGGATAACGTGTAGCTGGAACCCGTCGCATTTGTGATAGCGACTCCGTTTCGATACCACTGGTAAGTCGATACGTTGCCCGTCGTGCTCGGCGTATATGTAATCCCCGTTACATCTGCCGTCAACGCTTGACCAACCTTGGCAACTCCGCTGATCCCGACGCTGCCCCCCATCGTCGGAAGAGCGGCCGTACCGGCTGCACCGGGAGCCCGACCGGCGGTGGAGTCTCCTTTTACGCGGACTTGGGCATTGGAAACAGGATTCGGTACGCTTGTCAGCGTCTGCGGATTGGCGGTTGCTGTCGTCCATGTTGTCCCGCCGTCCAGCGAATACTCATAATCGGAAGCATTGGGATATCCCGATACATTGTTCCACGACAGCGTCTGCGCACTTGCGTCCAAAATGACATTGGTTGGAGCCGCTGCTCCGTCCGCTGCCGCAACCGCACCTGTCGCCGCGCTCGTTACGCTGCCTGTCGCATGCGTACCGTCTGCGGTGACCTTTACGGTGATGGATGCGCCGAGATCGTCTGCGGATAACGTGTAGCTGGAACCCGTCGCATTTGTGATGGCGACTCCGTTCCGATACCACTGGTAAGTCGGCACGTTGCCCGTTGTGCTCGGCGTATATGTAATCCCCGTTACATCTGCCGTCAACGTTTGACCGACCTTGGCTTCACCGCTGATCGCTACACTGCCTCCCATCGTAGGAAGAGCGGCCGTAACGGTGATCGTCTTCATGTCCGTCGTGGTCGTATCTGTCCATGCGCTGCCATCCCACGTTTGCTTCGTGAAAGTAGCCGTTACCGTGTAACTGCCTGCTGTCGCAGGCGTATAAGTGGAGGTATAGGTGACTCCGCTTGCGCTGAACGTTCCCGATTTGCCGCTTTCCGTCGATGACCAGCTTGTCGGGATGTACCTCTCGTCTCCGTACACCGCTCCTGTTTCCGACTGCCGGTCTCCCGCTGCCGTTAGCGTCATCGAACCGCCTACCGTGACATTACGCGGGCTTGCGTCGACACTGTTGTTCGCCGCACTAACTAAAGTGCCTGTTTTTACATCCATTGAGAATTGATTCACAGGCACACCGTTCGTACCTTTTAAGTTACCTATGCCATTGTAGGACACATTCACTGTTTTGTGGGTGACATCCGTTCCTGCCGGTAAAGTAAAAATCATTTTCTTAGCGTCAGTTGGGTCAACATTAATGACCGATGTTGATGGTGTACCGTCAATTGTAATTATAAACCCGGTTAAATTTGTCCCCGCTACCTCTTTGTCGAACGTAAGAATAATAGTATTCCCGCCCGCTGCCGCTGCACTATTCGGCACTGGCACTGGAGCAGCAAAGGTGAAGAATTTGCCATCCGCCAAGGCTGTTTTTGTCGTAAAATAATCTTTTCCCTCAAAGCTTACTGTTGTTAATTGATGCTCTGTGGCACTCGTGAAATCGGAGTCGTTATCGTTGACAAGCAACGTCGAATTTGCTGGAATCGTATCCTTCGGAATCGCAATCAGCACTTCGCCGACATTCCCGGTATTCTGGACTTTCCATACACGTTCTGCACGGTTTTTGTCTGTCGTGCCAATCTGCTTACTAAATATTAAACCTTTTCCGTTATCGCCCCAGATTAATGACTGTTTATCTGCAAGCGTTTCTGAAATACTCTCATTTTTCGTTGACAACTGTGCTCCAATGCCAATTGTCATCTTCGATGCATCGTTCGCCGAACGGCTTTGCTTTTGATGCAAATCTTGCGCATCGTCGCGGGCAATACCTGCAATATTACTATTATATGTTGAATCTGCATTCCAAATTGGATTGGCATCCGAATTCAAATAATTGAGATTGTTTAACGATATTCCGTATTTGATCGCCATATAGGAATTGATTTTAAGCCTGTCGGTAGCCGTCAACGGACCTGAATAGAAAAGCAATTCGCCTACTTGGCCTTTGTAAAAACTTAATGGAGTTCCAACGCTATCATATTGCGAGCCGAGTGACATTTTATGGTTAATACCTGTTAAAGGATTCGTTCGGCTGGGCACAGAAACAAGCGCATTCCCATCACGATAAATGGATTGACCTGCGTCGCCGGAACCATTGATTCCATAATTAAAGTTCCAAATATAAGGATTGCCCACTACTGCTCCTGCAGAAGCATATACTCGCTCGGTAGATTGGCTCCCGGCATCCCAATAAACAGTTCCGCTATAAGGCAGATGCACATTTAACCTGCCTCCACCGGACGTTTCCTCCCAAAAAATGGAGTTCGAACCGCTTCCTATACCCGACATTAAAAATATATTAAAATTATTGTTGGTGCTGTTTCCCAGAACACCATTCGCATTTAATAAATAATCTTGCACCCCGTCAAAGGCTACTGCCTTATTAAAATTAAGCCGGTTGCTATCATCACTATAAACAGGTTGTTTGGTAGCATCGGTTTGAGAGAAATCACGGTTATTGCCGCTCTGATCTTTCCATTCTGAAACTGTACCGTTCGCCGCCGTCACGCCGGCATCGGCACGGAGCCATAAGTGAAGATTTGTGGTAACCCCGCCCGGCCCTGCTGCCACCGCCGCTTTGGCCGTTTGCGGAGCCAGCACGGTAGGCCATAAACCTATTGTCAAGGCGCCGACCAGCAGCAGCTTGAGCGGCTTCTTCCAGTTCATCCTACCTTTCCTGTCAAACACCATTTCATCATCTCCTGATACAATTAATCTGTGCGAATTCCATTCCCATCAATCAATCAAACAATGATGACTCTCTTCCGTTCTCATCTCCTATCCGATAGGGAGCCAAAGCACCTCAATCCCGATATCTCGCTAAAATCCATGTCTATTCGACATCTTTGATCATAACAAAAGGAACTCTACAAAATCTTTGCAAGCTGCGTGTACTTTCACACGCTCTAATCTTCCATTGCCAAAATGCCGATAGTATGGTATAGCGGTCAAAATGGAACCGATAAACAATGCATACATTTCATGGAGTGTGAAATAGATGAAGATCATGTTGGTGGATGACGAACCGCTAGTGCTAAATCAAATTCGGCGAATGCTCTCGGGATATTCCGGGATTTCGATTGTCGGTTCGTTTCGGGACGCGAGGGAGGCTATAGCGCTAATGCCGGAACTTCAGCCGGACGTCGTGTTTCTCGATATTCACTTGCCGGAACTATCGGGAATCGATGCGGTGGAGTTGGCGCAGGAGACTTGTCCGGGAATCGATATTGTGTTTGTAACGGGATATACCGAATATGCTGTCAAAGCGTTCGAATTGAATGCGGTCGATTATTTGCTTAAGCCGTTGCATCAAGACCGTTTGGACAAAGCGATTCAACGATTGCTGCAAAGAAGATTGCATAAACAAGAAGATGTTCAACCAACAGCGCCTTCCCGCATTCTCTGTTTTCGCTCTCTCCGGTTTCAACACAGCGGCGGGGCTCCGGAAATTCCGAAATGGCGGACGGCAAAAACACAGGCTCTGTTTGCGTATTTGCTGCACCATCGCGGCAATATCGTCCTCAAGGAAACGCTTCTGGAGCTGCTGTGGTCGGATCTTGACGCGAAGCAGGCAGCGGGTCAATTATACACATCGATTTATCACATCAGACAGTGCTTGAAGCAAATGGGCATCGATGCTCCCATCCGCAATATGACGATCCAAGAAGGCTATCTGCTTGACACAAGCCGCATTCGGATTGATATGGACGAATGGGAAGATGGTTTGCGGCAGGTGAGCGGAGATCATTTGGATGACAGTCACTCCAAACTGCGGCAGTTGCTTGAGCTTTATGAAGGGGACTATTTCCAGGAGTACGATTATTGGTGGGCGGAGGACGAACGCGAAAGACTAAGGAAGCTATGGTATCAGCACGCTCGTTCGTTAGCCCGATTCTATGAACAAGCCGGGATGCGGGAGGAAGCGCTCGAGATGTACGAACGGATTCAGGAGGGGGATCCGTATAACGAAGACGACGGACTGGCGCTGATGAAGCTTTATACGGCAACCGGACGGCGCAGTGAAGCGGAGAGGCACTATCTTAAGCTGGATCATCTGTTTTCAAATGAGCTGCGGGTTGGCTTGAACGATAGACTGGTAAACTGGTTCAAACAATCGAGGAAGCAATTGCCCCCTGACGCAAAGAGGGTGACGAAGGAGGACGTCGACAAAGCACTGACGAGTAGACGATCCAAAAATAATGATTCTTTAGGTATTACCTCTTCATTCCGTGCTTCCACCTGAACGTTGAGTGACAAAAAAGCTGCCCCGTCGACAGGACCGGATGCGGCTTTTTTGCGTTGCTCAGTATGGAGCTCAAGCGAGAGGATGTCCTGCGGCCGGACAGATTGTGCGATTGGCCTCTCTGTGGATGTCGGAGTTCGTTCGACCAGGTCGCCGGTCTGCTTCGGCTCGTTGTCCAAACGCAGGCGGACACTATCGCGGAGGCTCCATTTTGCCGCTATAGGAAGCAGTCCGCGGATATAACGCGGGAATCACGATTTTTCACTGACATACTCCAAGTCCTTCTCCCATATACTCTATCAGCAAGTTAAATTGATAGAACAAAAGCGAGGGATTAACGGCATGCTCTTCTTTTTATCAGGTCACAGAAACAAACAAAGACAACGTCTTCGGCTGCTGATGGCGGTTCTATTGGTTTTCGTCTATTTTTGGCTCTCTGCGATACCCGCGCGGGCGGCGGACAAAGGGGATTCCTCGGCATTTGCAAACAGGCAGGAACAAGACGATCTCTACCGGAAACTCGAATCCGGCAAGCGGATTAAAGAGGAGAAGAGCTACACGGTCCCCGAACAGCCGACGGTCTATCTGACTTTTGATGACGGTCCGAGCAAGCTGACGGGAGAAGTGCTGGATATTTTGGAAAAAGAAAATATTAAAGCGACGTTTTTCGAACTTGGCGAAGAAGCCAAAGCGCATCCCGAGCTCGTAAAACGGGTGGTAAAAGACGGCCATACCTTAGGCAATCATACCTATGATCACGTATATAAAGAGTTGTACGGAGATTTTCAAACTTTTTGGGAGCAAATCCAGACGAGCGAAACTATTTTTCAGGAGCTTGCGGGAGTCAGGCCCCAACTGGTCCGGGCTCCGGGCGGAACCTATACGAATTTTGACGCGTTTTACTACTATTTTTTGGATCAGGCGGGATATACCGTCGTTGACTGGAATGTAGACAGCGGAGATTCGAAAAGAGCTCGCGTCCCGGTCGAGGAAATTGTCCAAACCGTTAAAAAGTCTCCGCTGGAGCACGAAATCATCGTTTTGCTCCACGATGGAACCGGGCATGAGGCGTCGGTTAAAGCGCTGCCCGAGATCATCAGCTACTACAAAAAGCTGGGCTACGCCTTTGCACCGCTGACAACGCAGGTAAAGCCGCAGCAATTCGCGCTTGGCAGGCCCAAATGGACGCGAAGCATGAGCGCGAGCCATTTCAAGGAGCTTTTGCAAACAACCCGAAACTATGTGCTCGCGCACGCCCGGACTACGGAAATGGCCGAGGGGGATCCGAATCAACAATTGATCCGGCAATCCGAGACGGCTGTCCGGGAATCGGCACAAGCGCTGGCCGGACAGGAAGATGCGCAGCCGCTGCATATTGCATTGGGCGGAGGCAACAGCATGACGCTGGATAAGGATCGATATGACGTCCGGGGAGGCCGCATCGAGCTGCCTCTGCGCGTCCTTGTGGAGAGGCTGGGGGGCCGGATCGAATGGCAGGAAGCTGCGAGAACGGCCGAGGTTCATTACGGCACCGGCGATATCGAATACGATATACCGGACCGAACCGTCAGGGTATACGCGATGGGCAAGGAAAAGGCCAGGTATCCTCTGGCCGACATGCGGCTTGAAAACGGGACGATTATAGTCCCTCTTCATACGACGATTGACCTGTTGGGCGGGCGGATAGCCGAAGAGGTGATGGAACCGGGCAGACGGGAAATATCGCTTGCCTTTCGTCCGGGCTTCATGTGGGCGGAGCTGCTTTTTTCGGCGGATAGGCTCCAGGACGGCCGGCAGTCTACTTTTCACAAATCTACTGTCTAAAATGGTAGACGACTGGAAAAACTAGAAGCATACCTTTGATAAAGGAGGCTTCTTGCCTATGCAGTCGAAAGCCAGGGCGTTCGATCAGCCGCAGCCTCTCGTGGAACGGATGATCATGAACGTCGAGAAAGTTATTATCGGAAAAAGAGAAACGATAGAGCGCGCCTTCGTGGCGATGCTCAGCGGCGGCCATATTTTGCTGGAAGACGTGCCGGGTGTCGGCAAAACGATGCTGGTCCGCGCACTCGCCAGAACGGTTGGCTGCGAGTTCAAAAGAATTCAATGTACGCCGGATTTGCTCCCGTCCGATGTGACAGGCGTTTCTGTTTATAATGCGAAAACGGGAGAATTTGAGTTTCGGCCGGGGCCTCTCCTGACACCGATCGTGCTGGCCGACGAGTGCAACCGCACTTCGCCGAAGACGCAAGCGGCATTTCTCGAGGCGATGGAAGAGAAGCGGGTTACGATCGACGGCGTCAGCTACGACTTGCCGCAGCCTTTTTTGCTGCTGGCTACGCAAAATGCCGCCGATTTCGAAGGCACGTACGCCTTGCCGGAAGCGCAGCTGGACCGCTTTTTGATGAAGCTGCAGCTCGGCTATCCGACGCCGGAACAGGAAATGCAAATGCTCGACCGGCTGCAGGATCGGCAGCCTTTGGAGCAACTAAAGCCCGTCGTCGTTCAAGACGAGTTCATCCAGCTGCAAAAAGAAACGCGCATGGTCCACGTGGACGAAACGCTGAAAGAATTCATTGTCAGGCTTGCTCTGGCCACGAGGCAGCATACCGATCTGTATTTGGGGGCCAGTCCGCGGGCGTCCTATGCCCTGATGCGCGCCGCTCAGTCTTTGGCGTATATGCGAGGCAGAAGTTTTGTCGTGCCGGACGATATTAAAAGCTTGGCTATTCCGGTATGGTCGCATAGGCTGCAGCTGACTGCGGAAGCCAGAATGACGGGGAAAACCGCGGAAGCGGTCATGACCGGACTTCTTGCTTCGGCACAGGCTCCGGTGCTTCGCTATGCTTCGTCGAAATAGGAGGCGGAGCGATGAAAAGCTGGGGTAAATTCATGCTGCTCGCGGCCGGAACCGGGTTGTCGGCTGTTTTGGCGTATATGTACGGCGGGTTCGCGGCCTGGTTCTTGCTGAACTGTTTGCTCATTATTTTGCTGCAGGCCGCGCTTATGCATATGTTTGCTTTGAAAGGCTTTCGCGCGGAGCGGATGCTTTCCCATTCCGTCAGTATGTCGGGAGAAGAGTTGGCCGTCTCCCTGCATATGGTCCACGCCTCGATGCTGCCGCTGCCATGGCTTCTGGTCAAAGAAACGTGGGTTCACAGTGTGTCGGAAAGCAAATTCGTATATCGCAGGCTGCTGTTCCCGTGGTTTCGGAAGTCGTTCCTGCTGCGCTACCGGATTACCGGGCTGATGCGCGGCGTGTACCGCCTGGCCGAATTTGAAGCGGCGGCAGGCGATTTGTTCGGCTTTGCCGTGAAGCGGATCAACGCCGGGACGCAGCAGCACAGCTGCGTCGTGTACCCGAAGCCCGATGCCCTGGACCGGGCCGGCATGGCGTTTCATTGCGAAGACGGCGCGAAGCCTTCGCCGGCGCTGCCCCAAGCGGTGACGCCAGCCATCGGCGGCGTCAGAGACTATGCAAGCGGTGACCCGTATCACCGCATTCATTGGAAGTCCACAGCCCGGCTGGGCCGGCTGATGACCAAAGACGCCGAGCAGGCGGCCGCCGCGAGGCGCATGCTCCTGCTCGAC
>NZ_JBVYOL010000026.1:0-95830 GCF_056120505.1 Paenibacillus sp. sgz302164 | reverse complement strand
GGAAGCGAATACAACCGTTACATCCCCTTGACCGCCGGTATATAAATGCATATTTTTCCCATTCACTTTGTACAGCTTGCCGCTAGGGGTATAAGTTTTCAAATCATTCCGGACGCTCACCTGTTCATATATCGCGCCTGATCCCAGAAAAACAAGAATAGCCACGAACCCGATAACAACCGTCTTCCATAATCTTTTACGCCATTTTTTCATCTCTCACACTCTCCTGGATGTCAATATGTTAAGTTAATTGGTTATGGGAACCTAAAAGTGACTAAGGAAACTTATGATTTATTTTCAGTGAACGATAAAGTTATTGTTGATCTTGAGGATAATTAAATGATCAGACATTTAATTAAAAATATATCTTTAATTACGAATTATAGCAAGAGTGAATTCATCTTACTCATGAGTAGGATGAAACTTAGCAAATAAAAACAAGCCGGACGCTGACCAACATGCGCTCCGGCTTGTTTATTTCATGTTACTTTGGATACACTACTGGAAACTGGTTTTTGATCCAAGGAACGATTCGAGCAAGCTTCACTAATACCCAGCACCAGATTGGACTGCCGTGGAACCGAGTGTTCATTCTACGGTTTGAGCACGAAAAGCCTGGCAGTATCGCTGTTTACCGTTTTGAGCCACTATTTATTTCGTTTGAACCAGTTTTTTGGGTTAAACAAGCTTCTGTATTTTTTCATAACTTCTCTACCTAAAATCAAACCGCCGCTCCAGAATGTTATTTCCCCGATTACAACCAAAAAGGTAGTGATTATGGTCTTTGTTTTAAGACTAACAGATAATAATGGGATCAATAGAATGAGTCCATAAAATACAAAAGTAAGCACAAATAGAAGTTTTCCTATTTTTTTAAGCAATTTCGTCACACCCTTCATCTTATGCAAACAATACATAAGTTCCCTTTAATGCAAGACAGTGATTTGTTATTGAGAATATTTATTATTACTCTGAACAAGCCCGGCGTCCCCTCTTGTTTTAGACAAGCAAGCGATTTCACCTGAATATCAGCAAGTGGCTTAAGGACAGCGGCGTAGAATATCAGTGGGAGAAGCTGAACGTATTTCTGCAGGACGGACGGCTGGAAATCGATAACAACCGTAGCGAACGCTCGATTAAACCCGTGGTTATCGATCTAAAAAATTTCCTGTTCAGCAATACGCCGCGCGGAGCCAAGGCCAGCGCGATCATTTACAGCATCGTGGAGACGGCTAAAGCTAACGGTCTCAAGCCACATCTGTACTTGCAGCATCTGTTTGAGCGGCTGTCACAGCTTCCCAATCAGCAGATCCTGAAGCACTGAGCAAGCTTGCTCCCTGGTCAGCTTCATTGCTGCTTGTATGCCGCCTCTATTCCAAATAAGCATCGTTCAGCCCTGTTCCATCCAAGACGGGGTTATTCGGTGTTCCTTCAGTGCTCGTGTTTCTTGATAATAAAGTCGTTTAAATGGAACTCTTTTGGGGGATTGCCCTCACGGACATTAAACTATCGTCAGCAATAGGTAAGCGTTTGATGTGATCTCCGGCTTTTCCCCTGCTCCACACGGAGCGTGCCAGTTTCCCAGCACTCCGCGTTCCATCTACCTGAAATTACTTGATCATAAGTTCCATGTTACTCAACAATTTGGGATTGTCAGATCGGTTCAATATCGCATTGCTTGCGGTACTTATTGATCTTGTTGACCATCGTCTCGGTGATACCGAGTTTGACCATGAGTACGCCAATCGTCTCTTTGCGTGTGCAATGGATTAACTTATGCACATCTTTGTGGAGGATACGAAGATTGCTGAATTTATCGTCTCCACCAAGATGCTGCGGGATGTAGTGGTGACAGTGGACATCGGCTGCGAACAGAGGCATGTCTGTAATTTCGCATTTTCCCATCATCATGCTGTAGCGACTCATCCGGTTATCCAAATACTCCACACTTCGGTGCGGGATGCCCGATTTCATCAGCAAAGTGATTTCCTGCTGAATATCCGGGCGAAGCTTTTTATGTATAATTTCTCTTCCTTCAGCCGTGTAGGGGCTCAAATTCTGACTGAAGCCCATTGTGTTCTTTGTTTTCACATCGGCAAGTGGAAATAGATACACGTTCGCCACTTTGAACGTCTTGAAACCCAGGCTGTAAAACTTCTTGTAAGTTGGCGGAGGGTTGGAAGGATGTTCATATTTCCCGACCGGTTTAAGACGATTATACATGAAGGCACGTAGATCGTAGGCAAGACGGGAGAACTCCATATTGACATGCGTTGCCCATTTAAAATAGTTGTGGATACCCAAAACGAAACTGTTGAAGAGTATAGCATTTTGAGCAGTTGGCGAAGCTCTTAATTTTCGAATGCGTTCCTTCGCTTCGGCCTTGATTTTCCGCTTTTTACTGTCTTTAATGCCTGTATGCGCTACTCTATTATTACGCTTCCTGTTCGCGCGGATTGTGAATCCCAGAAACTCAGACTCCCGTTTTCGCAAGTTTACGATCTGCGATTTCTCCGGCGAAATTTCCAGTTTCAGACGGTTCTTGAGGTACGAAGTTACGGCATGATACCACTTTTGAGCGCTCTTCCAATCCCGACAAAGAATTTTGAAGTCATCTGCGTATCGCACCATGTATCCTTCTTTTAGATTCGTGCGATTCTTGGCCAGCCGTTCACCGGATCTTGTCTTAAAGGGCTTATTCAGAGGGAAGAATTCCCATTGTCCGGCTACCCATTGGTCTAAATCGTTAAGGACGACATTGGATAGTAACGGCGACAACAGGCCACCCTGGGGTACGCCCCTAGAAGGAATACCTTTTCCGTCGATTTCAGCCTTGAGCATTTTGGAAATACACGCTAAGACTTTTCTGTCCCGAATCCCCATGTTCCATAATTGTTTCACCAGCGTAGAATGGTTCACGTTGTCGAAAAATCCTTTGATGTCGATATCGACAACATAGTGCAGCTGCGAATGATTAACAAGGAACTGCACCCTCGCCATTGCATGATGCGTGGAACGGAGCGGTCTAAAGCCGTAGCTATGCTTGTAGAACTGGGCTTCTGCAATAGGTTCAAGTACTTGCTTGAAGCATTGTTGGATGACTCGATCCAGGATACAGGGGATTCCAAGCGGTCTTAATTTGCCGTTTTCTTTCTCAATCAATTTTCGTCTTACTTTCTTGGGGCGGTAATTCTTCAGTTTGGTTTGGATATCTTTCACCAATTCATCTTCGGACAAGCTTTTCATGTCGGCGATGGTTTGCCCATCAGTTCCCGGCGTCTTTGACCCTTTATTAGACTTCATCGTTCGATAGGCAAGCAAGATGTTTTCTCTGGATGTGATCACGTCATAAAGACGCGAAAAGGGTTCCCGATTCTTGGCTCTATCGTATAAATCCGTGAATGTGTCCGTCATGCCGTAGTAATCCCAATGTCGTAGAGCTTGCACTGTGGCATCCCTCCTTCACGAAGCGATGTTCCCACATTCTTACCCGACCGGTGCAATTCACGTTTGGAAAATGATCGTTCTTTTCAGCTAGACTTGGGGCTGTTCCTCCACTCCCATTACAGGAGATTCATCAGTCATGCCCCTGCCCTCACAAGGATAAATGCATTTCGGCCGAAAGCCTTATAGCAACCGTTTCAGGTGACAGCCCTCGTTGCAACGTCCCTTGTTTTCCAAGTCCCTTACAACCTAGCTTTCCATTCTGAACTTAGGTGCTCCCTGTAAGCCTGTGAGCGGGATGCCGCCATAGTCCGGCATAGCGTATTTCAACGGAAACATGTTTACTTACGCCACTCACACCATCGTTTGATGGCCCATATGTTTCCATATGTTCTAACTTTAGACCCGTACGTTCGGTTGTTCGTCAGTTCCTTCGCTGGAACGATTCTCACCCTATTCAGTTTTTCAGCCGCGCGGCATATCCGTCGGCATACCCTTTCCGATGGAATGGCTTCAGCCTTCGTTCTGCCGACTCCACCTGATCTTCAGACCCCATGGTCTGTCAACCATGACGCATGCAGGAGTATTGGCGGGATGGTTTCAGGAAACATGGTTCCATCGTTCCCATCCTCGGTTGTAAAGTTGAGATTCTTGCCTTGTTATCTCCTGCTTTTCACGCTGTAAGACGCTTATAGCAGAACTTGTCGAGCGGTCTCCGTTAGTGCAACAACCCTTGCCCCCGAATCATAATGTAACTTGCTTGTTCAAGCATACATCAAGAATCCATGGCCATGGACCGTAGCCCGCCTCTACGTTGATGTGTCCCATTTTAGGCATCATAACGCAAGGAACCCCTAAATCCAAATACTGTGAAGCATCTTCCACTGAGCAATAAGGATCTGTTGAGGATAAAACAAACAACGTTTTTTCCGCAGCATTCGCGATCTCATCTATGTTTTCTAGTACAGGAAAAAACGTCATCACCGGCTCATATTTCAAAAATGGCGAGGGTGGAGCTACAAGAATGGCTCTCTGAATTTTTCGTTTCGGAGTTGAAGCTGCATAGTGAAACCACATGATGCACGCTAAACTATGGGCCACAACGATGACTTCTTCATCGTTTGGAATTTCTTCAAAAACACTAGATAAATGGTCGAGCCAAACATTCTTGTCAGGTTGATCTTTGTCTGGAAAGTCGGGAAATCGGACTGTTTCACCTTGTTTTACCAGTTCTTGATGCAACCAAGTTTGCCAATGATCGGGGCTACTGCCACCGACTCCATACAATACAAGAAAACTTCTGCTCATGTTGAGGACACCTCCACAATGGTCGTTGTAATTGCATGGCGCTCACGATTCCTATCACTTTATTCTTCTTGTTTAAAGAGTAAATGTCATTATACAATTAAGCAAATTCATTCTATTCATATTTAAAATGAGGATAAGCTCATGACATTTACACAACTCCAAGTTTTCTCGAAAGTAATTGAAACCGGCAGTTTTACAAAAGCTGAAGAGATGCGTTGCATGTCTCAATCCGCTGTCAGCCATGATGAATTTTTTTATTAATTAAATGATTCATCATTTAATTAATAATATATCTTTAATTACGAATTATAACAAGAGTGAATTCATCTTACTCATGAGTAGTATGAAACTTAGCAAATAAAAACATGCCGGACGTTGACCAACATGCGCTCCGGCTTGTTTATTTCAGGTTACTTTGGATGAGTAGACGTTCCGATTTCTTTAAGTAAGTATTTCAGCGGATTGTCAAAGGCATAAAGGTACATAGTGGGCCACCGACCTTGCCTCGATATGAACTTCGTCTGTACTCATCACCAAATTCTGCCGATAAGCGCGGATGGAATTCATATAGCGGTATTACCCGTAGCATTAGAGCTATGCTGGCAGATCGAATAATCTGTCGGTAGGCAGATCTGTTTTCTTAGCAGCATGCCGCATCATCCAGCTGACCAAGCGTGAGATACGTCCAGACGTTGCGGTAACGACAACAACACTTCCGATCTCGGCCCCGATGCCGATTGATGCCGCCGCGCGCGCTCCATCGCCTAACCGCTAGTCTCCGCCTCCTCGGCGCGTTGCACCGTGCGCCTTTCCTTGAATCGGATATAAGAATGGAATCCGCCAATCATCAACAGCTATCAGCAGACTTATTGTACTCTGCCCAGGAGAAGGCATCGAATCGGGCATCTAAAAAACTCTCTCATGCAGGCCTACAGCGACGTTCATACCCAAAGCGAATAAATTCGGGTCGTTGGCAAATGATATTATTGTGTTTCATTGGAAATATGGAGTGGACTTGGGGGCGTTTCATTGTGGTGCAGCAACAGCGGAACAAGGAGGATGTTCTCCACAAATCGATATCTACAAATGTATTCGAAAACACGGAGTATATGAAATCCATTCTTGGAGACAGTCCGGATTTTGTAAATCAGACTTTCGTCCATTTGCCCGTGCCCTTTTCCATTTCATACATAGAAGGGTTTATCGATCCTTTCTTTTTGAGCCAATCCTTCCTCACTCCACTACTGGATCTGCAAATAAAAAAAAATCCGGACACCACGATAACGCCGGAAATACTCGCAAGTTGTGTGAAATCATGCCAAATGAAGCGTGTGAGCCGGATGAGTTCGGTAATAGAAGGATTATTAGACGGACATCTTATTCTTTTTATAGAACATGCAAATGAAGCCTACATTGCTTCGGCGCCTGGAGGAGAAGGCAGGAATGTGGAGGAGCCCAAAAATCAAACGCTGGTTAAGGGTCCCCGTGATGGGTTTGTGGAAAATTACACCGTCAATATTTCTTTGATTAGGAAAAAAATTAAAAACCATCATTTACGCATAAAAAATTATGTGATCGGAAAAACGACACATACTACTGTTGCCATTGCGTTTCTTGAAGATACGGTCGATAAAGAAGCTTTGCAAAACATTGAAGATAAAATTGGCAGCCTGCAAACGAAACAAATCTTTGATAGCGGTATGCTCGAAGAGCTGATTCAAGATCAGTACAGCCCCTTTCCAACATTACTTTCTACCGAGAGACCGGACAGCGCTGCAGCAGCCATCTCGGAAGGAAAAATTGCGATCATCGTTGACGGAACCCCATTCGTGCTTATTGCCCCAGCCTCATTTGTTTCATTTTTTCACGCTTCCGAAGATTACTATCAGACGTTTGACATCGCTGTTCTTTTACGGCTTATCCGACTCGCCGCGTATGTCGTTTCACTAAGCTTGCCGGCGTTCTATATTGCGATCACAACGTTTCATCAAGAATTGCTTCAAACCGATCTGCTGATAAGTTTGGTACAGCAAAGAGAAGGGATTCCTTTCCCTACCTTTGTGGAAGCGCTCTTGATGGAGTTTATTTTCGAAATATTGCGCGAAGCCGGCGTTCGCATGCCAAGAGCTGTAGGTCCCACCGTTTCCATCGTGGGTGCGATCGTTATCGGAGAATCGGCGGTCCGGGCAGGCCTGGTATCACCTGCAGTAGTTATCGTTGTATCCTTGACTGCCATTTCCAGCTTTACTTCGCCAACTTACAATTTCGCAACAACATCCCGATTATTACGATTTGTGGTTATGGTATTGGCTTCTACCTTGGGGTTAGTCGGGATCGTGGTGTTTGCCACTGCCGTTCTAATCCATCTTTGCTCCTTGAAATCGGCCGGAAAGCCTTATTTCACTACACTTACTCTAATTCAAACGGAAAGAAACAAAGACGGATTATTTCGACTTCCGTTGCGGTGGAGTCATATCGAAAAATTCGTTAATTGGAAGGGAAAAGATGATAAATAAAACATCAATTGCCTTAGGGTTGATTCCTCTCATATTTATGATGGTTTGTTTGTCAGGCTGCAACTTGCGAAGAGAATTAAATGAGCTGGCCATTGCAACTAGCATGGGCATCGATGAAAGCAACGAAGGAATGGAAATCACGTTTCAGATCATAAGTCCGGGCGGGAAAACCGCAAAATCGGACGACCAAGAAGCTGGGAAATCCCCGGTATATCCGTTTTCCGTGAAAGGAAAATCGATCGTTGACATCTTGCAGCGAAGCAAAAACCTGCTCCATCGAGAACTATTTTTTTCGGACCTCACTTTTATCGCCATCGGTGAAAAATTTGCCCAAACGCAAGGGCTCCGACCTGTAACTGATTTTGTTGAACGCCAACATGAATTAAGGAAAACTGTCCAATTTTTCGTGGCAAAACATGCTTCAGCTAAAGAAGTTCTTATGATCAAAAGTCCGCTTGAGCAAAATACGGGAACGGAAATGTTAAAAAAAGCGGATATTTCTTCCGGGTTCATGGGGATGAAACGTGGCATCGAAATAGACGATATTACTCGTTGGCATTATGGGGGAAAGGGCGATTTTGTCGGTATGGGAGTTGCCATGGTACAAACCGACGGTAAAAAGGATCACGTTTTAACGGGGTTCCCCCTTTTCAAAGAAAATAAACTTGCAGGCTGGTTTACTTCGGAACAAACACGCGGTTGGGTGTTTATCCGGCATTTCTTTGCAAAATCGATGTTAATGCAAACGGCTTGCCAAGAAAAAAATGGATTTATCGGAGCTACGTTGAGCCAGATTAGTTCCCGCGTCACTCCAGTCATAATCGGCAATCAAATCAAGTTCAATATTTATGTTAAAGCAAACGGAATGCTAGAAGAAGTAACTTGTCCGATCAAGGTGGAAGATCCGAACGTGAACAAACAGATGGAACATGAGTTGGAATACGAAATAAAAAATGAAATAGCGAGCGCCATAAAGAAAGCTCAGAACATGAAAGCGGATGTTTTCGGATTTGGCGATATTTTAAATCAGCATTACCCGAAAGAATGGCTGAAAAGAAAAACGGACTGGGAAACCATAATCCCGGAATTGTCCGCCCAAATCAATGTTGATATTCGGTTAATCACCAGCGGAAAGGTGTCCAAAAGCATACATGAAAAATAATGCAGGGAAAAGCGGAACCATCGTACCCGTCTGCGTATGGATATGTTCAGTGATTTATACGCTCGGCTTCTTGGCCGGATATGATCTATTTCCAGCAACGACTTGGTTTAAAACCTTATATCTCCCTATTTACAATATCTTGTTCGGAGGAAAAATAGATGGAGCACACACTTAGTTCCCGGCAATTGCTTTACTTGTCCGTAACCTTCTTGGTCGGCAGCGCCATGCTGCTCGTTCCAGTTATTACGACTGTTTTTGCAAAGCAAGATGCCTGGATTTCCATGCTTTTGGCCATGCTCCTTGGCATCGGCTTGAATGCAGGATGGCTCTTCTTCATAAAGTCCTATCAGTATGAATCCATTTATGTCATTATGGAGCGCATACTTGGAAAATGGCTCGGTAAGTTCGTCAATATTCAAATTATTTTTCTATACCTTTATTTAAACTCGCTTATTGTGAGGAATCTCAGTAATTTTTCGATCACGCATCTTCTGCCGCATACCCATCCATGGATTTATCAAATCCTGGTTCTGCTCCTCGTCATGTATTCATCGTCTAAGGGAATGAGCAATATAGGCAGAGTCAATGAAGTCATTCTTCCGGTCATGATCATTTCCTATTTGCTGATACTGTCGCTCGTGCTTGGCCGCTTTACGTTTGATAACATTCGTCCGATTCTCGCCAACGGCTGGTTTCCCGTCATTCAAGGAGTTTACCCCGTGATAAGTTTTCCGTTCATGGAGCTGTTTTGTTTCAGCGCATTCCTTACATACGTACCCGTCAAGAAAAAAATCGTACGGGGAATGATCTCTATGATCATCCTATCGGGAATCTTACTTACGTTAGGAATATTGATTACGATTGGCGTGCAAAGCGCCCCTGTGTCGGCGAATCAATTGTATCCAACCTTTTCCATAGCGAAATTGATTGTAATCGGTCAATTTTTTCAACGATTCGAAGCCGTAATCGGCATAATTTGGTTCTTGGGGGTATTTTTAAAAATTACGCTTTGTTTTTTGATGATCATGTTCGGTTTAGCCCAAATTAGTGGACGGCAACATCATTACACGCCATTCATCCTTCCAACCGCTCTCCTGTTATGGGCGATGAGCAATCAAGTCGTTCCGGATTTTCAATATTACAATGACTTCGTTAGCAAGGTTTGGACGATCATCGTAACCGTCCCGTATATAACGGTGTTTACCGCCTTCGTCTATGGAGCCGCAACCGGAAAACACAAGAAGGCAGCCTTTTAACAATGATTTTTCTCTTGGATTCAGCGATTGTGGTTTCGTATGCCGCAATGACCATCTCGGCCTCTTTCGGGTGCAGCTTACTTACACAATTGCGACGAGAACGATTGTGAGCTAGAATGTTCCTTAGTAAAAGGACGGTGATTTTAAATGATTGAAATAGATAAGAACATTGAAATTACCAATTATATTTCGCTCGAAGACATGTGGTTTAAGCTTCGGGAGATCAGACATATCAAGAACAATCCAAACGAATGGGTGGTACGGCTTCAATTCAGCGAGTCGCACATGCTTTTTGTCGCAGCAAGCGGACAAGGTTGGCTGACCGTTGATGGGCAATTCATCGAGATGCGAGAAGGCAGCGTTTATATTTGTACTCCTGGTCAACTTATCGAAGCCGCAGCGCATTCCTTTGATGAACGTGGTTTTTTTCATTTACGATTCGATGTAATTGGGGATGTCGGATCGTCAGACAATCCTATACAGATTATCAAACGAGACAGTCGGTTCCCGGTAAAAGGAGAAGTTATCGTTTCTTCTCCGGTTTCCGTTAACGCTTTGTGCAAAACCATTTGTGACTACTTGCAGGGCGAGGACCGATTGAAACGATTTCGCAGTCAAATTCTCTTTCAAGAAGTTCTCTATACCATCTTGCAAGATGCTCTTCTTGTAAAAGGAAATGATTTGGAAGCGGTACTTGAATGTGTGAAAGCCTATATAGAGCAGCATTATCAACAAGAACTGACGATAGAACATTTGGCCAAGGTAGCAGGAATCAGTTCCCGTCATTTTATGCGATTATTTAAGAAAAGGTATGGCTGCAGCGCGATTGACTATTTGACTGTCTTCCGGATCAAGCAGGCGCAGCAGCTCATGAAGACGGGAGGAGAATATCGTCTCAAGGATATCGCCCGGCATGTAGGTTACCAGGATGATATTTATTTTCGACGCAAATTTAAACAGATATCAGGTATACCTCCAGCGGCATTTATGAGAAACAACAGGCAAAAAATCGTCGCTTACCATATGTTTAACATCGGACAACTGATTCCGCTTCAAATCACTCCTTGTGCCGCACCTGCCGACCATCCATGGACCGATTATTACAAGAGAAAGTATCAAACGGATTCGGTACTGTCGTTAAGTTCAAATGATTTGATAAAGAGGAAAGAACTAAGGCTTGCTGATCCTGATTTTATTATCGGAATCGACATCTTTGTGAATGCTGAGGAACAGGCAAGGATCAAGAAAATCGCGCCCGCATTTTTTGTTCCTTGGATGGAGAATGATTGGCGTATGCATTTACGCTTAATTGCAAAGTTTCTGGACAAAACAACAATAGCAGAAACATGGCTTGAAAATTATGAGCGAAAGGCCCGTTTTGTAAGTGAACAGGTGAAACACACTGTCAAGGATGACAGTCTCCTCATCCTGAGAATCACAGGAGATCGGTACAAAGTATTGGGTTATAAAAGCTTAGACACGGTGTTTTATGACGATCTGCACATTATGCCCGCGCGTGGTGTCGATCGCATGAATCCGGATCAGCAATTGATACCTGAACAACTGGCGGATTTCGATGCGGATCGGTTATTGCTCATCTTGGACGAAGATGCCCTGTCAAATGCCAGTTGGCAAACGCTCGTGCGCTCTGAGTCATGGTGCGGTCTGAAAGCAGTCAGAAACGGCCGGGTTGACTTGCTTCCTTCATATCCTTGGGTAGAATATACGGCATTTACGCATGAGCTGATGCTCGATGAAGCGCTGAAGCTTTGGCGGAATCGTGCATAGAAATTTGTCTGTATCGCCAATGTTCCGAAATCGCAAAATCATTTATACTCCTTCTATATAATAATGATAATCAATCTTACTGAAAGATTATCACTTTGCAAACTAAAAATTCAAGAGGGGTATCGGTGAATGAAGCAAAACGGACGTTCGATTGTGGGAATAGTTATCGTATTGTTATTAATGTTGAGTACTGCCTGTGCAGACAAGAACACTGAGCCGAACAAGACTGACACGGCAGCTGGAGATTCGGTCAAATCCAAATCAAGTCTACCCGATAAGCAACGAGTAGTAAAAAGTCCAAAAGGAGACATCAGCATTCCATCTGAACCTAAAAGGGTCATTGGACTTTCAGTGGTTTATCCGGAGTTTTTGTATGCACTTGGTGTGACGCCGGTTGTGATACAAAACTATCATCAGGAACTCCCTTCCTATTTAAAAGAAGCGTTTAAAAATACGGTGAAGACGGGAATTGCCCAAACACCTAATTTTGAAGCGATTTTAGCCGCTGAGCCGGATCTCATTATTGCGCCCATTTGGTGGTCCGATAAGGATTATGATCAGCTTTCCAAAATCGCACCAACCGTGCTTTTGCCACAGCGGGAAAATTGGCGTGATGAGTTGCGTGATATTGGTGAGGTTTTCAACAAGAAGGATCAGGCTGAAAAGGTCATTCAAGAATTGCAAAATAAAAAAGCTAATGCCAAGGAAAAGCTCCATACCCTTGTTGGAGACGAAACGGTTATGTATATGATGGTTATGGCAAAGGGACTAGTTATTTACGGAGAAAATATCGATCGGGGCAGCTTCATCCATAAGGAATTAGGCTTGAAACCAGTTAAAAACTATCCGCAAAATGAATTGAGCGTCTCGATTTCTTTAGAGAAAATTCCCGAATATAATCCTGATCATATCATTTTACAGCTCGATGATGAGTCCAGTGAAGAGGTTCAAAAGAGATATAAAGAACTGATAGATAGTTCATTGTGGATGAATATGACTGCAGTAAAGAAAAACCAAGTTTACATCATGGGAGGCAAAGAATGGTTTAGTTTGGGCATGTCTCCTTTGGCAGACAGCAATGCCATTGATGAAGTACTTCTTGCATTTGAAAAGATAAAAAAACAATGAGGTGACAAGCGATGGACACGGTGGACTTCAAACAATTGGAAGAGAAGTTTTTCCTGACTTTGTATGAGCCATACAATACCGTGCTTACCATGCCTGCATTCGATCTAATTCAATTAGAAAATATGATGTGCTTAATCGACACGTACGGCCCTCTCATCAAAGCAGGTGAACGATCTGCAGCAGCAGCCTTTTTCTGTAGCTGGTTTGCGGGAGTGTGCGGGGCGATGCAGAACATGTTGTTTCGCAGTGATGGGGTAATTTTGGATTTATCATTAAGGAATTTATCCGTACAACTATATGCCGGTGCTCAGTACCCCTCGTTTTCATTTAAAATCAGCGAAGTGCGGTATATCCAAATTCCGAATATGGACCGTGATGCTTGGTGTAGGAAAGTACTCTATTCATTTTACAGGGAGCACGTAAGACCTTTAATAGAAATTTTGTCCCAACTGGCCCAAATAAATGTCATTCCATTATGGGGTCAAATAATCAATACGATATATGCTCAAATGGAAGAAGAACTGACCGAAGCTTCGGACGAGGAAAGCAAGAAGAGTATCCTTTACCATTATAAAATCCTTACTCATGGTGTCGATGCAAGTGCGTTCGGACTCCGCAAAAATCCGTTTGATATTAAGCTTAAATTCATTGAAAACCCGAATAACCCTGAACAAAAGATGTTAGTAAAAACAGCCTGCTGTCTTGCTTATCGCTTGGATACTGAATTCGGCTACTGTTATTCTTGCCCACGATTGAAAGAAAAGGATCGAGCATCAATGAGAGCGAATTGTAACTGCTGAGTAGACGTAAAATCATTTGTATGAATCATGTGTAGTATGATCCTCGCCATTCATTTCGTTTCTTATAAAATGCAAGGGGCAATTTATGCCCCCGCTAACATCGGATTTGGATTGTCACCTAAAACGGGACAAAAATTTACAAGGGTACTTTTCTAGCTTGTACAGGCGCGATGCCCTTCACACTCTAGCTGCTCTCTTGGATCCAAAAATCATAAAACTGATCGCGGCCAAAATCCACACGCCAATGCCACCATAGAGCATCACCAAGCCAAATCCGTGCACAAGAGCCGCGTGGACCACGGCTCCGGACGCATCCAGAGAGGACAGTTCCGGTAAACCCTGCTTGAGAGATGTAGTGTTTCCAGCGGCTATTTTCTCGGCCAAAGTCCGCAATTGCGTTATATCGAGAGTCCCAGGAAGGACCTGCTTCAAATAAGACAGGATGCCTTCCTGCAAAATGAATCCCATCACGGCGATGTTGATGGCTAGACTGATCAATCTGGCACTCGTGTCTATGCCGGAAGCCATGCCTGCACGGGTACTCGGAACCGAGCCGGTGGTCGTGTTGGTCACAGGCGTGTTGGTTAAGCCAAGCCCAATACCAGCCAACAGGGAACCGGGGAGCATGGTCAACCAGTTGGCGTGATCGCCGCCGCTGCCAAATTTCATCAAAATGAAGCCTATGCCGATGATGAACAGACCCGATGGGATGACTATGCGCGGCTGATAGCGGAGCGAAAGGCGCTCTGCCAGAGGCGGAATCACCAGGGTGGGCAGCGTATAAGCCAAGAGAGACAGCCCAGCTGCCACGGTGCCGTAACCAAGACCGCTCTGGAAATAGATCGGCAGATAGATCATGAACGGCCAGAAACTGAAATTCATGCCGACGGAGCCAAAGAGCGCGCCGGAAAAATTACGTATCCTGAATACGGAAAAGTCGAACATCGGATGGGTGCTGAGCTTTTCCGCAAACAGAAAAATAATGAAACATGCTGCCGTTGCAACAAGGGTGCTGATGGCGGCTATGCTGGTAAAGCCGAGTTCCGGCCCTTGCGTGATAAAGTATGCCAGCCCAAAAACCGTCAACGAAAGCATGACGATGCCGATAATGTCCAACTTTTTCGCCTGCGGATCGCTGGACTCCTCTACGCTGCCTAAAACAAAGATCAAAGTGAGGATGGTCAGCGGGACGTGGACCAGGAAAACCCAATGCCAGTTCGAAATAGCCACAATCATGCCGCCGATGATGGGTCCAAAACCGAGGCCGATACCGAACACGATCCCCCATGCGCTAAAGGCTTTACTGCGTTCTTTTCCTTCCTGAAACTGATGCGAAAGAATTGCTATCTGGCAAATCAGCATCGCGCCAGCACCCACGCCTTGAAGAAACCGGCTGACGATCAGAACTGACGTGCTTTGTGCCAAGCCACAAATCAAGGATGTAATGCCGAACAAGACGAGGCTGATAATAAAAATACGCCTCCTTCCAAACCGGTCAGCCAGCGTTCCAACAGCCATTAGAACTGTCGTACTAGCAATGGTGTAGGCGTTCATAATCCATTGCATATCCTTGAGATTGCCATGCAATACCTTTTCCAAGGTTGGAAGTATCACTGGCACACTGGAAATTTCGAGGCCGAACATTAGCGCGGACAAACATATCGCGGCCAATGCGATTATATTTTTGCTGGAATGGGAGAGAGTCATCGAGAGAACCCTCCAAACTTAGATTGGGTAACAGCACCAGCCAGCTTTTTTTCGTCAATTGTACAATCAACGACCTCATCAATACGTGCCTGTAAATCTTCTGTACCTGCCTTATTTAAATCGTATTTGCTCATTACTTGCCCTTCCTCTCTGACTTCTTATGTGTGAATCGCCCTTATTCATGTGAGTCTTGTCATATTATATAATTAAAATCTTTCATTTTACATAACACATCAAATCAAATATGATGATTATACAAAGAAATAAAAGTTATTTATTTAAAATACCTTTAATTTAAAGGAGGACACTCAAAGTGGATCATGTAGACAAACAAATCCTCTTCTATCTTCAAAACCAGGCAAGGATTTCAATGACTGAGCTGGGTAAAAGCGTGGGATTGTCCCAACCTGCTGTAACGGAACGAGTTAAGAGAATGGAAGAAAAGGGAATAATCGAAGAGTATCGTACCGTCATTTCTCCTGAAAAAATTGGGAAGCATGCGGCAGCCTATATGTTGTTTCAGACTAGAGACTGCTTGGCGTTTCTTGATTTTGTCCATGCATCTCCCCATGTTGCCGAGTGCCACCGCATAAGCGGAGAACACAGTTATTTATTAAAAGTAGTGACGGAATCCACACGCACGCTCGAAGAGTTTGGCAATCAATGCGATAAATATGGAACCTATACAATCCTGATTGTCATGTCTTCACCGATCGATCATAATCTTCTAATTCATTCTCCCAAAGAAGCAAATGGAGTTGACTAATGCTCAAAAGCATAAGGAGAAACGACTAGAAGTGTTAGATAGCCTGCTGCCATGTCGTCGTCGCTACCACTGACTTGTCGCGCGTTTAAGGCTGACTAAAAACATAAATAGCCCTCATCTTGATTACAAGGTGTGGGCTATTTGACGCTTACCTAATTCACTGACGCCTTTCTCGATCTCATCTGTACGCGCGCGAGAAACATTTTTGTTCATGTTGTATTGATTTGCAAGAACACGAATGGAAGGAAGTTTATCTCCTTCTTTGTAAGTATGGTTAGAGATTAATTGTTCCAAATCTCTTAATACTAGCAAAAATTTATGCATCAAAATAAGCCCCGAGATGTATCTGTACCGATACAGATGTATTTTTCTTATATTGTAGTACATAATACATATGTTTAAAATGAGTGGCGAGGGGCATTTTTCAATGATTACGGCCAGAATCATGTTCGGCTGGGTTCACATAAGGTTTACACTGCGCGATATATGGAGAGTGGTTCCCCTGGGTCTATTTTCTCCGGTATTGTTCTTCGCCTTTCAGACTTACGGACTGATAAACACTTCTTCATCGGAAGCAGGCTTTATCCAGGCGACGATATCGGCGCGGGAGCGACGGATGCCATCGTGGCCGCCAACAAGACCGGTAGTATCATCATCGCATCTTCAATTTGAGCCCGGTAAATTCCAGATTTCAAAAAGGAGGCTTTATTTAAAAATGAAAAAAACGATTGTTTTGCCTGGTTATGTTGACGATATGCCATTTTCGTTAGGTTATGAAGTGAAGCACGGAACAACAACAACCTTATACCTCTCGGGTGCTACGGCCTATCCTCTGTATTACGGTCATCCCTCTTTTGGTTGGGTTCCAAAGTCCGAGAAAAGCGATACGGGTATGTCTCTGCCGAGCTCGATTAAAGAACAGACGCAAATTGTTCTTGAAAATCTCAAAATTGTCGTGGAAGCCGCCGGAGGTACGATCAACGATATTGTTAAGACAACCATCTTTAATAAGCGTATGGATCTGCAAAATGAAGTAAACGAAGTCTATAACGCCTTTTTCAATGGACATAGACCGGCTCGTTCTCACATCGGAGTGTCTGAACTTGTCAGTCCTGATCTTTTAATCGAGATCGAAGCGATCGCCATCTTGGAAAAATAAGGCAAGCGGTTCGAGCCGTAAAAGGCAGCTTTATGAAGTCATAAAAAAGAAGTATCTCCTTGTTCGGGAGATACTTCTTTTGATTTAAACAAAAAAAGCTATGCCTATCACTACAGCCCCCAAAGCCGGCACACTTTCGACGAAATTGTTCCGCAGGGTCTCATTCTCGATCATTTTGCTCCAATGTTTCCCCGCGAAGGTTTTCAGTCCATATCGTGAGCAACCCTTAAGTTCCTTTTTCTGAATAGACTTAATCTGCGAATCGGAAAGCAGCTTGCTCTCATACAATTTTCGTTCGAGATCCCCGATTTCAGCATCCGAGAGTGAAAACAGGTTGATGGACTCCTCAAGAAGGAATAATTGTTCTTTGAAAATAAAACCAACAGCAAATTAAACAAATGCATTTGACAAATCTTCACTCACGTAATAAAATATTTTTACGTAACATATATTTTGTAATGGAGGCATTTCTCCATGATGAACGACATTCAAGAAAGCTATTACATCGAGCTTCCCGAACAGGCGATGGTTCTGCTGAACCCGCTTCGCGGCCAAATCCTCGCGCAGCTGATGGAGCCTGCATCCGCCGCTGAAGTAGCACGACAGTTGGGCGAAACGGCCCAGCGCATCAACTATCACCTGAAAGCTCTGGAAAAGGCGGGCCTGGTACGCAAAACAGGCACCCGTCAGGTGCGCAATCTTGTCGAGGTGCTGTATCGGGCTGTTGCCAAAACTTTTGTGCTTGCCGAATCGTTAAGCATGAAACCGGAGAGCATGCAGAAAATGAAGGATCAAAGCTCACTGGCCCATCTCATCACGGCTTCCGAGCGGATGAAAAAAGATGCGCTCCTGCTGATGGAACAGTCCGATGCCGATGAAATCGTGCCCAGCGCCGCCATGCAGCTGCAGGTGAATTTGACGGATGAGCGGCAGCGGTCCGCTTTTGTCGAGGAATACGCCGCCCTGGTTCAGCAGCTTGTCGAAAGATACGGCTGCAGCCCCGAAGGAAACAGCTTGTATCACGTAATGCTCGCCGTGTATCCGAAGCCGCAAGAAGGATAAGGAGGGAAAAATCTGTGAAGAAGCACGAACAAGAACCAAGTACGCCGCAGCGCGTCGCCGCTCCTGTTATCGTATGGGAGCAAACTTCCGCAGATGTTAAAAACTCGGAGAACAACGTCGTCCCGATCGAAAGCTTCCGCAATCCGGCCGCCGCTAACGCAGATTCCGAGGCTACCGTTATAAGCAGAAGCATCTCTTCGGCCGGACCGAATCAGCCTATCCGGCTTCTCATTGTATCCTCGGGATTCGGCCAAAAACCGTATGCCGGCAGCAGCACCGTACAAGGCAAGGCAGCATAAATACGAAAGGATGATTACCATGAATTATATTCCTATGGTCGTTGAACAATCCGGTCGCGGCGAGCGCTCCTACGACATATACTCCCGGCTGCTGAAGGATCGGATCGTCTTCGTCGGCACCGCCATTGACGATCAGGTAGCGAACGCCGTCATTGCCCAACTCCTGTTCCTCTCCGCCGAAGACCCGGAAAAGGACATCTCCCTGTACATCAATTCGCCGGGCGGCTCCACCTCTGCGGGACTCGCCATCTACGATACGATGCACTTCATTAAGCCCGATGTCTCTACGATTTGCGTAGGCATGGCCGCTTCCATGGGCGCAATCCTCCTGACGGCCGGAGCCCCGGGCAAAAGATTGGCTCTGCCTAATGCCGAGATCATGATTCACCAGCCATGGGGAGGCGCACAGGGGCAAGCCAGCGACATCAAGATTCGCGCCGATCACATTCTCAAGACAAGGCAAATCTTGAACCGCATTTTGTCCGAAACGAGCAAACAGCCTATCGAAAAAATATACCAGGATTCCGACCGAGACTTCTACATGTCGGCAGCCGAGGCCCAGGCATACGGTTTGATAGATAAAGTTGTTGAAAAAATCTAAACTTAATGGTACAACTGTCCTTGAAACAATCATGTTTCTTGGGCAGTTTTTCTTTACCATAAAATTACAATCACGTCAAGTTATTTTTAAATTTTAAATACCTGCATACAGCCGCTACGGCGCTATGGTATGATTTGAACACAGGAAAAGATACCATATTCATCCAAATCAGCACGCAGTTGGCGAATTGCAAAGTACGAAACCAATTATGAAATGACACAGAATAATGGATCGAGGAGCACGCCATGGAAGTAAATAACAATTTAAGAAAAGCCGATACCGCATTTGAGGAATGCTTGGAGCTCGCTATTTTGATAGGTTATAACCGGACTCCCGTTCCCGCAGTCGAACAAATTCAGGCCTCTTGGAAAGAGATGGATTTGCTGCTGCAAAGACAAAAAGAGACTCGCGCCCAATGACGTCAGTCTCTTTTTTTGTTTTCATTTAAATATTGAATGATCTTTTTCTGATGTCTCTCCGAAACTGGAGCAAAGGTTCCATCGCTAAAAAAAACGGATTGCCTTTCGGCATGATACCCCTGAACCTTGTCCAGATTCACAATGTAAGACCTATCCACCCGATCAAAATTTAATTCCGCATATGCCTGCTGCAATTGCTCGAAGTTCGTTGGAAGGATATACTCCGCATGAGCCGTGTGAACCGATATTTCACTTTTGTGAATAGAAAAATATAAAATTTCCGATTCCTTCAGTTCATGAACCGTTCCGTCTCTAGCTAGTACCCGCATGAATTCCTTCCAACTCCAACTAAAAAAATGTGTTACTTGCGAAGTTCGCTTGGCGCTTTGGGACTGGACATCACAGCTTTATTCGTTTTGACAAACACTTTGGCCGAAGCGGAAAGCACCCTGGAAGCAAGAAGCGCTGCTGTTTTTTTCATACTCTTGTCCTCCTTTCCCACCATGGTATTATGGTAACGGATTGCGCCAATAGACACAAGCCGATATACCCCGACTGAAAGAATAAGTTAGAGACGACGATGCAGAGTGAAACGGCTTTCAATAACGGATAGTAGCGAGCGTCGATATCGGTTTCGCTATCTATGTTTGGAGCGAACATAGCCACGATCGATAAGCTGGCGATAGTCTCCAGCAGCACCCACTTCGTATCTTCAACAGCCAGGTGGGGAATTGACGCCAATACCAAAGTCGACAAAAGATTGCATGCCACCGTAGAGCTTGCGTGCTTGCCTCCGCTAAAAAAACGCAATACCGTGAAGACCAAGAAGCAAAGCAGCGTCTCCGGCAGCTTGTTCGTCAGCCAGCCGATGAGCAGGCACTGAATGAAAATAAGGCTTGTATTGATATAAATAATGAGCGCATATTGAAGCACTTCAACGGAAGCCGTCTGCTCGCTGTTCGCTCTTTTCACCGCAACGGCAATGCGACCTGCGAGCTTGTCAATCATAGCTTTGTTCCTTCTTGTACGCCCAGTATAAAAGCGCCCACAAAATCAAGCATGAAGCGATCGGTATCACAAAAAACCATTTGTTGGATTCGCTCAAGGCAAAAATCACGCTAAGCAAGAGCGGGACCAGCGTAGCCGTGCAATATAAAAGGAGCATCCATGCATTTTTGCTTTGTTCTTTAAGCACGTTTTTTTGCGGGCTATGAGGCACAAAGTTAAAACCCTTCTTGCTTTTGTGTACAAACCAGCCTGCGCCAAACGTAAAACAAGCCGAGACAGTCTGCAAAATATACGCAATCGGCGATGTAGGGTTAAGTACATCCGGTACCAGCTTGAACCAATTGGCAAGCAAAAACAGTGTCGTTTGCAAAGCGACAAAGGCGATATAACCGATACTGACCATGATCACGGAGTAAAAAAGTTGAATTCTGAATAGCTGCCAGCAAAATGCAACCATAAGCAGCATCTGGATAATAATATCCGAGCTGGTCAAATGATAAACCTCGCGCAGGGTGTAGGAAATAAAGTTGCTTAATACACTCGCGAAAACGATCGAGAACACATATAAATCGATCTTGAACAATCTGAAAATCAAAAAGTATATGGCAGACAATTCAAGAACCCCGAAAATCATGAACCCTAAAAAGTCCATACGCTAAGCGCATCTCCTATTTCCATTATATGTATTAACTATACTCCACTTTTCGCATCGGAGACAGACATTTTATGGGAAATCACGAGGTTATATGGAGATTACCCCCACTTTTGAAAGCGTTAACTTTTCGAATCCCGTTTCCGTGATCAGATACGTTTCTTCAATACCGACAACGCCCCGGCCGGGAAATGTAAATTTCGGCTCGATGGCGATGACCATACCCGGGGCAAGCGGGTATTTGAAGCCTTTGGCGAGAACGGGCAGCTCGTCGATCTCGAGCCCGATGCCGTGACCAAGGAATTTCACTTGGTCATCGCCGTACCCCATGAAGTGGGCGCCGAGGCCCGCTTCATGCACTTGATCGAGCGCGAGCAGATACAGATGCTCGCTGATCGTGCCGGGCTGCAGCCTGGCTTCCGTGGCGCGGAGCACCTGCTCCGCCGTCTCGTAAGCGCGCTGCAGCTCGGGGTCCAAACCGCCGATCACGAGCGTGCGCGTCTGATCGATCAAATAGCCGTCGATGCAGCAGCCGAGATCGACGAGAATCGGTTCGCCGCGGCGGATCGCCGCGCGGCCCGAGCTTTGCGGGCTGGACGGGTGAAGCCCCGTGCCCCCGGCCGGCCCGTCAAAATAAGTGGGCACCGCCGCCGATGCGCCTGCCGCCACCATTCCGGTGATCAACTCGGAATTGTAGGCGCGCATGCGCATAAGCCCCTGGTGCCCGCGCAGGCGGAGCTGATGCTCGATGAGCGCCATCAGCTCGAACTCCGCCATCCCCTCGCGAATGCCGGGGATGACGGCCGTAAGCGCCGCGTCGACGACGCGCGCAGCCTGGCGGATCGCCACGACCTCGTCCGGCGATTTGATCATGCGCTGCTCGCGGACNATGCCGGGGATGACGGCCGTAAGCGCCGCGTCGACGACGCGCGCAGCCTGGCGGATCGCCACGACCTCGTCCGGCGATTTGATCATGCGCTGCTCGCGGACGAGCAGCGAGCCGTCTTCCCAGGCCGCGCCCGGGAACGCGGCCTGCAGCCGCTGGAACTGCTGGACGGGGAGCACGTCCAGCTCGGTGGCGAGCCGCACCGGCGCGGCTCCGTCCAGCAGCCCCGGGTACCGGGCTGCAAGCCGGTCGCGCAGCGTCTTCAGCGAGCCCAGCGGCTCGACCGCTGCGGCCGCCTCTTCCTGCGCGCGGACTACGCTGCGCCGGACCAAATATAACGGTTCCCCTTCGGCGGGAACGAATAAGTATCCGGTTTGCATCGAACCGGAGTAATAGTAAATATCCACGTTTTGCGTGACCAGAAAACCCGCCCAACCGCGCTTCCGGAGCTCTTCCTGCAACCGGTTCTGTCTTTGTTCAAAGCAATTCATACACGCTTCTTCCCTTCCTGAAAAACTGTTCTCCTTTCACAATATAATTTACCTCGGCAAAATGCAAAGGCATTTCCGATCGCTATGCTTTTCTGACGAGCAGGTATAAGAAATAAGGAGCTCCGATAATAGCCGTAATAATTCCGGCAGGCAGCTCGGCGGGCGGGATGACGATCCGTCCGGCCATGTCGGCGATTACGACAAGCAGCGCGCCGGACAAAGCGGCAAGCGGCGTGGAAAGCTTGAAATCGGGGCCGATGAGGAACTTGATGAAATGAGGGACAATCAGTCCGACGAAGCTGATCGTTCCGCCGATGGCCACCGCGCTGGCCGCCAGAGCGACGACCAGAATAAGCAGCAGCAGCCTCATTCTGTTAGCCGGGATGCCCAGACCGGCGATAACCGCTTCGTCGAGCTGCAGAAGCGTCAGTTGGCGCGAAACGAAGTAAGCCAGCGGTATGCCAAGCAGCGTCCAGGGCGCGAGCAGCGCTACGCGTTCCCAAGACAGCGCGTAGAAGCTGCCTTTGAGAAACACGAGTGCCTGTGCGGCATTCGGCGCATATTGCACCAAAACGAGAGTAATCAGCGCATGAAGACCGCTGCCTACCGCCAGTCCGCTCAGCACAAGGCGGGACGTCGTCATCGTTTTTCGCCGGTTGGCAAGCAAATACACGAGCCCTCCGGCCCCCGCCGCTCCCGCAAAGGCCGCAACGGGAAGCAGCAGCGGAGAAAAATCCGGAACCGCCAAAACAAGCAGCACGATGACGAGGCCTGCACCTGCATTAATGCCGACAAGATCCGGCGCGGCCATCGGATTGCGCGTAATGCTTTGCATCATCGAACCGGCTACCGCCAGGTTCATTCCTACCATAATGGCCGCAAACAGCCTGGGCAAACGGTATTGAAAAACGACCCCTTCGCCTGTCAGTCCCTGCCATACTTCGCTCCAAGGCGTCTGAACCGCTCCAAGCCTCAAGCTGAGTACGGCAAAGAGAAGGAGAAGAAGCAGACCCGCCACCAGGCTCAGCATAAACCGCCGGCTCATTACCTGTTGACGTGTCCTCATAATATCTCTCCTCTTTTCCTCTGCATCAGGTATATAAAAAATGGAACGCCCAACAGTGCCGTCACAATGCCTACGGGGGTTTCAACCGGATAAAAAAGAACTTGCCCGGCCAAATCGGAGGCAAGCAGCAAATTTGCCCCAAGCAGGGCAGCAAGCGGAATCATCGCACGGAAATCATGCCCCCACAGCATGCGTCCCATATGAGGCACCATGAGTCCGATGAACCCGATCGGTCCGGCAGCGGCAACCGCGCCGCCAACCAGGACGGCTATGATGAGCAGCGCCAACCGGCGGGTCGCATTCACATTTTGCCCGAGACCTCCGGCTACTTCATCGTCCAGCAGCAGCACATTCAGCCTGGGACTCAGCAGCCATCCGAGCGCAATAACCGGAACGGTAATGAAAGCGGACAATCGGACCTTGGTCCAGTCCGCGCCCGATAATTTGCCCGCCATCCAATAAATCAGATTGGACAATGTCGTTTCGTTCATCAGCAACAGACCTGTAGAAACCGAACTAAAAAAAAGTGAAACGGCAATCCCGGCTAGCACCAAACGGCTCGGCGTAAACCGGCTTTGCAAAGAAAGAACGTATACAATACTTCCTCCCGCCAATGCTCCCAGAAAAGCGCAAACGAGAATGAGCGCAGAAACGTCTTTGGTGCCGAGCAGCAGCAAGCCCGACACCACGAATAAAGTTGCGCCTTGATTAATTCCGATGACTTCAGGGTCTGCCAGCGGATTGCGGGTAATGCCTTGCAGCAGACATCCGGCCACGGATAAAGCGGCGCCCAGGAGGATCGCCAGAAGAACTCTTGGAAAGCGTATATGCCATACGGTATACACCATCAGGCTATCATCGGCTTTCCCCCGAAATAGCTCGGCCGCAGTGTCCAGAGACAATCCCTTGACATGCCAGCCAAGCGCGATGCAGGCGAGCACGCCCAGCAGGGTGGACAGCCCGAAGAACAGAGCTATTTTCCTTCGCATAGATTTATTTTTTCGCCCCGCCGCTCACGAAATTGACGGCCTGATCGATCATTAACCCCGCGGCAATCGGGCCTCTGGCGCGCGCCCACAGATCCTGCTCCACCGTAAGCACAAGGTTGTTTTTGGCCGCTTTCATATTTTTGTAAAGAGGGTTCGCCTGCAGCTTGTCGATGCTGTCGCCGTACAGGAACAATACGTCGGGATCCAGTTGGGCCATTTTCTCGATCGTCATCGTCGCGATATCGGCCGTCCCTTCGGATTTCTCTTTATCGCCGGCAAAAGCATAATTGAAGCCGATATCGTTCAAAAGACTTGAAGGGAACGATTGCTTGGCCCAAACGCTCATCTCGTCGTCAAAAACGCCTACAACCAGAACGGAAGGCTGGTTCTTCACATTTCCTTTGGCGTCGCTGATTTTCTTCTCCAAATCCGCTCGGACCTTTTTCGCCTGGTCCTGTTTATTGAAAATGCCTCCGAGGAGATCGACATCGTCCAGGATCGCCTTATACGTCTTATCGCTCAGGGCCACGGAAGGCGCGATCTTCTCAAGATCCGCTTTAATCGTTTTGGCACGCTCAGGGTTCGCGATAATCAGGTCAGGCTTAAGGGAACTGATCACTTCAAGGTTAGGAGCTTTGCGCTCGCCGATATCCGTGAAATTTCCCACTTTGTCCTTGATGTACGCGGGAACCCGCGTACTGCCCGTTCCCGCAATGCCAACCGGATTAACGCCTAACGAGGCAAGAATATCGACGATAAAAAAATCAAGCGCAATCGGCTTGGTGGGTGTGCCCTGGATGGCGGATTCTCCCCAGACGTGCTTTACCGTTTTGCTTCCCGCAGCCGGAGACGCGGATGCCGATCCAGCCGCAGAAGTCGCTGCAGCAGTTGAAGCCCCGGGCCCAGTCGATGCCGCCGTAGTTGCCTTGTTTGCGGCGCCGCAGCCTGACAACAGAACGGCCCCCATCATGCTAACCGAAAGAACGACGGATATTTTTTTTGATGAAAACATAGAAAACCTGCCCCCCAAAAATATGTATATTTAAAAAATGCTATAACCGATAACAATAATCATTATCAATTAAATCCAAGATGTCAATCATTATTTTTTACAGCAGCAAGGATGTTCGGAACTTCCGAATAGGTATAGCTCGTTATTTTCCCAAGCAGCCTCATCGTAGTCATCGCTTTCAGTTCGACACGATCGGCGAACAAAGCAATTTCGTCCTGTTCGGCCTGCTCTCTGATCGTATCATCGTGCTTGAGTGTCCGGTATGCTTCCCTGCAAGTTTCCGCCACCGGAATCCATAACCGCTCTTCGGCCATGTTCAGCGCACGCGCGATGCATGCCAGAAGCTCGCCAAAGTGGTTCTGAATTACAGGATAGATCAATTTATTGCGGACATCGCGCTCATTATCCGTCAAAGTGATCGAATCGGGATGAAATTCCCGCAGCATTCCCTGCCGCTCAAGGCGCGGCTTCAGCATGCGAACACCGCCGAAATCGCGCATGTACATGCGGTCGATCAGGCCATTTTTGAACACCGGCATACAGTTTTGCAAATGCCCCTCCAAGCTGATGCCATAACGGCTGAACATCGTCAGACAGGCTGGCAGCGCCACCTTTGCGTATTCGCGAACAAAGGCGACAGCGGCCTCGGCTCTGCACGCATATTCCCCCTTGCGCAGAACCTGATCCAGCAGTTCTTCAACGACTGTCAGCCCGCTGTATGGAGAGAACGCGAGCAGCGCTGAGGCTGGCATAACGATTTCGTCATCCGCCACAAAGGATTCCACATTTTCGCGAAAAATCGTGATCAGATTTTTATTCAACTCGGCTCTTTGAAAAGCGGAAAGCGACCGGTCCGACGGATCATAATAGACGCCCAAACGCTCCGGTACGATAAAAAAAGTTCCGCCGAAATGGTTCTCCTTGCTCAAAATATCTTCGAGCAGCCCGGATACGATTGGCCCATTGTTCCCGGAGGCAGCCGAAATTGTCCGCATCGTGCCTGTAGTTTGTATGGCTAACGCCGTTTTGATATGATGGCGTCCTTCCCCCGCTTTTTGCAGCGGAGCCAGTGTCCGGAGGGATAGCAGCGCCGTCGTCTCAATGCCGGCGTCGGGAATGAGGACGATCGTGCCGTCCTGAATCGCGCTTTTATGCATACGCCGGATAACATGCTCATACTGCCAGGGATGGACGGGAATGAGCCGATAATTTTTCATATCCAGACCTTGCTCCGCCAGCCATCGCTGCGCATGCGCATTAATACCCGGGTAATCTTTCTCAAGCAGCTCGTTGGAGGTGCTTTCGTCGAGCGAGCTTTCCTGCGATTCGGTTTTGGCAACTGCAAGCAGCACAGGTTTGACAGATGCGCCGAATTCACTGCAATAGCGGATAACATCTTCAGCATCCATGCCCATTCGCAGCTTGGCGCCAGGATGAATGGGATGGCCTTCAATCACCCACTGCTCGAAATAAGCAAGCGTGCTGAAGCGCTCATCCGCTTGCCTCAACGTGCGCAGCCAATCCTCCAAGCCAAGCGCACCCTCCTGCGTTTGCGGCCGAAGCAGTCCCCGCTTCCGCAACTCCGCTTCCGCATAGGCAAGCGCCAGGTTTGCTGCGCTGTTGCTCAGCTCCCGCCTGAATCGTTCCCATCTTTGCTGCCGTTCGTCCCCTTCATTTTCCTCCTCCCCATATTGTTCCAACCATGTCAAAACCTCTGCCGGATGGCAGATCACCTCTCTCTTATCTTTATTCACAATTTCAACGTCTCCCGCAATATCAAACCGGCCAAATGAAAATGACCGCCCCAGAGGTATTAGAAGCCTAACATCCTGGGCAATAGAAATGACGAGCCTCCCGCCCTGCGCTTCGATAAACGATCGCTCCGCCAGTCCTGCAATATTTTCACGAACAATAGATTGAATCAAACGGTGCAGCACACCTTGGCGTCCGCGTGGCAGAAATGTGAGAAACAGTTCTGCCAGCGCTGGAATATGGTTTTGCAAATAATGATGAATTCCCTCTTCTTCGGTATCCAGACTGTGAAGGAGAAAAGCGGCATGCAGCATGAATGGCAGCTTCCTTTCGTAATATGTTCATTAACTTTAGTGATAATAATTATCATTATCACAAAAATACTAATTTCAATTTTATCGATTGTCAATAGTTTCCTTTGAATTTTTGGATATTATTGACAAGGGAATTTATGGGGTGCTATTATAATCAAGTTCGATAATGAGAATCATTTTCATAAAACAGACAAGGCTGGTGGATTTATGTTTCATTTCATGAACCGCTCGACCCGTTATACAGTCGAAGAGCAGCTCATATTCGAATATATCGAAAACCATCTTCCCCTTCTGCTCGGCCACTACAGGGATGCGCTGCCGGCCGCCCGTGAAAAAATATCCGAAAGGCTGCTGAACGCTCTGATCCGGGAATGGGAGGATGACCGCACCTGCGTCGAGCTGGCCGCCGGCCGGGAATCTGACCGGCAGTTAGCCTGCTTTTTAGAAAAAAGCCAGCAGCATATTTCCTTTACAGTTACACGCCAAATGTCGTTTTCACGCTTCAAGTTGAAGAACCCGCATCTCATGTCCAACCGGCAATCCGCTCAAAACCCGCTGTCTCCTTTGGAAATCGCCAGGTATATCGCTGATGAAGGCGATTTCCCCGTTAAACAGAAGGAGACTTTTTTGCATGAGGTAGCCGACAGCACGGCCAATCTGGCCTTTGCCCTGGCCTGGCAAAGCCACATTCTCGAATCGAACGGACGGGCTTCTTTCGGACCGACCTATTCGTATGAACAATTCGCTTTCAACGGGCATTCCATTCACCCCGGAGCCAAGGCAAAAATCGGGATGACGGCTGACGAAGTTTTTCGGTACTCTCCCGAATTCGGGCAACGTATTCGGCTTCATTTTGCCGCTGTGAAGCAAGAGTTTGTCCAATCCTCATTTACCCATTTGACGCTCGCTGAAGTAAATGCTTTGTTTTTCGGCATAGCCGAAGGACTTGAAACCGAATTCTCCCATCGATTCGGGACCCATGAAGCTGGCGAATGGCTCATCGTTCCCGTCCATCCTTGGCAGTGGGAGCATACGCTCTTCGATCTGTTCGGCCGAGACATCGAGCACGGCCATATTCGTTTGCTTGACACAACCCTCCCTGCCTGGCCCACTTTGTCCATTCGCACCGTTATTCCTGATACGGCCTGCGAAGGAGGCGGGGCGGCTCCGCACATCAAGCTGCCGATGAATGTGCAAACGACGAGCGCCGTCCGCGCGCTTTCGATCGAGGCCGTTCAGAACGGTCCGCTGCTCACGAAAACGCTGCGCCAAATCATGGAGCAGGAACCGGACTGCCGCTCCGCCATTCGGATTCTGGGTGAAATAGGCGGAGTGAACTATATGTCGCCGCTCTCGGAAGACAACCAACCGTCAGCCAAGCATCTGGCTTTCCTGCTCCGGGAAAATCCCGACTCGTTTCTGGCCGATGGAGAAATCGTTGTCGTTGGCGCAGCACTGTTGGAAACGGCCGCACCCGACGGGCGGCTCTTGATCGAACAGTTTATTCGGGCAAGCTGCCCGGACGACGAAGTCGAAGAAGTCGCAAATGCGCTGTCATTTTTCTCGGCCTATTGCGATATCGCCTTAATTCCATTAAAGCTGCTAAGCAAATATGGCATTGGCTTGGAAACTCACCTGCAGAACAGCTTGACCGTGTTCAGGGACGGCCTTCCTGTGCGCATGATGATCCGGGATTTGGGCGGAGCGCGCATCGACCTCACCCGCTTGCACAAGCAGGGATTCGATTTGCCCTGCCGGGAAGGCGCCTCTATCATCGCTTCGATTCACGATGCCAGAACCAAGCTGATTCACGCTCTTATGCAAAATCATTTGGGCGAACTTATCAACGTTCTAAGCTGTTGTTACGGTTTACAGGAATCCTCGTTCTGGTCTATCGTCAGCGGCAAATGCAGAAAGCTCTACGCCCAATGGAAGCAGGATGCGGCTTTTGCCGAAGAGGCGGCCGCCGATGAAGAAGCGCTGTTCGCGCCTAATGTGCAAATCAAGGCTTTAACGAAAATGCGGCTGGTCGGCAACGTCAAAAATTACGTTTATGCGAACGCCGCCAACCCGCTTTTTGAAAAGGGACAGGAGAAGCGATGAAGCCGGTATCCGCATGGAATTCTCCCGTTTACAGACGTTTTTTTACAGGGAGCCTGCTCGCATCCATCGGTGATTATGTCGGTGTTACCGCACTTAACTGGTATGTACTTACGTCGACTTCCTCCCCCTTTTATTTGGGGGTTATCAATTTTTGCCGACTGCTGCCGGCTTTGTTCATCGGACTGCTGGGAGGGTTACTTGCCGACCGCTTTCCGCAGCGTACGCTTCTGATCTGGTTGTATATTCCCATATTAAGTCTCGGCCTCATTCTCGCCTTGTACGTTTCATCCGGACAAAAAAACATCTGGATCCTCTCTGCGCTGATTCTTCTGAGAGGCATCTTCGATGAAATGGAACCTCCTGTTCGCAATGCGCTGTTGCCGGATATCGTGCCCCAGGGGGGAATCGCAAGCGGCGTTGCGCTGTATACAACGATGCTGAATGTGGCGCGCATGATCGGGCCTGCTATTGCCGGCGTAATGATGGCCCGCGTCGGTGTTGCTCCGCTGTTCTTTGTTCATGTGCTGGCTCAAATTACCGTGTTCGCCACATTGTTTGCAATTCCGAAGAACACAAACCGTCCCGAGCCCGGGGCAGCTTCGAACGACCGGGGCGGGTTCCGGCCGATTGCCGCTTTTTTGCGTTCGCAGCCCAAGCTTCTGCTTTTGCTGCTGCTCAGCGTCTGCTTGATGTTTTTCGGTTTTTCCTATTCCTCTTTGGTACCCATTTACGTAACGGACGTACTTCATCAAGGCTCCGAATCTTTCGGCTACTTGCTCACGGCTACCGCTGCCGGGGCGGTAATAGGAGCATACGCGCTCGCGCGGCTGGATTCCGTGCGCTTAATAACTTACATCCCTTGGTTCGCCTTTGGCTTCGTCGGCGCCATGTTCTTCTTCTCGCTAAGCGCTAATTATTGGCTCGCTGCCGGAGCTTTGCTGCTCATGGGATTGTTTTCGCAAGCCTTTCGCACGGCGAGCCGCATCCTCTTCCAAATGCATGCTCCCGAACGGATGCGCGGACGGTTAATGAGCGTCATCATGGCAGACCGGGGCTTTATTCCGCTTGGCGTATTTCTCGCAAGTGCGGCCGCAGGCTCGATCAGCATCGCTTACGTGCTCGTTGTTATGAGCGTTTGCTGCCTGTTGTGCCTGTTTATTTACTTATTTTTGTTATCTAAGATTTCTGGCGGGGTGAACAACCATGCAACTCACGAATATTCATAACAGGCTCATTATGGAAAAAGCTTTAACGATGGGCATTAGCTGCCGGCCGCTCATTCCCGGTCTTGAAGATATTCTTGTTTTGGACAATGGAATCAAACGAATATTTATCAACAAAACAAGGTCCCACAAACTGCCCTTTATCGCAGGCTTCCTATCTACGAATAAGGTAGCGACCAATATGCTTCTTCAAGAACGCAAACTCCCCGTTCCCGAGTACCGCCTCATCCAGGCGTTCAGCAAAGAAGCGGCGGATTTTTTGGCCTCACAGGCTCCGATCGTCGTAAAGCCGTTCAATACGAACCGCGGTGTAGGCATTGTTATGAATGTAACTTCCGAACCGCAGCTTGAAGAGGCTATTACGCACGCGCTGGCTTACAGTCCTCATGTCATCCTGCAGCAGCAGGCGGCGGGTCGGGATTATCGGGTGCTGGTTATCGACAAAGCAGTCGTCGGCGTTCTGGAGACCCGCCCTCCGTCCGTTATCGGAGACGGATTTTCCACCATTGAAGAACTGATCCGCAAGGCAAATGAAGATCCGAGACGCGGCACAAAGGACGAGAACAAGCCGTTGATGCTTATTCCCATCGATCCGCCGCTGCTTTTCCATCTTCAATCTATGAAACTCAGTCTGGACAGCATCGTGCCTGCTGGCAGAAAGGTGACATTGAGGCTGAACAGCAATGATTTTACCGGCGGAGAAAACATCGACAGAACCGATGAGATCTGCAGCGAAAATGCAAGCATTGCGATTGCCGCAGCGGCTGCGCTCGATATAGATGTCGCAGGCATTGATATTCGTTGCCCCGACATCGGCAGCCCGATTTCTCAAACAGGAGGAGGCATCATAGAGGTTAACGTGCTGCCCGGCATGGATAGCCACATGCTGCCCTCCGAAGGAAAAGCCCGCGATGTGATCGGCGCATACATCCGCTATTTGTTTAAATAAGAGCAAAAAGGGACGGTTCCATAGCTGTGCAAACAGCCGGTGAAGCGTCTCTTTTTTCAATACACCATCTCCGCCGCAGCTTTGACGGTCCAGGCAATCGGCTGCAGCACGGCATACGTACGCGGGTATTCAAGGCGGATAAACATAATAACCCCCGGCCTGTTCAAAGTGACCGAGTAGCTATACCCCGGATGTGTAAAAGTATAAGGAAACGTCTCCCGGTCATTAACCACCTTAAACAAAACCACTTGCACCGGTGACCGCAAAAACGTATCCGGCAGCGGGTCATTGAGCTCGTCCAGGCGAAGGTTGGCCTGTAAATACCGGAGGGCCGTTTGCTGTGCCGCCGCTTCATCGATAGAGCGGATTCCCTCCGCGAGTTTGACCGGATCGGTTTGCTGCGCAGCCGCATGTGCCGCAGCGTTCAAAGCATGCTTGCCCTGAAACAGCGTATGCATCGCCAATTCCTCGTCGGCCTGCAGCGTGTACATCGTCATATAGACGACGCTCATCAATATAAACAGCAGCAGCTTATACATCGCATCTCTCCAGCCTTAAGGCACATATTCGCTCATTTTCATTCCCGCCGCTCCCATTCGCTCGCCTGCGGAAGGAACCGCGATTCCGATAAGACCGTCAATGACGAACAAGCGGTGATACGGATACGTAATCGTCAAATGGAGCCCCGCTCCCCGCAGCAGCGGCTGACTCGCGCTCGTTCCGCCGGATCCTGAGGTCGAGGTCACGTTATAGGTCAAATCCGCCGGAACGAATCCCCTCTCTTCCATACGCCCTCTGGAGGCTTGGATCATGGCTGCGTCAATATAGCCGTATTTGCCGCTGGCGCCGACCTCAAGCATATAATCGACTTCCTTTTGCAAAAGCGCCTGCCGCAAAATGATAACATGCTTGTAAACCGGAGAAAACATGAACCAGCAGAGCATCGCCGCAAAAAGAATAAATACGAGAATCTGTTTCATGGATCGATCCGCTCAATAACCGTATTGATTCGTCCGCCGCTGTCTTTCACTTGCTGGCGCATACCGGCATTTCCCCCTACCGCGCCGTTATAGATCACAATAATAACCAGCACCAACATAACCGTAATCAACATGGACCTCACGGCGTCAATGACGAAATGCTCGTATTAGCCGCATTGCCGTGCGTTTGAATATTTTGTTTCATTCCTGTCGTTCCGTTGTTAATGATATTCGTAAACAGCAGCGCCACAACGATCAGCATCATGACTGTAATCAAAATATTTCGCACACACAATCAACCTTCCCTTATTTAGTTAATAGAATTAAATAAACGCTGGCCTTCTACGATCCACGGATACATAAACACCCGAAACGTGTTGAGAATCGGCAGCCCGGCAAGCACGAAAAGCATGTAGGATACCGTTTCCTTCCTGCTTTCCCGGACAAGCTCCATCTTCTCCTTGTAATCCTGTATCCGCTGCCTTAGCAGCCCGTAATAATCCTCATGCTCGTTAAGTCTCAGCGCGTTCAACGTTTCCCCAAAGCTGTATGCCTCGTCCGTACCCAACCTTTGCTTGAATCGGCGGATAGCCGATTCGGCATCCTGGTACCACTCATTTATGAGCAGTTGAAATGCCCCGCGAACGGTCCGCGTCCGGGACACGCATTGCGACAGCTTGGCATGCAGGTTCAACCTCGATTCGCTGTAATACAGCAGATGATGGCTGACGACATAAATCTCTTTGACGATGCGGTGGGCTCTCTGCTCCTTCATATAAGCCAGTACTTTTTTATCCAAAAGCACGAAAATAAGCAAACATGACGCTGCAGCCAGCACATAGACCGGATTCACAAAAAAAGTAAACATCTGGTACCGGAACGCCAAACAGCTGCCGATGGACACAAGCATCAATACAATGGCCGCCAGGCGGCGGCCCCCCTCGAACAATGCCGCATCAACCTGAATACCGCAGCCGTGCAGAAGCTGCCTCTTCTCCTCGATTTTTTTGCCGCCGATCCTTAAAACTTTGAGCAGCCAGCCGGGCGGCCGTTTTTCCCGGACTATTTCGGCGATCCCGAGCGCCCGCCATCTTCTCGTTCTCACCGGCATTTGAGCCAGCACATGATAGAGAGCCGCAGCGATGACGATAAAAAGAAGCCCGTTCGACAAAACTTGAAGCCAATAAAGCTGCGCGCTCGCTATAACCATTGACATCCCCCTCACATTCTTCGCAAAGATAAATAAATGCCCATCAGAAACGACGCAAAAATAAGCAGCAAGGCATCCAGCAGCATGTTCCGCCCTCCCGGATCCAGGACATAGTACTGATAGGCGCTTTCCGGATTAATTTTAAAATTGATGAAGAGAAATAAGGCAAGAAACAAAATCGGAGTAAAATTGGCGATGCGTATTTCAAGCAGTTTGTTCCGCTCCGCCTGATCGGATATTTGCGCTTTGCGCATATCGGTAATTAATACCTTTAAGCTTTCTCCGACATAGCTCCCTTCGGTTAGCGCAACCCTCACAATTCCGACAAAATAGTCGGCCCAAACGTGGCCCAGCGTAAGCGAAAAAATTCGCAAACTTTCCTCCGTATCCCTTTGCGTCATCAAATTGCGGTAGAGCTGCTCGAAAACCGGTTTAATCGGATACAAAATCCGCTCTTCTTCCAGACATGCTTGCAAAGCTGTCCGCAAATTTTTGTGCGGAGCAATCATATAATACTGGTAAAACACTTCCACCGCGGGCAAAAAATCCAGTCTGGTGTGCATGCGCAGGCTAACCAGCTTCATCCGCAGCGCCATAAAAGGCAGCGAAACGCAGATCAGCGCGACAACGGCAACTCCCTTGAAGCTTTGAAAAAACAGCGCCCCCGTCATAGCTCCTCCCAAAAACAGCAGGACGCTAATCATCAATAAATTTGCAACGGTTAAAGAAGATTCGACGGATTCCAGCATCTCGCTCAAATACGAATAAAGCCGATATCTTTGGGCCAAATATTCGCTTAATCTGCTGCCGATTCGGGCATGTCGGACATAGTGAAGCCTGTACCTCGCTTTACGCTGTCGGATGAGCGCATGGAGCAATACTCTTACGGATAAGTAACACAGGGCGAAAAGCATCATGAGAAAGCTGTATTTGGCGAAAAGCATCATCCGCTCATTCGCCCTCTTTCCCGATCCATCCGAACCGTGTCAGCAGCGCATAACCGATTCGGTCCTTTTTGTAGATTTTTTGCGATGCGCTATCCGACAATTTCCCGGGAAATTTCCATCGATTTTCGGAATCGTCATAAACTGCGAGATCGCTTACATGGACCTCCCCGTTTTTGTAACTGTACTCGCCGATTCTCACCATTTTTCGTTTTCCGTTGACGACAGCCATCTCCATTCCGATATGTGTCACATATTCCGTGATCCGTTTGGCCAGACGGGCGGAATCCATGCCCCTGCCGTCCAGCATGCACATATCGGCGATCGCATCCGGCACATCCTCCAATTCGCTGACATGGACGGATGTTATGCTCCCTTCATGCCCACGCGTGCAGGCCCGAACATATAAGTTCGCGTCGTTATCGCGTATTTCGGCATGGCAGATGCGTTTGGGGGATTGGCGCAGCGCCAGCTTAAAAGCCTGTAAACCCGAATGCCGGGGATCTTCTTCGTCGATCTCGTACTCAACGATGTTTTTATGCGGAAAATCCCGCCGCAAATTCAGCTCGAATCTCGACTCGATCGTAATGATGCGCTCATTATCGTCCATTTCCGCAATAATCGCTTTGATCAGATTCGTTTTGCCGGAATTCGTCGGTCCGATCACGACCATGTTGAAACAGGAACGTATGAAACATAAAATCAAATCTCTCATTTTGTCATCGATGGTCGCTAATTCCGGCGAAGCGAGAGCAGCAAGATCGAATCGCTGTACCGTATAAAAACGTATCGTTAAAGTCGGCTCTGCAGTGAACCCGAAGCCAGTCATCGTAACACGCGAACCGTCCCGAAGCACAACCTCGGCCCATCGTTTGCGCGGATTTAACGTATCCTGATTAAAAAGCACCAAATTTTGCTGAATCCGTTCCAAATCGCGCACCGAAGGCAGCGTGTGAACGGACGGGACGGGCGTTCCGTTCCTTACTTCAAAAATCTGCCTCCCCACGACTTGGATCTCTTCCAGACCTTCCCGGTTTTTGAGCACAAGCTCCAGCACGTTAAGGCCGATAATCTCGGCAAATATCGCTTCCGGCAAAGTAGCGAAGCTGCTGACGCCGGGAGGAAGCTCGGATAGCCTGCGCTTGGCGGCCAAATCGTGAATCATCGCGAGCAGCTTGCCGCGGTCTTCCTCATAGCCGAGAATGGCGCGGTTCAGCGTCTCGTTGTACTGCTGTTTTTCCTCGTCGTTTCGCCCTTTCGCCATCGCCAACTCGCCGCGGATGTCCTGCACCCACTGCTGAAACACACTATCCGCCTGAGCGCGCTCATCAAACCGGTTTGAGCGCTCAAACCGTTCAGACAGGCCCCTCCCCGTGATCGCCTCCTTGTCGCTGCGCGCGTGCATGTACGTAATGACGGAAAATTTCTCCTCGCTCACTTCTCTCACCCGCTTTCCCGCAAAATGTCGTCAAGTCGCCGCGCGCCTTGTTAAAATCCGTCTGATCCAGGTCGCTTTGCGCGAGACCGATCTTCGGGGCAGCTGATAATATTCGCTCAGCTTGCGCGCAATAGCGGCCGTTTCTTCTCTCATCGGATGGCCCGGCTTGTATAGCTCCAGCAGCTTTCCCTGATTGCAAAATGAAAGGGCGTCGGCATGTCTGGAAATTTCCCCGATCAGATGCAGTTGGGTTTCTTTCCGAATGTCTTTGCTGTTGAAAGCCTCCCTTTGCGGACTTGTATCCGTCTGTACGGCGATCAAGTCGAAGGTGTCCGGCTGCAGTCCGAAAACAGAGCCAACCTGCCTGATCCATTTGGAGAAGTCCTCCTGGAACTGGGCCAGATCCGGGGTCGTCACGACGATCCTCGTATCGGCTTCCAACAGGCCGCAGACCGTCGCCGCATTATCCCAGTAGGCGTTTACCTCGACTACGCACACATCGAAAGCGGCGCGGGCGACGCGCAGCAGATGCACGACCTCCATCGGCGTAAAAAACTCCGCCTGCTCTCTGAGCATGTTGCCAAAGAGCACATGCAGCCCCGGTGCCTCGCGCAGCTTGTCGCATACTTGCCGCAGCCTGTGGGGCGTCAAGCTTTGCGCCTTAAGCTCGGCCCGCAATCCGTCGAGCGTGAACGCCTTGTCGTCCCGTCCCAAATAACGGTGAAGCTTGGAGCTTTTCAAATTCAGGCACATATACCCTACACTTGCGGAAGATTCCGCCGCCAAAGCGTATGCCGTACCGAACGAAGCAAGCGTAGTGCCGATATTCGGCGTAGAACCGACAAAAGCAATCAGCTTCCCCTGCCCTTGGGAAGTGGATGGATCGGTTTCCGGTTGATCGACCCAGGCTCTGATCAAATCCGCAATAATCGCCGTCCCCCGGCCCGGCTGGACGTAATCAAGCTTTTTCAGCTTGCACATCTTGACATATTTCACGTTGACGGACGTATCATGGTAATTGGATATAAGCACCATAATTTTCATCTCCGGCCATTGCTTCCGGTAACGCTCGAGCGTTTCTTCCAAAACTCCGAAATCCATATGGCGGTCCGACACAATCAGGCGGGAGTGGGGCTGCTTAAGCAATTCCCGCTCCATCTCCTCTGCAGATGCGCATACCGTCCAGTCCAAATGCTCTTGAAACACCACATTTGTCAGTTCATCGATAAGCCTTTCGTCCGTCGAATGCAATAGAGTTCGCATCATAATCCCCCCTTTATTCTACCGACAGAATCGAGGAGGAGCTGAACGCGATGACGAGCTTTGCTTTTTTGGTGCTGCAGAGCCGGTCCACTTCCAGCCACTCTTCCTCCGTCAAATTCAAATTAATTTGATCGATCGCCCCGTTGGCCTCAAGCCGGGACACGTACATTTTTTCCGCATCTCCCTCCGCTTTCGACAATAGATTGGAATTTTTGGGATTGTCGATTTCGACGTTAGCCGACGATTTCACGGAAGCGACAACGATTTCCTGATCAAAAAGCTTCCGCGGACTCCCGTCGGCAGACGACACAAAGAGGCGGACCAGATCCCCGGCCCGGATACCGTTGGAAACCGACAGCAAATATTCCTTCGGTATTTGAAAAGTCGCCTGACGCCGGGACGGCAGCAAATGATACCGGTTTACTTTCCATTTCAAAATCGGCTCGTGCGTACCTAGCGGGAGCAGCGATTCCTGACCGATCACCTCCTCCAAATCCGTAATCATATCGCTTGTAACACTTCCTTTCTGAACAGCTTTAAGCCCCACCATGTCACGGCTTATCAAAGTGCCTGTCCGGATAAAATCTTGAGGCACGACGACCTGAACAGTTTGCTGCAGCTCCACTTGATTCATTTGCAGCACATACACGGCATAGACAAGACAACCGGCGACAATCGCCGCCGTGAAACTGATGAACAGGCTTCTCCTGCGATTCAATGCCGCTCCCCCTCTCCCTCTCATGCAGTTAAAAAGCAAAAAAGAACGCAAACCCCGGACTCATGTCCGAAATCTGCGTTCTTCGCAAATCTAGCGATGTTTGTTGTGTTCATTCCAAATATTACACTAAATACACATATATGTAAATACCTTTTTTCTTTGCGAATGACAAACCGCCTGTCCATCCGTTTGAGAGACGAATGAAACAGGCGGTTCTTCCGCACCATGCTCAAGTAATTCTAAAGTACCATACTCTTTTAAAAGTTTCAACATATTCTTACAAATCCTTTATAAAAACTTTATAACAAGTTAACTCTATTAAAATGTGCATCCGTTATACTGATATGAAACAGAATTGAGAGGAGAATTTCTACGATGAAAAAGTTGAAATTATGCGGCGCCGTTATTTCGGGGGTTTTAATTTCGGCGCTAACCGCAGGCTCCGTTTTTGCTGCGCCGGTCAAACCGGTCTCTCACGTAGAGTGGATGCAAAAGAAATCATGGGTAGAAGGAGATCTCGGCGGAAACCTGGCGCTGGATCGCCCGGTCACGCTGGCCGAAGTTGTTACCGTACTGGAAAGAGTACAGGGCTTGACCGGCATTACGACAGACAGCGCCGCTAAGCGTCATTGGGCAGGGGGTCAGCTTTCTTTGGCTCAGTCCAAAGGTCTGATTACCGCCGACGAAGCAGCGTCTCCCGACCAACAGCTCACAGCTGCGCAAATCAAACAAATCGCGGCCAAATTAAACTACGACCTGACGCTTCCCGAGGAATCCACGGTGACACGCGGAAGCTTTCTGAACGCTCTTGGAGATGCGGTTACGCTCCACATCACAATCGGACATACGAACGACGTGCACGGGCACATCGAAGAAAACAAAAGCAACAAAGAATTCGGTTATGCGAAAATAGCGACGCTGATCAAACAGTGGCGCGGTGAGAATCCGAATTTCCTGCTGATGGACGCCGGCGATACGTTTCAAGGCACCGTTTTTGTCAATCAATTCAAAGGAGAATCCATCCTACCTATCCTGAACGGGCTGAAATACAACGCGATGGCCGCAGGAAACCACGAGTTCGACTTCGGCTACAAGCAGCTGCTCAACCTTCGCGATCAGTTGAAATATCCGATTATTAACGCCAACGTCTTTACAAGCGACGGCAACAACCTGCTGGAACCGGTGTACTATGCGGAAATCGGCGGCAAAAAGTTTGCCTTCCTCGGCTTCGTAACGGAAGAAACGCCGATACTGACCCACCCGGACAACGTGCAGGGACTGACTTTCAAAAGTCCTGTCGAAATCGCCAAAAAAGTAGTGCCCGAATTGAAAAAGAAAGTGGACCGGGTCGTCGTCGTCTCCCACGTAGGCATCGAAACGGACCGGGAAATCGCCAAGCAAGTGCCCGGAATCGACCTGATTATCGGAGGCCACTCCCACACCCCGCTCCGCGATCCGGAAGTCGTTAACGGAACTTACATCGTGCAGGATTGGGAATACGGCAAATCGCTCGGACGCGCTGACTTATACTATTATAAAAACGAGCTGGTCAACTTTACCGGCGGCCTGCTGGAATATGACGAGAACGTCCAGCCCGATCCGGACGTCGCCAAACAAGTGGAAACGATTGTGAAACAAATCGATACCGCGTTAAACGTAGTCATCGCCAAAACCGATGTCGATCTGGACGGCGACCGCAACTTCGTCCGCAAACGCGAAACGAATCTGGGCGACTTCATCACAGACGTGATGGTGGAGCGCACCCAATCCATTCAAGGAAACAATGCCGATGTGGCGCTGACTAACGGCGGAGGCATCCGGACGCAGGTAAAAGCGGGCGACATCACGAAAAAAGCGCTCTACGACGTGCTGCCGTTCCCGAACACCGTCGTCATTCTCGATGCCAAAGGCAGCGAGCTGAAAGCAGCCCTTGAAAACGGCGTCAGTCAGGTGGAAAACGGCGCAGGCCGGTTCCCGCAAATCAGCGGCATGTCCTTCACCTACAATCCGGCCAAACCTGCCGGCCAGCGCGTCCTCGAAGTCAAAGTAGGCGGCCAGCCGCTTGACCCGGACAAAACATACAAGCTGGCAACCAACGATTTTATCGCAGCCGGCGGCGACGGGTACGAAATGTTCAAAGGCAAAAAGGCGCTGAACACCGGCATTACCCTCTATGAACTGGTAGAGGAAGCGCTCGGCAAACGCAAATCGATCAGCCCCAAAACAGACGGCCGCATCACGGAAGTGAAAGAATAACCGCTTGTATCGCTAAAATACAAAGGGGCTGTACGAAAAGAGGACCTCAATTCCACTCAGTAGTGGAATTTGAGGTCCTTTTGCCTGATTTTCGGGCTGTCCCGTACATTGCGAACGGGACAGCATCTTTGCGCGCCGCGGCTACGCCTGCACCTCGGCGAGCGTCGGCAGCGCCGGGATCGCGCCCCGGCGTGTCGTCGTGATCGCGCCCACGCGGTTCGCGAACGCGAATACCCGCTCCGCGGCTCCGGCTTCGCCGAGCGCGTCCGCGATCCCAGCCGGCGAAGCGCCGAGCGCCGCCAGCTGCAGCAGCATGGCGCCGACGAAGCTGTCGCCTGCGCCGGTCGTATCCACGGCCGCCGCAGGCTGGCCGGGGAAGGTCACATCCTGCCGTGCGGTCACGACACGGCAGCCCTGGGCGCCCAAAGTGATGACGATCACTTTGGGGCCTTGCGCCAGCAGCTGCTGCGCCCCTGTTGTCGCGTCGGTGCCGAGGAGGAATTCGATTTCCTCCTCGCTCACCTTGACCACATCGGCCAGCGGCAGCTGCGCGAGTATTTCCCGCCGAGCGGCGTCGGCGCTCGGCCACAGCGCGAGGCGCACATTGGGGTCGTACGACACCAATGCGCCAAGCTCGCGCGCGCGGCGCGCCGCATCGAGCGTCGCGGTGCGGCAGGGCTCGGCGATCAGCGACACCGAGCCGAAGTGATACACGGCCGCGTCCGCCAGCCACTGCGCCTCGACTTCGTCGGCGCGCAGCAGCATGTCCGCCGCCGGGTCGCGGAAAAACAAAAAGTCGCGCTCGCCGTCCGCCCGCAGCGACACAAAAGCCAGACCGGTCTTCGCCTCGTCGGTCTGGATTACAGCCGCCTGCACGCCGACTTCCTCAAGCGTGCGCTTCAAATAATCGCCGAACGGGTCGCGGCCGATTTTGCCGATAAACCGCGCCTCGCCGCCCAGTTTGGCGACGGCTGCCGCCACATTGGCCGGCGCTCCGCCTGCCGCCCGCTGGAAGGCGGCCACATCCGCCAGTGCCTGCCCGTTCACGTCCGGCACAAAATCGATCAACAGCTCGCCCAAACAAACAATGGTTTTATTTTCCTTTATTAACATTATCAAACATCTCCTTAGTAACCTAAACCATTCATCATGTAGCACTTAGCTTGACCAAAGCATCGGAATGCCAATACTATTTCGGTCCGAAAAGGCAAAATTCCTTTCAAATCCTTGCATAATTTTATGGCAGTGACCCGCTAATAAACGGTTTTCCTGGACATCCATCGACCGCTACAGCTTCGGAAAACCTGCGAAAGTGCAGGCTTTTTTTGCGAATATGACTCATTTTGGGAAAAGCCTGCGATTGTGCAGGAATTTCGGGTAAAAATGGGTCAGATCCCCTGTACCCACTGAAAAAGCTGCACTTTTGCAGGAATTTCCCGCACCAGGCTTCTCAACAGGCAAAAAGCTGCACTTTTGCAGGTTTTCTCCGCGTTGTCAAACAGATGTGCCGCCGGCTCTAGCGAGCGGCCACGCTTTTCGCAGCGCTTGCGCCCCTGCCGCTAACGAAATCAAAAAGCATCCGAGAACAACAAACGGAAGCGTCGACCATTCAAAAACGGAGCGGCCCAGATACGTTTGCCAGCCGAGCGCCAATAAGCCGAGCACGTAGGCGGTGCCTGCGGTATGAAGCAAACTGCTGCGGGCCTTGGCCGTCAGCGGGGTTCGTTTGGTCAGCCAGGCGACAATCGGCATGGCTTGCAGAGCGTGAAAGCCGAGACCGTGCAGCCAAATTATATTGCCATGAAGGCCAACGGTTCGGCCCATATTGAGAGAAATCCAGATACCGGCCGCAAACGAAAGCATGATTGCGACCATCGCATAGCGGATGCCCAGCACCAGCTCCGGTTGGAGCGCGATTGCTTTTCGGCGGAAATATTGAACTGCCAGGAATAGATAACTCAGAATCAACAGCAAAGCGACAAAAGCAAAAATAGAACCGACCATTGCATCAAAATGTGTGCCGCCCTTTACAAATCTCGGGTTGACCCCGCGGAAATTTTGAACGGTTTCAGCAAAGTAAGAATAAAGCGCCAGAATAATATAAAACCATCGAAAGAAAGCTCTGCCTCTGGTACCTAACTCGGAAAAAGGAGCGATTGCCGCCGTCGAAATCAAAAACATACCCAACGCAGCATTGAAGGAGAACGCATTTAGAACGTTGCCTTTAGGGGAAACGGGCCCTCCGTACAACAACACCCATACTGCACATATCCCTGCAAGCAGAAAGCCAAGCATTCCTGTAAGAACCAACCACTTTTCCCCTTGGAAAATTTTGCGATTTAAATTCGTTGTTTCAACCGAACTCCTCATTTTTGTATTACCCATCATATTCACTCCCCATCACCATCATCTTTGACTTTTCCATTATATGGTTCGGAGAATTTTTCAAAAACTTGCTCAAGTCCAGTCTTTTTCCCGGCCCCCAGACGGATACTTCCTCCGACTTAAGAAGTGAGATAAACCTCTATCGATGTCTTTCGAAGATGAGCGACCGCGTTTAGAGGCAGGTTTATTCGCTGGTAAAAAACCACTGACCCGCACGGTCAGTGGTTTTCATGTTATTTCACCTGTATTTGCATTTCTGCGCTTTCATCCCGGTCGTTTTCGACACCTTCGCCCTTCAAAAAGCTTGCGTACACTTTAATTGTATAAGTTCCGGGCGGCAAATACGCCGGGTTGGAGTCCGGATTTTCCAGGAACTTTTGGTAATCCGGCTTGCCGCTTTTCCGGAAATTAAATTCCAATATCGTGCTTAGGGGAAAGTTATGAGCGATCTCATTTCCCGGGTTCAACTCCACTTTGATTCCGGATGCTGCAACATAACCGCCCTCTCTAATCCCGTCTTGATCTGTAATAGAGAAGGTGAGCGACGGCAGTCCGTGTATAAAATCTGTTTTCTCAGCGCCCTGATAAGACAGCGTGGACCATACGTTTATTACTTCGTCCCGGGCGTAGACGCTTTTGCCTGAATGAAGCGCCAGTGTAAAGTCATCGAATTTTTTTATCGAGCTAACCGATGCGTATTTTTCGGAATTTTGGGGCTGATTGATTTCAATAGCTGCAGATTTTTGATCGTAATAGACGGCTCCGCCCAATTGATCCGCCACATACCTGAGGGGCACGTAAGTGCGGCCGTTAATGTTATAAATCTGAAGTTCCCCGGGTAGATCTTTCTTAACGCCATTGACCTTTAGCGCTGCGGATGATTTGGTTATTTGCTCCGGGTTATCCGCATTTGTCGTTGAAATCATGGCAACGAACAAACCGCTTGCGATAAGTAAAATTTTACTGATCCTTGACTTCTGCACGCTTGCTCCTCCTTCAATTACAGCTAAGGCTTGACACGTCCCGAAAATTCCAATCAAATCATAAGACTGATGATATTTTCCATATTTTATTAATACACGCTGCATAACCAAACGTCAAGAAGAGGCCTTGCAAGGGCCGCACGCAAGCGCCCCCACTGGCCTCTTCTCTATTCAATCAACGAGCTTAAATGTTAACCCCGATAATTGCGCCTCCTCTTCCATCCCTTCGATCAAAAGAGCCACCCGATTCCCGCTTTCTTTGAACCAAGGCTTCGGAAGATAGAACAAGTTTTGGGCTCCGCCGGTCATATGAGGTCGCAAGCCGTCCCCCTAAACGGGGATCGGCAATTGAAAGACGCTCCGCCGGGCTCAGGGGCGAACACAAGCGTTCCGACGAGCCGACCGAGCAGCTTATTTGCGCCTTCGCTCCGCGGGGCACCAAAGGTCGGCGCAGCCATTTGTGAAGCAGCCGGCCGGGCGGCAAAACTGCAACTGCGAGGCCGCTCGCTTACCCCGCGCAGCTCCCAGCGCGCGGGGTTGCGCTGCATGACGGCGGGCGGGTAGCCGCACCCGCTGGCAACGCGGAAAAGCCTGCAAAAGTGCAGGCTTTTTTCGCAAAAATGGTTCATTTTGGCGAAAAGCCTGCGATTGTGCAGGCTTTTTCAAGGAAAATGAACCAGAGCCCCTGTTCGCGGCAAAAAGCCTGCACAATTGCAGGAATTTGTCGTGGCCAGCGCATCCATCGGGCAAAAACTGTACTTTTGCAGGCTTTTTCCGCCCGCATTGCCGAGCAATTGCTGCCTCCTATCGCGCGAATTCCTGACTTTTGCAGGCTTTCTCCGCGCAAACAGGCAGATTGTGCGACCGGCTCTGGCGGGCGGGTTTCTGGGACCTGATTATTTTCATTCTGTAGGGTCACGTTTTGTCCACGGCGCCATGAGAGTTTTTGCAGGTTTTCCGGCCTGCCAAGCCGCTGCTTCATGAACAGTTGCGCAAGTTGCGGCGATAAAGCGAAAAGGGTCTGCCCTCCGGCAGCCAATGCTGCGTTTGGGTCAGACCCTTTCCATTCAGCTTGCAAATATGACTAGCATTTATGATGATGGAAAAAACCGCGGGTAATAATGATTAGCAGGATGAAGAGAACAAGAATGCTTCCGACGTTGTTGTAAGGAGCGACTGCTACCGGCTTCACATGATGCACGGGTTTCGGATACACTACAGCAGTTTGCTGGATCGCGTGCAAATGAATGTTATGATGAATCGGTTTAGGCGCGACAGGCGGCGCGTAGGCGGCCGGCATCACGTTCGGCATTGCATTCGGCATGGTGTAGGCCGGCATTACGTTTGGCATCATGTTTGGTCCCGTATGAATCGGCATCGTATAAGTCGGGAATACGGGAGCTGCGTTATTTGGTCTTAGATATCCCATGGAAAAGCACCTCCTTTATTTCGTTAGCTGAAGTTGGTGACGTGGTTGTTTAGGTGGTTAACTTACAACATCAGTCTATGGGAGCGCACCTATTCAGAACACGGTAAATACCCAGAAGAAATAAAATTGGTTTCCTGTCATGGATGACGAGCCGTCGCAAACGAAAAGACTGTCCGCTAATCGGACAGTCTCTCTCGGTTACACATATGGATTATTGTCGCGTTCGAAACCGATCGTCGTTTTTGCGCCGTGTCCGGGGTACACGACGACATCGTCTTCCAGGGTGAACAGCTTGTCCTGAATCGAGTCCAGCAGCGTGTTCGTGTCCCCGCCCGGAAGGTCGGTACGGCCTACCGAAAGCTTAAACAGCACGTCGCCGCCGAACAGGTGCTTGTCGTAGAGAAAGCTCACGCTTCCCGGCGAATGGCCCGGCGTGTGGAAAACTTTCAGCCGGATGCCGAGAAACTCCAGCACCTGGCCTTCGTCCAGCGCGTATTCCGCCGGATCGGTCACAATCTCCGCGCCCAGCTCCGGCCAGCGCGCAGAGCCGTTCTTCTTCGGATTGGTCAGCCAATCCGCTTCCAGGTCGTGTATGTATACCGGACAGCCTTTGAGCTTGCGGATCGCGTCCACGCCGCCGATATGGTCAAAATGCGCATGCGTCAGCAAAATCGCCTCGATGTCCAGATCGCCGATTTTGTTGATCAGCGGCTGCGGGTTCATGCCGGGATCGATAATGATCCCTTTTTTCGTATCCGGGTCGGACAGCAAGTATGCGTTGGTGCTGAGCGGACCCAGAGGGAACGTATCTATTTTGATCATCTTTATTCGCTCTCAATCTTTTAGAGATGCTTGCCCTTAAAACGTAGAAATCAAATCGCGAAGCTCTTTGACGATCACGGCGTGATAACCGTTGCCTTCGCCGTATTGACGGCCCATTTCCGCCCGGGCAACTTGAATTTTCTCGTTGTAATCCGCAGCCTCGCGGTCGGGGTTTTCCTGCTTGAATTTCGCCATTACCGCCTGTACATTTTGCGGACGAGGTCCCCATTGGCCTAATACGAAACCGCCTGTATCCGTGAAAATAACGATCGGAATCGCGCGGCCGCCCATCGTCAGGAATTGGTCCATCACGTCCATATTTTGCTCCTGGATCAGCACTTCCACAGGAATGCCGCTGTTTTCCAGCGCTTTAAACACGACCGGAACGTTGCGCACAACGTCTCCGCACCAGTCCGCGCACAGAATGAGGCAGCGCAGGTCGTCGCGGTTGTTCAAGGATTCGAAATACTCCTTGTCCTCGGCGTCAGCCCATTCGAAGCTTTCGTAGTAGGCGAGGAACTGCTCTTTATTTTTCTCCATACCGTCGATAAATTGCTGGGGCTTAATGCCTGTCCGCAGCTTGCTTGCGAGATTGATGCTCATCAATGCTCAGCCTCCTGTTACATATTTTTTATAAATGCGAGTAATGTTTCAGCTCTGCCTATATTGTAGCAAATGCTTGCGAAAGCTCCAACAGAATTGACTTCCAAGATTCAAGCGATTATTTGGCGCTTTTGTTTTTTCTTTTGATATAAAATTGATAGCCGACATACAGCACGGTCAGCACTACGGCTGCAATTATGAGAGGCTTAATATACGGGCCGGCAACCTGATCGATCGTTTCCCAGTTGTCTTTAAGCGCCATGCCGAGATACACGTACAGGAACGAATACGGTATTAACGCCAGACCGGTGTACAGGGTGAATTTGCCCAGAGGCATTTTCGCCATTCCGCCGGGAAGAGAAATCGCGTGACGGACAATCGGAATAAAACGGGCCGTGAAAATCATCCCGGTGCCGTACCGGTTGAACCAGGACTCGGCAACGTCGATGTGATGCTTGCTGATCAGCAAATATTTGCCGTATTTCTCCAAAAAGGGTCTTCCGCCGTAACGGCCGATCCAATACAGCACGATTTGGGCCAACGTCCCTCCGATGACTGCACATATGATCGCCCCGATAAAGCTGATTTCTCCTTTGGAAACAAGGTAGCCCGCGTAGGCCAAAAGCAATTCGTTAGGAATTACTTCCAGCATAAGGCCGAGGAATATGCCCCAGTAACCCAGTCCTTCCAAATACAGCAAAACATTGTGAATGAACTCACCCATTTCATAGACCTCTCTCCGCAAATAGTAGCCGGACCGCTTCTTTGTCTTGCTATTTTCGGCTCGATCCTAACCTCTCCCTATTCTACCATAGACGTGCATATGTCACCAATTTCGGTTACGGCGGCAGCATTCCGCATACATGCACAGACAAGCTCCTGCATAGGATGTACAAAAACGAATGTACAGGAGGCGGACTTTTGATGTCGAAAGTATGGATCATTCAGCGCAAACACCTAATCCTTGCAGCAGCGGCGCTCCTGATCATTGCAGCCGGATTGTTATACGCGAACCGGGAGCGGATCGTCCCCGCCATGGCGGAGCCTGCTGCCGAGCGGACCATTCATATGGTGACCGGGGAATTCAAAGCCAATACAGAGGATGGATCGACAATCGAGGCTTACCGCTGGGACCCCGGAACCGTTGTCGTACGCAAAGGCGAAAAAATAAAGCTCAACATCTTGGGCGTCAACGGCGCCAGCCACCCTTTTCTGATCGAAGGACTGAACATTAAAGGGGAAGTCAAAAAAGGCAAGGAAACCGTCGTTTCATTCACGCCGGAGCAAGCGGGCACTTACAGGTTGATCTGCATGACGCATGCCGATAAAAACCATAACGGCCCCATGATCGGCTACATCGTCGTCACGGAGTAAGCCTCCCTGGAGTCTGTCCGATGAACCACGTAGAAGGTATATGTATGCACAATGACGGTATTCATGCAGCGTGAGCGGCATATATACAGTCATTATTCAGTGGGTAAGCACAAACGCAACTCCGTCGGACAGACTCCCAAGAGCCCGGCAGGCGAAATCCGCAGAAGGCGCCGCCGCCCGCCGGACGACTCCCAACTTGGGCTTCGGGCTGCCGCCGCGCCAGTAGCTATCCGTCCTCGCTGCGCATACACATAGCAGAGAGAGGAGTGTTGAGGCGGCAATGAAAAATAACACCAATGAAAAGCACAAACAGCAGCTCCCGACTGCGCGCGGAATAAGACGGGCTTGCGGCAAGGAGCTGTACCGGACGGCCAAACGGCTGAAAACGTGGATTTCTCCGGAGCAAATGCGGCAGGCCGAGGAGCTTTACGTCAAAAAAGTAATGCTGAACCTGCCGTTCATCGTTGAGCACGGCAGCAATCGCAAACTGCTTGCCGACTGGTTCGGCGAACACGTAGGCCCGGAAATCGCTCCGCTCTGGAACGTGGAGCTTGCCGCTTTGAATCACGCATTCCGCGAAGCGTTCGGCGGATGACCGGGCCGGCCGCCGGCGGCTAGCGCCGGGTCTCGCAACGGCGCGCCGGGGGCTGCGCGCAGGGCGGCGCTTGCATGATGGCGGCCGGTCGACAGCATGCACGGCCGCGGAAAAGCCCGCCCGCCGGCGCCTCACCGGCACGGCCGCCGTGCGACGCCGCGACGCGCGCCGGGAACCGCGCGCGCGGGGTAAGCAAAACACCTGCTGCGAAAGCTCGACTGCAGCAGTTCTGCCCTCCGTGCTGCCGCTACATTGGCAGCACGCTCAGAGAACCTGCAAAAGCCCCCCATGCCGTCGACGGCATACGGCCAAACAAACTGTAACCGATCAATCGGATCGTTCTAGTAGTAATCTTATTGCACCCAAGCGTGCTTGTTTCGAAATATTTCTGCAAATCTCAGGCTGCTGAGAAAACGTACATTGGTGAGGCGTAGCTCTAACTCTATAAACGCACAGAAAACCTACGAAAATTAGATTGCCGATAAACCAACCCGTGCCTCCCCTGTACGAGTTGCGGTGCTGAAGTGGGGGGACAAAGCGGCTTGGCAGGAGAAAACGGTAAGGGAAAGCCTGCGAAAGTGCAGTTTTTTTTTATAAAAGTGGTTCATTTTGGCGAAAAGCCTGCAATTGTGCAGGAATTTTCGTTGAAAATGAATCTGAGCCCATGTTCACGTCGAAAAGCCTGCACTTTTGCAGGAATATGTCGTGGTCAGCACATCCATCGAGTAAAAACTGTACTTTTGCAGGCTTTCTTCGCATTGCCGAACAGTTGCCGCCTCTAGCGTGCGTGCTCCTGACTTTTGCAGGCTTTCTTCGTATTGCCGAGCAGTTGCCGCTTCTAGCGTGCGAGCTCCTGACTTTTGCAGGCTTTCTTCGTATTGCCGAGCAGTTACCGCCTCTAGCGTGCGTGCTCCTGACTTTTGCAGGCTTTCTTCGCATTGCCGAACAGTTACCGCCTCTAGCGTGCGAGCTCACGCAACCAGGCGGATTGTGCGACCGCCTTCTGGCGTGCGGGTTTCTGGGCAGCCTGAAATCTGCAGGTTTTTCGGCTAAAATGCGAGCTCAGCCCCATCGCGAACGGAAATGCCTGCACTTTCGCAGACCTTGGGGCGCCAAGCTGCCCAGCAAGCTAGCTGCACCCAGCCGCCCTCTGGCAGGGAGCCCGCAAAAAAAGCCGAAGGGAACGCATTCCCCTCGGCTTTCTCGTTTCCGGCTTACTTGTACTCGGGCAGCCAGCTCCCGTGCGCTTCGATCAAATCGTCGCACATCGCGATGATATCGTCCATCGACAGCTCGGCCGATGTGTGCGGATCCAGCATCGCGGCGTGATAAATGTGCTCGCGCTTGCGCGTAATCGCCGCCTCGATCGTCAGCAGTTGGGTGTTGATATTGGTGCGGTTAAGCGCCGCGCACTGCGGAGGCAGGTCGCCTACATAAGTCGGCGTAACGCCGTTCCGGTCAACCAGGCAAGGCACTTCCACGCAAGCCTCGCGCGGCAAATTCGTAATAAGGCCAGTGTTCATCACGTTGCCGCCGATTTTGAACGGCACATTCGTCTCCATCGCTTCGAAAATATAAGAAGCATACTCGTGGGAGCGCTCGTGCGTCAGATTCGCGTTGTTCACGATATCTTCGCGCATCTTTTTCCAGTTCGAGATCTGCCCGATGCAGCGGCGCGGATACTCGTCCAGCGGAATGTTGAAGCGGTCGATCAGCTCCGGGTAATTGCGTTTGATGAAATAAGGGTGATATTCCGCGTTATGCTCGGAGGACTCCGTAATGTAATAGCCGAATTTCAGCATCATTTCGTAGCGAACCATGTCCCCGTGCTTTTCCAGCTGCTTTTCGGCTGCGCGCCGCTTGATTTCCGGGTACAGGTCGACGCCGTCCTTGCTCACTTCCAGCAGCCAGGCCATATGATTGATTCCGGCGATTTTCGCCTGAACCCCGTCCTGCTCCATGCCCAGATGTTCGAACAGATGAGGGACGCACACTTGAACGCTGTGGCACAAGCCTACCGTGCGCACTCCGCCGTACGTGTTCATCACATTGGTAAGCACCGCCATCGGATTCGTGTAGTTCAGGAACCACGCGTCCGGGCAAACTTCGCGGATATCCGCAGCAAAATCCAGCATAACGGGAATCGTGCGCAGATTGCGGAAAATGCCCCCGATGCCGACCGTATCGGCGATCGTCTGGCGCAGGCCGTATTTTTTCGGTATTTCAAAATCGGTGATCGTGCACGGATCGTAGCCGCCGACCTGAATCGCGTTGACGACGTATTTGGCGCCGCGCAAAGCTTCCTTCCGGTCCGAATACGCTTTCACTTCGCAGGCGCTGCCGCTTGTTTTTTTCAAATTGTTCAGCATGTTCTCCGAGTCCAGCAGCCGCTCGCGGTCAATGTCGAAGAGCGCCAGCTCGAAGCCTTGAAGCGCGGGCGTCAGCATGCAATCACCCAGTACATTTTTAGCAAAAACGGTACTTCCCGCACCTAAAAAAGTAATTTTTGACATGTTCGTTTCGCCTCCAAATCGTTGTTCCCTGCTTTCTTTTACTATAAGCGACGGCGATTCGGTTGAGTATGGAACGAACGAACAGGAATATGGACATTTGTAGTTTCTTCCGCTACTCTTATGATAAAAACACAAAAAGGTGCCCCTATGAATCCGGACCACTCCTACTTCTATGTCACTATTAATCCGTTCACCGGCAGCGGCGAATTGCCTGTGCTTTTCAGCGGCGAAGGCAAGCCGAATCCCCGGCACAAAATGGGGCCGGCCGTGCACGATTATTATTTGATCCATACGGTACTGTCCGGCGAAGGGGTTTTTGAAATCCATGGCCGGACTTACCGCTGCGGGGCGGGCGACAGCTTCGTCATTTTCCCGGGCGAGCTGTTCAGCTACGTAGCGGACGCGCATCGGCCGTGGCATTATGTCTGGGTCGCTTTTGCCGGCCGTGCGGCGGGTACCGTGCTGTCCTCGATGGGAATCGCCCCGGACAATCCGGTGATCCCGAACAGCGGCACGAAAAAAGTCCGCCATCTGTACCGGCGGCTGCGCGCTTGCTTCGCCCAGAACGCTATCCCCGCCCTGGAGGATACGGAGTCAGGAGGCTGGCTGCGGCTTCTGCTCAGCGAGCTCGGCCTCGCCAACCGCCGCCGCTGGCCGGCAAAGCCGGCCGCCGAATCGGACGCGCACCGTCAGGTCGGACAGGCGATCCGCTATTTGGAGCTGCAATATACGCAGCCCGTATCTATTGAGCAGTTGGCCCGCATGATCGGGTACCACCGGACTCATTTGTGCAAAATGTTCAAACAAATAACTGGACTTTCCCCCATGCAGTATTTATTGAAAATACGCATGGAACGCGCCGAGCAGCTGCTCGAAACGCCGATGACGATCGACCAGGTCGCTTCGTCGGTCGGTTTTAATGACGCGCTTTATTTTTCCAAGCAATTCCGCAAATGGAGCGGCTGCGCGCCTACGTCTTACCGCAAAACGCTGCGGCATCTTTAAAGCAGCGGGACCGCGCAAGGCGTACGAAGTACGAGGCTAGCCTAAACAGTCACGCCGTCCGCCGCCGGAATGCCGAAGTTCGGCGTGCCGTCGCTGTTCCAGCCCAACCTCTGCGCGCGGGCATGGCGGTTCGGATCGTACAGCGGATCGCCGTTGATTTCTTTATAATTGCGGGCGTGATAGACGAGTATATCCTCCGATCCGTCGGCGGAAACGGTGAAGCAATTGTGACCGGGGCCGTATTGTCCCGTCGCTTCGCTCGTGGCGAACACCGGAACAGGACTTTTGCTCCATGAGGCCGGGTCCAGCAGATCGCTGTCTTCCGATGCCGTCAGAAGCCCCATGCAATAGTTATAATCGGTAGCGCTGGCCGAATAGCTGATGAAAATTTTGCCGTTCTTGCGGATCACGGCCGGCCCTTCATTCACATGGAATCCGATAATTTCCCAATCGTATTCGGGCTTCGTAATCATCACCTGGCGGCCTCGAATCGTCCAGGGATTTTCCAGCGGGGCGATGTACAGGTTGGAATTCCCGGCAATCGCCGGGTCCCGCTGTGCCCATACGAGGTACCGGACTCCACGGTGATCGAACGTAGTCGCATCCAGCGAGAACGATTCCCAGTTCGCCTTCAGCTGGCCTTTTTCCACCCATTCGCCCTCCAGCGGATTGGCGGACTCGTTCTCCAGCACGAACATGCGGTGATCGAACAAGCCGTTATCCGTCTCCGCCGTTCTCGCCGCAGCGAAGTAAATGTACCATTTTCCGCTAATAAAATGGATTTCCGGCGCCCAAATGTTGGCGCTCATCGGACCGCTTTCGTACTTTCTCCATGCGACGACGGGCTCGGCCTGCGCCAGCGCCTGAATCGTCTTCGCTCTTCTAACCTCGATCCGGTCGTACTCCGGCACGGACGCCGTAAAATAATAATACCCGTCCGTATGGTTGAACACCCAGGGATCGGCCCGCTGCTCGATCATCGGATTTATGAATTGCTCTTTTTGTGCGCTTTTGTATTGTTCAGTCATGGTGGGTCCCTCTCTCCTCTTTGCTTATATGCTTCATTGTGCAGCGCTATCCCTTGACCCCGCCGATCGTCAGGCCGGATACGAAATAACGTTGGAAGAACACGAACAAAATTAAAATCGGCAGTATAGCCAGCACAGATCCCGCGATTAGGACATCATAGTTGTTGCCGTACGGCGTCAGCAGCGTGGAAAGGCCGATCGGCAGCGTAAACTTGTCGTTCGTGCGCAGGACGATCAAAGGCCACAGGAAATTGTTCCAACTGCCCATCGCCTGCAAAATCGTCATGGCGCCGAAAGCCGGGGCCATAAGCGGCACCATGATGCGGAAGAAAATGCCGTATTCCGAGCAGCCGTCCATGCGTCCCGCATCGAGAAAATCTTTGGGCAAGTCGGCCGCATACTGGCGGAAGAAAAAAATCGGCAGCGGAGCGACCGCAAAAGGCAAAATAACGCCGGCGACCGTGTTGATCAACCCGAGGCTGATCGTTAATTTGTACAGCGGAAGCATAATGATTTCGACCGGAATCATCATCACCAGCAAAACCATCGTGAATACCAAATTTTTGCCTTTAAAATTGTACTTGGCCAGCCCGTACCCGACCATCGAAGAAAAAAGCAGGCTCGCTGCGGTAAAAATGACCGTAATCAGCAGGCTGTTTTTGTACCAGTTAAAGTAGTTTTTGGCCGAGCCGGACAAAATGAACGAATAATTGCTGAGCCCCATGACGTCCCACTGCAGCTTAATGTTCAGCCCGTACCTGAGCAGCTCCTTGGAAGGCTTGAGCGACGCCAGCAAAAGCGCGTACAGCGGAAACAGCGAGGCAATGGCCAGAACGATAAAAAGAAGGAGCATCAGCACGGACGGAAGCGACCAGGAACTGCGTTCTTTCATACGTTTACTCCTCCTTTTTGAACAATCCGAAAGATTTGAGCTGCACCAGATTCACCAGCAAAGTGATGACGAGCAGCGTCAGGCCGATCGCCGAACCGAATCCGAGATTGTTGGACTCCAGCCCTTGCTTGTAAATGTAACCGATCATCGTCAGACCGATCTGATTGGGTGAATTGTTGCCGCCGAACATTGTGTAGCTCTCCACAAACATCGCATATCCGCCGTAAATGCTGATCGTGAGCACATAAATCGTGACCGGCTTCAGCAAAGGCAGCGTAATATTGCGGAACTTGTCCCAAACGCCCGCTCCGTCGATTTCGGCGGATTCGTACAGCTCCCCGGGAATGCTCTGCAGAGCGGACAAGAAGTACAAAATATTAATGCCGGTCCAGCGCCAAGCCGCCAGAACGATGAGCGCGAACATCGCCGTCCCCGAGCTTCTCAACCATTTTTCGCTTTCTAGCCCGATCAGATGCATGAAGGAGTTGAGCAGCGAACCGTCCAGTTCGCCAAAAATAAGCCGGAAAATCGTGCCCGCGACGACTACCGAAGTGAGCGCAGGAACAAACAGCGAGGCCCGGAAAAAATTGCGCGCCTTCATCATTTTCGAGTTCAAAAATACGGCGAGCACCAGCGGTCCCGGGATCAAAACGACCAGCGTCCAGAACGTATACTTCGTATTATTGAGCAGCGCTTTGAAAAAATCGGGATTCAGCAGCTTTTTGTAGTTTTCAAATCCGATGAACCGGGTGCTGCCCGGAAGCACCTCTTGAAAGCTCATCGTAATTGTAGATATGACAGGATAAGCGAAAAATATAATAAAAGACAGAACGAACGGCAGCACGAACACGTAAGGCGCCACTTTTTGCGAGTACAGCAGCTTGCTTCCGGCAGTGCGCCCGCGCTCGGCCGTCACGGTCATTTGACTGGTTTCCACAGCGGCCCACCTCCCTAACCAAGGATAATCACCGGCTTTGCCGGAGCAAGCAGGAGCCTGCGCGCGCAAAGCCAGTGATCTTGAACATTCGTAAAGCCAGGAAGCGTTACTTGCGCAGCTCGCCGGCTACATCTTTCAAAGTTTGGGCGGCATCTTTGCCGTCCTGCAGCACGCTCGGCATGATTTTCGTCTTCACCGCGTCGGATGCGGCCGGAATTTTTTCGCCGACATGGACCGGATAGATTTCGTCTTTTACCGATTCAAGCACTTTGAAAATGTCTTTGCCGAAAAACTGGGTGAATTTGTTGTCCTCTTTCAGCTCCGGCATGCTCCATACTTCTATGCGGATCGGGTCAAAGCCAAGCTGCTTCCAAATTTGGATGTTGCCTTCCTTGGACAGCTTCGCGTAGGACAGGAACTGCATCGCCAGCTGCTGGTTTTTCGACTGCTTGGTGACCGCCGTACCCGTACCGCCCATGCCTGCGGAGCGGAATTGGCCTTTTTCCCATACAGGCATCGGCTTGATGATGATTTTGCCTTTCAAATCCGGCATATAGTCGGTGAACCGTCCCATGTACCACATCGGCATCCAGACCGAAGCCGCCCCGCCTTTGTTCATGAAGCCGTAGTATTCTTCGGCATGATGGCCGCCGCCCGGCGCGGGAACCGCGATTTTGTCTTTCACCAGCTGCTGCAAGTACTGCAGCGTTTTTGTGTTCACTTCGTTGTCGAGAGTGACTTTGCCGTCTTTATCGAGGTAGTCGGACTTTTGCTGGGAAATCAGCGGCCAGAACGACCACTGGTCGGCCGTTTCGACCGTCGTCATCGGCTTGCCGGTGGCGGCCAGCACTTTTTTGCCCGCTTCCGCGTAGTCGGCCCAGGTGACGATCGAATCCGGGTTGACGCCGGCTTTATCGAGAATTTCTTTATTGTAATAAATAACGGCTGCGCCTACGTGGAAGTCGATGCCGTAATATTTGCCGTCTTTGGCGTAAATTTCGACCCTGGATTTCACGATGTTTTTCAGCTCGGGTTCCACGATTTCGTTGAGCTCTGCAAGTTGCGGAGTTCCTTTCAGGTAGTTGGGAAATTTGCTGATCTCAATGTCGGCCAAGTCCGGTGCTCCCGTGCCCGATTGCAGGGCGACCAGCAGCTTGTTGTGCATATCGTCGTACGGCAGCGTATCCGCCTGCAATTCGATCTGCTTGTCAGGATTCGCCTTGTTCCACGTCTCCGCCATACTTTGATAAAACTTGGCATGCAGCTCGTTAAACGTCCAAAGCACCAATTTCGTTGATCCGCCCGGTTTGGAGCCCCCGGATTCGCCGGTGCCCGCACTGCTACTGCTACTGCTACTGCTGCTGCACCCCGATAAAACTGTGACCATACAGAGAACCAACAATGCCGCAATCATAAACGCCTTCCTCATTCGATCCTTCCCCCTTTTCATGGATAAAAACGAAAGCTGCATGGTGTGTGCTCATGATGTTTTAATTTAGTCAAACTTAAATCATTTCAAATTTATATTATTTTTACTTTATATTTTTGTCAAGAAAAATTTGAATACGCTTTCTTTCTCGCTTTATATGACATCAACTATTCGAATAGCGCATGTTTAACGACATGAAATCGCTTATATGATTATCCGCGTAAAATATTTAACGGATAGCTTTCTTTATTTTCGGCCATCAATTATAATAAATCTAAAATAAAAAAGGGGATTATTGGATGATATATATAAAAGAATTGCGATCTGGTTTAAATATATTTAAAGCATTAAGCTCTGAAATCCGGATCGAGATTCTGGAACTGCTGGCGAAAAATCAGAGTTTGAACCTAAACGACCTGGCCGGCAAGCTTAAATTGACGAACGGCGCGATCACGATGCATATCAAAAAGCTGGAAGAAAGCGGATTGATCGAAATCAACACCGCGGTCGGCAAGCACGGCATTCAGAAAATCTGCTATCTGAACGAAGAAAAGCTGATGGTCGACCTGCGCAGCAAAGAAATCGACAACCTGTACGAAGTGAACATCAAGGTCGGCCACTACAGCAACTATCAGGTGCTCCCGACCTGCGGTCTGGCGACCAAGGACAGCATCATCGGCGATTTCGACGACCCACGGTATTTTGCCGATCCGCAGCGGATCGACTCCCAGATCATTTGGCTCTCGGAAGGGTTTCTGGAGTACCGGATACCGAACTATTTGAAACCGAATCAAAGCTTCAAAGAGATTCAGTTTTCCATGGAATTAGGCTCGGAAGCGCCGGGCTACTGCAACAACTATCCGTCCGACATTTATTTTTACGTCAACGGCCGCGAGATCGGCTTCTGGACCAGTCCCGGCGACTTCGGAGACACCCGCGGAACGTTCAACCCGGACTGGTGGCCGCCGCACCTGAACCAATACGGCATGCTCAAGCTGATCCGCATCAACGAGGAAGGAAGCTTTATCGACGGCTGCCGCATTTCCGACGTCACGCTGGCGGACATTCAACTCGATTACAAAAGCGAGCTCAACTTCAAAATGGCAGTCGACGAGAAGTCCAAAAACAAGCGCGGCCTCACCATTTTCGGGCAAAACTTCGGCAACTATAACCAGGATCTGCTCGCGCGGGTGCTTTACACGAACCACGAAGAGTAAGGCTTTCCGCAAACGCAGCAGGCGCCCCGTACGGCTCGCACAGGGCCGGCGGGTACAGCTTGCCAGGCCGCAAAACCTGTGAAAGTCCCCCATGCCGCTGGGCGGTACTTCTCCTTCACGGGTTGCTGAAGTGGGGGGCTCTACTCTTCTGCCACGGGTTGCGGTGCTGAAGTGGGGGGCTCTACTCTTCTGCTCGGGTTGCGGAGCTGAAGTGGGGAGGCTCTACTCTTCTGCCTCCGGTTGCGGAGCTGAAGTGGGAGCACTACTCTACTACTCGGGTTGCGGAGTTGAAGTGGGGGGCTCTACTCTTCTGCCACGCGGGTTGCGGAGCTGAAGTGGGGGGCTCTACTCTTCTGCCTCCGGTTGCGGAGCTGAAGTGGGGGGGCACAAGGCGGCTTGGCAGGGAAAAACCTGCGAAAGTGCAGTTTTTTTCCGTAAAAGTGGTTCATTTTGGCGAAAAGCCTGCAATTGTGCAGGAATTTTCGCTGAAAATGAATCTGAGCCCACAATAACGGCGAAAAACCTGCACAATTGCAGGAATTTTTCGTACCCAGCGTTTCAACCGAGCAAAAACTGTACTTTTGCTGGTTTTTTTTCGCGCAAACAGGCAGATTGGCTACCAGCACTGGCACGTGGGGTTCTAGGCAGCCTGCAATTGTGCAGGAATTCCCGTTCACGATGGGGCTTGGCTTGCATTTTAGCGGAAAAGACTGCACTGCAGATTTGCAGGAACCATTCGGGGCAAGCGCATCTAAGAGTAGAAAGATGCACTTCTGCAGACTTTCTGCAGCTTTCCGCTCGTATGGCAGAGCCTCGCAAATAAAAATAGGACGAAGCAGCCCTCTTTGCTTCGTCCTATTTTTAACTCAGCTCCTTACGGATTGGCGGCATGAAAGCTCGCGATTTCGTCGGAGCTGTACACGATGTGACTCCGGCTTTGGCGGAGAGCCGACTTCATCATCGCGCCGGCGATAGAAGCCGCCGGGATCGGTCTGTACGGCCGCAGCGCGCCGACCATAAGCGGGGTCAGCAGCTTCGATGCAGCCGCTGCGAACTTCTCGCCCGGACGGCGCTCCGCGCGCTCCCCGAGAATTAAAGAAGGCCGCAAAATGTGGAGCGCCTTCAAGCCAAGCTGCCGCAGCCCCTCTTCCACCTCGCCCTTGACCCGGTTGTAAAAAAAGGCGGAGCCGCGGTCGGCCCCCATCGCGGTCACGATGACGAAAACCGCAGCTCCGTACTTCTGCGCCAGCTCTCCCAGCCTCATGGGATAGTCCTGGTCAACTTTGCGGAACTGCTCCTGGCTCCCCGCAACTTTGATCGTGGTCCCGAGCGCGCAAAAAATATGCGCTCCCTGCACCTCGTCCTCGGCGAGCGCGCTGTCCAAACGATCATAATCGACAATCCGCTGGATCAGTTTGTCATGCTGCAGCTCAATGCGCCTTCTCACAAGCGCAATGACCTTGTCATACGCTTCGCTCGCGAGCAGCAGCCGGACAAGCTCCCGTCCGACAAGTCCCGTTGCTCCGGCGACGACAGCCGTATATCCCATACCAAAGCCCCCTTTTACACTTCCCAATCGTCACGAAGCAGTTCGTACAAAGCGATCAAATACGCGGACAGATCAAAATAAAGCAGAAGATCATGCTCCAATTTGGCGGCAAAATGCCGGGCTATCGGCTCACTGAGCTCCCGGAGCCTCGTTTCGTGCATAGTGGGCAAGCTTTCGATCCAACTGTTTAGCAGCCTCCAATCATCGACCGTGATCGTCCGCTTCAAGGATTCGTCCAATACAAGATGGGGGATGGCGCTTCTCCTTTTGGCAATTTCCTTATCGATGACGGATCTGCGTTTGGACCGTTCTTTCCCGGCTTCAACCACGACGATCGTGCCTGCGACCATATCCCCGATCCGCTTGTCGCGGGAACTGAAGAGCATCGCTACGCCCCCCAGGAAATAGCCGCTTGGCAGCATGTCAAGAAGCCGGAACAAGTTGCGTATAAGAATGGACAGGAAAGTCGGGGATTGCCCGTTATTTTGCAGGACGCGCAGTCCGCATATCCGTTTTCCCGGGGTCTGGCCGCCCATGAAAGCTTCCGTGCAAACTACATATCCCAAGTTGATGACGACAAAAAATATGATGCAAAAAGCCAGCACATAATCGCTCAGCTCCGGGAACCATTCCCCTGTATACATCCGGCTCCCGCCGATCACAAACAAGACAAGAAGCGTATTGACCGCGCCAAGTATAAGGCTGTCGAGCAAGTGCGCCAGCGCTCTGCTGCCCAACCCGGCGGTTTGAAATTGCAGCTGCACCTGTTCGGGAGTCGTAATCGTCAGTTTTTTATCCGTGGCCTCGTTCATAGCATCTCCTCGCGGTTCCAAAATTATGGTAAAATAAAGTACAAATCAAGGGGGTACTCATGGAACTTTCACGTTTTATAAAAGAAAACAAGTCGCTGTGGACAGAGCTTGAAGAGCTGCTGGACCAGCTCGGAAAACGCAAAAAGTCGCTTCAGGCGAGCCAGTTGGACCGTTTTGCCGAATTGTACAAAGCAGTTTCGTCCCATTTGGCGACGATGCAGACTTATCGGCCGGACGGTGAAACGGCGGTATATTTGAACCACCTCGTCTCCCGGGCCCACAACGCCATGTATAAGGAAAACAACAAAAGCAGCACACAGTTGAAAGAGTTTTTCCTGCATTACTTTCCTTCGCTCATTCAAGCCAGGAGCTGGTTTGTCGCCGCAGCGCTGCTGCTGTTCGTGATTGGGGGTCTGCTCGGTTTTTTGTCGGTCCGCAGCGATCCGCTGAATTTGTATCTGATCATGCCCGGACAGATGGCCGACAGCATCGATCCTTCCAAAACGGCCGATCCGCGCGGCGATCTGCACAGCCCGCTCGTTTCGACGACCATTATGACCAACAACATCCGCGTCGCCGTTCTTGCCTTCATCAGCGGCGTTACGCTTGGCATCGGAACCGTCTATCTGATGATCAGTAACGGGCTGCTCGTCGGCGCGCTGGCCGCCGTATTCATGCAATCCGGCAAAAGCTACGTGTTTTGGGCGTATATTTTGCCCCATGGCATCATCGAGCTTACGGCTATCTTTATCGCAGGCGGAGCAGGCCTGTATATGGGCTACCGCTTCTTCGTCCCGGGCCCGTTTCCGCGCAAGCACCGGTTCCTCGAATCGGCCAAGGAATCGGCGCAGCTGCTGATCGGAACGATTCCGCTATTCGTCATCGCCGGCATCATCGAAGGCTATATCACGCCGTCCACGCTTTCTCTGGAGGTCAAGTACATCATAGCCGGCGGAACTTTGCTGATCCTCGCGCTCTATTACGTGTACGGCATTGGCAAACGGAACGCTTCGAAGCACGCAGAAGTGCAAATTTAAAGAGCGTCCGAGGACTTCAGATCCAGATACGCATTTACCGCGCCAAGCGTCAATTGGTCGGCCGGGACATCCATCACGGGGATGCCCCGGGCGGCCATTTTCGTTGCATACTCCTGCCGGTCCGACGTAAATTTGTGGGCGATGCTCTGAATGTAAGCCTGCCGGCTGCTTTCCGCCCGGATGCGGGCCCAATCATGCAGCAGCGGATCGCTGAGCGACAGCAGCAGCACATGATGCACTCTGCGAAGCCGAAGCGCGTAAGGCATCAGCTCCCTGTCGTACAAATAGCTCTCCATATCGGAAAATAGCACGACCAGCGAGCGTTTTTTCAAATACCGCAGCAAATAAGCCATCGCCGTCTGATAAGACGACTCGACAAAATCGGTCCGCAGGTCGTACACCGCGCGCGTCAGCTCCTGCAAATGAGGCAATCCTTTGCCCGGCGGAACGTACACCTTGACACGGCTTGAAAAAGCGAGCAGCGATACTTGATCCCCCTGCTTGAGAGCTACCGCCGCAAGGGTCAAAGCGGCCTCCAGCGTGCGGTCCAGCTTTACCTGGCCGTCCAGCTCGATGCCCATCTGCCTGCCGCAATCGAGCACGAGCGTGACGATCTTCCCTCTTTCCGGCTGGTACAGGTTCGTCATCAGCTTCGCTGCGCGGGCGGACGCCTTCCAGTTCATATGCCGCACATCGTCTCCCTGCACGTAATCGCGGATATAGTGAAACTCCGAGCCGCTTCGCTGTCTTTTATAAATCCGCTGCCCTTCCAAAATGAGCGTATCCTGCGCTGCGCCCAATACGCCTCTGACCCCTGACAGATCGGGATAAATCTCGATCGTATCCGGGCATTCCAACCGAACTTGCTTTTTCCAAAGACCAAGACCGCCCCAATAGCGGAGATAGACGTGTTCCAGCGTATATTTACCGCGTTCGAGCGCCATGGCCGTATACAAAAACGAAGCTTCCGCTCCGTCCATCCGGCCGCTCAAACAATTGCGCACTGCGCTAAACACAGCGGGCAAATCGTCGTTCAGTTCGATATGTACCGATTGCGGCTGCGCAGCGCGCAGCTCCAGCCCCACTTCAAAACCCTGTCTGACATCCATCCGTTCCGGCAGCCGCCTGTTCACGTTCCAGACGCTTCGTCCGGGCAGCAGCAGCAAATCCACGGCGCTCAGGACGATCAACAGCGCATTGAAGCTCAAAAATACAGGCATTCCCTGGCCGAATATGTACCCCGCTATCGTCACCGCCGCTCCGGCCGATGCGAAAGCGATCATCCGCCCGGTCGGGAGGATGAAGTCCTTAAGCAGAAATTTATCGAGGAACCGGAATAGAGCCGAGCGTTTCTTGGATAATCTGGTCACTGCTGCCGCCCTCCAATTCCGCCTGCGGCGTCAGGAGCAGCCTGTGCCTCAGCGCCGGCCGCGCCACAAGCTTGATGTCATCGGGCGTTACATAGGTTCTGCCGTCCAGCAGCGCCCATGCTTTGCTCGCCATCAGCACCGCGATGCCCGCCCGCGGACTTGCGCCCAGTTGAACCCGTTGGGATTCGCGCGTTTTGCGGATCAGCGTCGATATGTACGCATACAAAGAATCCTCTACGACAACGTCGGCAAGCTGCCTTTGCAAAGCCTGAATCCGCTCCGGCGTGAAAACCGGCTGCAGCGTCTGCTCTGTCTCCACGCGGAAAGGCACGTGGCTGCGCAAAATGTCCACTTCCGCTTCTTCGCCGGGATAGTCCAGCACGAGCTTGAACAGAAAGCGGTCCAGCTGCGCTTCCGGCAAAGGATACGTTCCCTCGTACTCGACCGGATTTTGAGTCGCGATGACGAAGAACGGGTCAGGCAGCTTGTAGGTAGTCCCTTGGATCGTCACCTGCCGCTCCTCCATCGCTTCCAGCAGCGCGGCCTGCGTCTTCGGCCCCGAACGGTTGATCTCGTCGGCAAGCAGCACATTCGTGAAGACAGGCCCCTGGATCGTCGAAAACGTATTGTCCTGCATATGATAAATGACGCTTCCGGTAATATCCCCGGGCATCAAATCCGGCGTAAATTGTATGCGGCGGTAGTCGGCTCCCGACAATTGCGCCAAAGTCCGGGCCATCTTCGTTTTGCCGAGTCCCGGCACACCTTCCAGCAGCACATGTCCGCCGGCCACCAGCGCCGTCACCAGCAGCCGGATATTGAGCTTTTGTCCGTACAGCCGCTGCTCCATCGCTTCCACTAATTGTTTCATCTCGCTCACTCCTTCTCCAGGCAGGCGATCATTTCGCCCATCTCACGCGTTCGCTCTACGAACGCTTTTGCGTTCCGGCCCGGGCTTTGATTCGCCCGGGACTCATCCTCCAGCAGGCGGACAAGCCGCGCCGCCTGCGCTTCAGGCAGGCGGGCGCGCGCAGCGGCTTCCGCCTGCCGGGTGTCGGCGCCGGGGCTCAGCCCCCAGCGCCGGGCCAGCAGCAGCCGCAGGAAGCGCTGCTGGTGGCGCAGCGCCTCGTCGCGGTAGCCGAGGCGCTCATACCAGGCGGCGACGGCTTGCAAGCCCTCGTCGCCGCGCCGTACCGTCCACGCCCGCGGCGTGTGGACGGGGCCGAAGCGCTTGCCGCGCAGCCAGAGCCACAGCAGCAGCGCGAGGCCGAGCTGCGCGCTGGCGAGCACGAGCCACGCGGGGTAGACGGCCAGCAGCCCGGGCTTCGTCCCGTAGCCGTGGTGGGTCTCGTCGACCCACACGGCGTTCCACGACTTCCCGAACAGCGGCCACATCAACTCAAAATGGGAATGTTCCAAAATCTTCCCATTGAACAACCACTCCGGCGTCAGCACGACGGTCATGCTGCCGGCTCCCACCTGCATGCGGCCCGCCAGCGCGCCGGCGTCGTCGGAGAACAGCGCCGTCATGCCGCCGCCCGGCTTGATCCGGTACGGCGTACTCACCTCGCCGGACAAGCCGCCGCCTTGCGCATATTCCGGCGCCGCGGTCAAAGCGCGCACCGCTGCAGCGCCGCTGTCCGAGCCGCCGGATTTCGCAGCGGCCGTGTCCGCTTTCCCGTCGATCCGCAGCGTCTCAACGTCTTGCCAGCCTTGCGGCTGCCGGTCCACCAGCACGAAATCGTTCCCTTGCTCGACCCATTCCAGCACTTTTTCGCGATCCGCCTTCGTGACGGCTTCGGGTCCGATGGCGACGAGCAGCATCCCGCTCCCGGCGGGCAAATAGTTCCATCCGAGCCGCCATTCCTTGACGGCCGGCTGCTTTTGCTCCAACAGCTCCCGCCATGCTTTCGTGCCGTCGCGGTCTGCCGAGAACGACAAATACGGCGGCTGATTGGGCGCTTGCGGCTTCACGATCCAGTATCCGAGCACGAAGAAGAGAAGAACGCTGACGGCGAACCCCGCATACAGCTTATTCAGCCCTTTCATGCGAGCCCCCCTCTCTGTCCATCACTTGTGTGACCCGATCGTAGATGAAAGCGAACTGTTCCTCCGTCACATCCGCCTTGCCGTACCAGATCCGTTCGAAAACCAGGGAACTGTCCTGAAACAAAGGGACGAGCGCAGGCTCCGTACCCGCAAGCTCGTCGGCGTACTCCCAGTTCGTCTTCCATTTTTCCACGCGGATGCTGCGGCTCGCTTCCAAATAAAACAGCAGGGAAAGGAACGCCGCGCGCACGCCTTCCCGCCAATTCCCCGCAGCTCTGAACTCCGCAGCCTGCCGCCAATAATCCCGGTAGGAACGGTTCATTTCGCCTTCCGGCAAATAGGCCGCGGAACGGATGCGCTTTTGCCTGATAATCTGCCTGGAGAACCAGTAGATGGCGTAAGCGGCCACACCGAGCAAAATGAGCAGGAAACCGATCGTCAAGACATCCCCTGTGCCTTGCGAGAGATGGAACTCCGGAAAATAGCTCATCAGCTTGCGCAGCAGCGATTTCACCCAATCCCAGAACGAGCTGCTCTCCGGCCGGTTATAGACGGTGTATTCGTGTTTTTCCAATATTTCCCTTAAACGCTCTTTATCTTCGGAGACTTGAACGGCGCTATTCATGCTTTTTATCCGTATCCTCCGGCTGTCCGTCCTCGCCTTGCTCCGGTTCCTCGTTCCGCTTTTTGTCAAGCACGATCGGCGCAAGCGTAGCGGATGAATCCGACCAAGGGTCAGGCGGATGGATGACGCTCTCCATCATCGTTTCAACCCCTAAACCTTCGTTGCGGACTTTCAGGTCAAAAAAACTGACGGCATAAGGAAGCAGCCAAAGCGGCGAGACGAGCAGACTGAACAAGCTGGTCACCAGTTGTGCGGTCAGTCCGACCCCGAGCAGGACAGTGATCAGCGCTTGAACGACGCCCACGAACAAGTACAAAATGAGAGAAAGCACGAAAAACATCCCGAACAGCCGCCAGAAGTTTTTGCGGGTAAGTCTCCAGCTTGCCTTCAAACCGAGTTCATCGTCGCCGCTTGCCACTACAGGCAAATAATAGATCCAACGGGTGAGGAAATAAATCAGCGTGAAAAAAAATCCGAGGAACACCACAACGAAAAAAACGATCAGCCAGACGGTCATACCGGCTCCCGAACCGCCAATAGCCCCGGAGACGCCTGCTCCTAACGTAAAGATAAGGACGAGAATAAGAAGAACAATAGCACAGCCGAAATATATGCCGAAAATGATCAGTCCGTAGAGAAATGTGCTTCCGACCATCGGCCAAAATCTGCGGAAAGCCTTCTTCAGAAGCGCTGTGGGTCCAGGCACTTCTTCCCCGAACAGCTCCGCCTTCACAAGATGAACGACAGATGCCACGGATGCCGGCATAAGCCCCAGCAAGAACAGCGGCAGCAGCAGCATGAGAAGCGACAACTTTTTCAACATTTCCGCAGGCGGCTCATTTTGCTGCATCGCAGCTGTGGACTGCAGGATGTCCTCCCAGGAAGCTCCGTCCATAAGCTGTTGGAACATGGAATTGGATACCGACGACTCCTGAGAAAGCAATAAACTTTGCAGCAAATAAATCGGCCCGTATAAAATCAACATAATCAATGTCAACTTCACAAAATGCTTGCGGTACAATTGGAAGCTGCGATCCAATATTCTTCCGATACCGATTGGCCTCAGCGGCGTGCTTAACATGGAAATCCCCCTAAAAATGGTAATTGTGACGACTCTCTGCCTATTATACACGAAACTTCCGATATTCCGACCAACAAATTTACAGCGCCAGCTCCACCCGGTTGCGGCCGCCCGCTTTCGCCCTGTACAGCGCATGATCCGCGCGGGCCACCATATCCTCCAGCGCCGCCAAGGCGGTTTCCGGCTGCGCGGCATATCCGGCAATGCCCATGCTGGCCGTGATCGGAACAGCCAATCGGTCTTCCTCGAACGGCTCGTTCATGATGCGCATTCTCAAGCTTTCAGCCAGCTTTCGGCTGTCTTCCGTATTTCGATTCAGCGCCAGCACGATAAACTCCTCGCCGCCGTAGCGGGCGACAATCGTATCGTCGCCGGCGTACCGGCTGAGCAGCAGCGCTACATGGCGCAGCACGCGGTCTCCGACCGGATGTCCGTACGTGTCGTTTATTTTTTTGAAATGATCGATGTCGACCATAATGGCCGAGCAGTTTTGCCCCGACGCGATGCATGCGCTCAGCCGGTTGCCGCCCTCCAGCATCATATAGCGGCGATTGAAAATTTCCGTCAGCTGATCGACAAGCGCGGAATGCTCCAAAAGCGTGATATTGGCTTTGAGCTTGCTGGCCATCAAATTGTACGTATTGCAAAGCTGCCGGAGTTCGATCGGCGCCTCTTTGATATTGTCGGGATTGATGTAGTAATCGTAATTCCCGTTTTGTATGATTTTCGTGCCCTTCAGCAAGTAGCCGATCGGCCTCTCCAATCGGGATACGACGTTAACGGTTGCCGCGAAGCTGAGAACGAGAGCGATCAAGGTGATGCAGATGACGGTGATCAGGAGCTGGTCCAGCTTTTCAAACACTTCGTTTTCGGTAATTTCACTGACGACGATCCAGTTTTTGCCTGGCGTCCATTGATATTGGCCGTACACTTTTTGCCCGTGAAAGCCTGTATACGCCTCGGTCACTTGCCCGTTATTTTGAGCCTGGCGCAAAAGTTCCGTATCCATCAGCAGACTTGTTTCGGCTTTGTCCGTTTCTGAAGTCGTGACGATTCTGCTGCGCTTGTCCAAAATATAAACTTCCCCCGTCTGGCCGAAGCTTAGCTGCTTCATCAATGTGTCCAACAGTTCGATCGTCACGGTTCCGATGATGGCCCCGGCAAATTTCCCGTTCGCGTCAAGCACCGGCGATGAAAAAGTGATGATATCTTTTCCGTCCGCTTTCGACCTCAACACGCCGGTGATGAAATCTTTGTTCTCCAGCGCCGCCGCAAAATATTCCCGGTCCCCCAAATAGATCGATTGGCCCGGATTCGCCACCGACCTGAAGAAGCCGTCCTTGTCCACGTAAGCGATGTTTTCAAAATCGGTATGAACGCGTGCGTAAGCTAAAATCTCATTATTCAGTTGGGCAATTCGGTTATTTCTGGCGTTATCGGAAAGAGCGAACCTTTTGATCGTATCCATCCGCTCCTGGCTCCACTGTTCTATGTACAAACTTTGAAAAGCTACGATTTGCTTCAACTGGCTTCTGGTCTCGGACAGCCGGTCCTTTTTTTCGGTAAAATAAAAAGATAGAATGATAGCGAAGCCTAAAGCAACAATAACGGTTCCTATCCACAGCTGAAACCTTTGCTTAATGGTTTTATTTACAAAAAACGAATTCATTCGTCGGATCAAAGCGCTGTCCCTCTCTTTTGTCTTAATCCTTTCATTATAGCTCATTTCTTGGTGAAAAAAGGATACGTGTCTCCTAAATTCCGACAATTTACGCAAAAAAAATACCCCGCCAGAGAGAAGCGCTTCTGCTTCTTTCGGTATGGGGTTTGTTTTTCTTCGTTTTTCCCGGCTATTCGCCGCGGCACCATCCGATGCAGGCAGCCAGCAGCCGCAGCGCGGCAGGGTCGTTCAAGCCGGCTTCCGTATGGGCGGGAGTCAGGCAGCATACCCGGCCGCGGCCCGATTCGTGCTTCCAGCCGGCAACCGACGCGCCGTCCTTCGAGGCGGACAGCAAAAACACTTCGGTGCGCTCCCGGTCGCAGTGAACGAAATAATGCTCGTCGGCGAACGTAAAGGACGAATCCCGCTCGTCCCCGCCGCCTGTCCGGGTATATGTAACGGCGCTGTGCCGCTCCGGATGGTATTCGAAATAGCCGCGAAGCATGCGGACATAAGCGCCTTCGACCGGGTAGGAGGCCAGTCCGGAATGCCAGGCCAGCCAGCCTCCTCCCGCTTCCACGTAGCGAACGACGGCAGCGGCCGTCTCTTCCGTCATCCAGTTGTTCACCTCGTCGTCCTGCGGGTTCAGCCTGTCCTCTTTGAAAAGAACGACCGCATCCGGGTTATCCCGCAGGGCGCCGGCCAGCTCATCCTCGCCGCAAAAATCGATCTGCAGGGAACCGTCTTGCAGCTGCGGCTGCAAAGCGGACAGAAGTGCGCGCCTGATCGGCTCTTGCGGGTGATAGTAATCTCCTACGACGGCAACAATCCGACTCATATAGTCCTCCTCGTATGCGTATCCGTATTCGTTAGAGCGGCATGGGCCGTCCGGCATGATCGACGAACACGGCATCGTGCGCGACCGCTGTCGTGCCGTCCAGCAGGCCGAGAATGCCTGCGGCCGCGGCGGCCGGATCGCCCGGAGCGGACTCGCCGCCCATATCCGTCCGAATCCATCCCGGATGGACCGCGAATACCCGCACCCCATCCTCCTGCAAATAGCGTCTCAACTGCAGCGAAAAATAATTGAGCGCGGCTTTCGACAGCGCATACGGGTAGTCGCCCCCGTAAGCTCCGGCCATGCTGCCCGCTTCGGAGCTGATGTTGACGACCCTCGCCTGCGCGCCTTTGGCGACAAGCGGCAAAAAGTGCTTGGCCACAAGCAGCGGGCCGAACAAGTTAACGGCAAACGAGTCGGCAACGTCGGACATCTCCAGCTCTTCGATCGCGGCGGAACGGCCCAGCAAAATCGCCGCGTTGTTGACAATCGCGTCGAGCGCCGCTCCGCTTTCGCGCAAAGCTTGCGCGGCGGCGGCCACGGACGCTTCCTCGGTGACATGAAGCGCGACCGGTATGACCCGTTCCGGGCATCGTCCATGAAGCGCTTTCAAATCAGCGGCCGATTCCAGATCGCGGACGCCCGCATACACCGTGTGCCCCCGCTCCGCACAAAGCTCCGCCAACGCGAAGCCCAGGCCGCGATTCGCGCCTGTAATGAAAATATTCAAAGGAATCCCCCCGCTTTATCAGCCTGCTTTCTTCTCTTAATGATACTTCCAGGTTCGGCGGTTTGACTATTATTTTTTATCGTTCTCCAGCAATTCGATCATCAGCTTCAGCTGCGGCACGCTGTCCAGGTAGGCATAGCGCCCGCCGGTGTACTCGCCTTTTTGCAGCAGCGGCATCCCGCTCCGCTCCATGAGCGCGATTTTCTCTTTCATGCCGTCGATAATAAAAGCGATGTGATGGAAGCCTTCGCCGTCTCTGTCGAGCCAGTCGCGCCATACGCTCGGCTTTTCATCCGGTTCGATCAGCTCAAGCTGCAGCGAGCCCATGTCGAAAAAAGCCAGCTTGCATCTTGCTTCCATCCGTTCTCCCCGATATTCGGCTTGCGTAACGTCAACCGTATCCGTCCAAAACCACTTCGGCTTCTCCACGCCGAAAAAATCCGCATACGTCTGGCTCGTCTTGTCAATGTCGTGAACCAGCAGCCCGATTTGCGCGATAACTTTCGTTCCCAAAATGTTATTGTCCATGTCCGATCTCCCTTTGCGCGTTTTTTTGTAAACACGTATGTCAGAGCGGCTTGCACGAGTCCCTGACAACTAATTTGGATTGAATCAGCACCTTGTTGAAATCTTTGGCTCCATGCTCGATATTTTCAATCAGCAGCTGCGTCAATTTGAGCATCATCGACTCAAAATCCATGCGGAACGTCGTCAGTCCCGGCTGAAAACGGGCGCTCAGCGCATGGTCGTCAAAACCGATTACCGAGATATCCCCCGGCACGTTGATCCCGGCTTGCTGCAGGGCGCGTACGGCCCCGAACGCGACGCTGTCATTAGCGGCAACAAGCGCCGTAGGCAGCTCCGGCGTTTGCGCCAGCAGCTGCTGAACGGCCTGAAATCCGCTCGTTTCATTAAAATCGCCGGGCAGCACCCACCCGGCTTCAACGGTCAAACGGTGCCGGCTCATGGCGTTCAGAAAAGCCTGATATTTGGACGGGCCCGCATAGCGCCTCATATCTCCGTTGATAATGCCGATTTTCGTATGATTCAAACCGACCAGATAATCGACCGCGGCATTGACGCTTTCATCGTAATCGAAGTTGACGACAACGCGGTTCGGTTCATTGCGTCCCGGCAGGTTTTGGTCGAAGATCGCTACCATGAATCCTTCCGCTATGAGCTCTTCGATAACCGGCTCATCATTGGCCGCGCCTATGAATATGCCGCCGTCGATGCGCCTCTGAAAGAACGTCTCTTTAATGCGCGACGCCTGCTTCGGGTCCTTCGGATTGCGGATAATATTCGTCAAAACGTAATAGTCGAACGACGAGGCGTATTCGATAATGCTCGCAATCATTAAATTGCTGAGCATGTCTCCCGCCACATGGCCGGAATCGATGAAAAACAAGCCGATCGTTCTCGTCTTCTTCCCGGCCAGCACCCGGGCCGACAAATTCGGGAAATAATTATGCTGCTCGATAATCTTCATGACTTTGGCGCGCGTCTTCTCGGGCACGTTGGAATAGTTATTAATGACTCTGCTGACTGTGCTCCGGGAAACGCCGGCCAGCTTCGCGATTTCTTCGCTATTGGTTTCCGTCTTTTTCAATGACTATTGCCTCGCTTTCGTGAACGCGCGTTTATAGCCCCATTGTACTTCCGCCCCCTCCCACTGTCAACGATACTCCATTGAAAATGGCCCCATTTTGGCTTATGCTAACTTGTATCGCACACTAAGGAGCCTGAATACTTATGATGGATTTTCCAACTTTGCACATGCTCTTGTTTCTTATTGTCGTCGGCTTTCTCGCCGCTTTCATCGATTCCGTCGTCGGCGGCGGCGGATTGATCTCCCTGCCTGCCCTGCTCTTCGCCGGGCTTCCGCCCGTTTTCGGCCTCGGAACCAATAAATTGGGCGGCACGATGTCCTCCCTGGCGAGCACAGGCTCTTTTTTAATGTCCAAAAAGATTCATATGCGGCTGACGCTGGCGCTATTCCCGCTATCTTTTGCCGGCGCCATATTAGGCAGCTACACCGTCAAGCAAATTCCGTCCGACTTTTTAAAACCGCTTGTCGTCGGCATGCTCATTGCCGTTACGCTGTATACGCTCTTCAAAAAAAATTGGGGCGCCGCCTCGACATTCGCCGGGCTGACGCCGAAAACAACGCTGCTGCTCACTGCCGGGGCTTTCGTCATCGGCTTTTACGACGGCTTTTTCGGTCCGGGCACGGGTTCGTTCCTGATCTTCCTGTTCCTGATGGTCGGCTTTGATTTCGTCGGCGCGTCCGCGAACGCCAAGATGCTGAACCTGGCCAGCAATATCGCGAGCCTGGGCACCTTTTTCCTGATGAAATCCGTCAATATTTATTACGGTCTGCCGATGGGCATCGCCATGATCGCAGGAGCGCTCGTCGGCTCCCAGGTGGCCATTCGCAAGGGCAGCACCTTCGTCAAGCCGCTGTTCGTGCTGGTTACGGTACTGCTGATCGGCAAGCAGGTCTGGTCGCTCGTATTTCATGTCTAGTTTTGCCAGAATAAAAGTGAGATGAGGTCGCCTATTTATATGAAAATATTAGTATTGGCCGAAAAGCCCAGCGTAGCGAAGGAAATCGCCCGCGTGCTCGGCTGCAATCAAAAGCACAAACACCACCATGAAGGTCCCAAATACGTCGTAACGTGGGCGCTCGGGCATTTGGTCACGCTCGCAGAGCCTGACGACTACGATCCGCGCTATAAAACGTGGAACCTGGAAGATCTGCCCATTATACCCGAGCGCATGAAGCTCAAGGTCATCAAGGAAACGTCGCACCAATACCGTGCGATCGAGCAGCTCAGCAAACGGCCGGACCTCGCGGAGCTGGTCATCGCCACCGACGCGGGGCGCGAAGGCGAGCTCGTCGCCCGCTGGATTATGGAGCTGATCCGTTGGAAAAAGCCGTTCAAGCGGCTTTGGATTTCGTCGCAGACGGATCAGGCGATCCGCGAGGGCTTCGCCCGGCTGAAGCCCGGCACCGACTACAACCGGCTGTATCAATCAGCCGTGTGCCGTTCGGAGGCCGATTGGCTGATCGGCCTCAATGTGACCCGGGCGTTGACGAGCAAGTTCAACGCCTCTTTGTCGGCCGGCCGCGTGCAGACGCCGACGCTCGCGACGCTGATGCGCCGCGAAACGGAGATTCGCGAGTTCCGCTCCGTCGATTACTGGCTGATCGAGGCCGATTTCGGCTCTTTCCGCGCGCTGTGGAGGGATCCGAAGACCGGCGATACGCGCATTTTTGACCGCGAGCGGGCGGACGCGCTGAAAGCGAAGCTGCAAGGCCAGAAGGCGACGATCGCCGCTGTCCAGCAGACCGAGAAGCAGATTCCGCATCCGCTCGCGTACGATTTGACGGAATTGCAGCGCGACGCCAACCGCAAATTCGGCTTTTCCGCCAAGCAGACTTCGAATGTGCTGCAAAGGCTGTACGAGCAGTACAAAATCGTCACTTATCCGCGGACGGACTCGCGTTACTTGACTTCCGACATGGCCGCGACGCTGCCGGGAAGGCTTAAGGGAACCGCCATCGGCCCGTATGCCGCTCTGGCCGCCCCGTTTATCCGGAAGCCGCTGAAAATAACGAAACGGATCGTCGACGACAGCAAGGTCAGCGACCATCACGCGATCATTCCTACCGGAGAAACGGTCTCGCTGGCGGCGCTGAGCGCGGACGAAAGGCGTCTCTACGACCTGATCGTGCGAAGATTTCTGGCGCTGTTCCACGAGCCGTGCAAATATGACGAAACCCGGCTGACTCTGGAAATCGCCGGCGAGAAGCTGTATGCTTCGGGCAAAGTCATCAAGCAGGCGGGCTGGAAAGAAGTGTACGGCGCAGCGGACTTCTCCGACCCGGACCGCGATGACGCCGAGGCCGAGGAGGAGACGGCCCAACTGCTGCCGCAGGTCAAATCCGGCGACGTGCTGGACGTCAGGAGCAGCCGCCAGCTCGCCAGGCAGACGAAGCCGCCCGGCCGCTACACGGAAGCTGCGCTGCTGTCGCAGATGGAAAAGCACAATCTCGGAACGCCCGCTACGCGGGCCGATATTATCGAAAAGCTGGTGTCCTCGGACACCATCGAACGCCAAGGCTCGCTCCTGCTGCCGACGGGCAAAGGAGTCCAATTGATCGAGCTCGCCTCCGAAGAGCTGCGCTCCCCCGAGCTGACCGCCGGGTGGGAGCTGGAGCTGGAGCGGATCGCCAAAGGCCAGGGCAGCATGGACCAGTTCCTGAGCGGTATTCGCGCCAAAGCTGCCGAACTGGTCGGCGAAATCAAGCGGAGCTCCGCGGCTTACAAGCCGCACAATCTTACGCACAGCAAATGTCCCGATTGCGGCGAGCTGCTGCAGGAAATCAAGGGCAAACGCGGGCGCTATCTCGCCTGCTCCAGCCGGGAATGCTCCTACAGGCGCGAGGCTGACGGGCAGTTGTCCAACCGGCGCTGCCCGCAGTGCCACAAAAAGATGGAAATTCATACGGGCAAGGCCGGAAAATATTTTCAATGCCGCCCCTGCAACGTGGTCGAGAAGCTGGAGAACGAAAACGGCGGCGGTGGCGGCGGCCGGCGGGCAGCGGCCAAGGCGAACCGCCAGCTGATCGAGCAGTACTCCGACAATTCGGGCGTAGGCAACAGCCTCGCCGATAAACTCCGGGCCGCCCTGCAGCAGCAAAACGGGGATTAAGGCAAAATAAAAAACCTCCAAACTCCACTCGCTTCAGTGGTTTTGGAGGTTTTTCATTGGATGACGGTTAAACGGCTCTACACGATTTCACCGACTTGGCGGACTTGCCCGAGCCCCTGACAGCCGTCTCGAGTTCTTCCACGGTGGTAATCCCCAAGCTGATCAGTGCTGCCCCGGCTTCCATGTGGAGACCGGCCAGAATATGCATACTGGAGTTCGGCACCAGCGAAGTTTTAAATTCATGGAACAAAACGGCATTGTAATTTTTCAAAACCGTCATAAACTCAACGGTCGGAGGTACGAAGGAACGAAGCCCCGAAACTTTCCAGAAAAAGTCTCTGACATGATGAATATCTGTTCCCGTACGATTCAATTTGCGAATCATTTGGAAAAATTCATCAATTAACTCCTGTCTTGCGGCTGACATGAAATCCTCTCCCATTTCGGTCGTTCTTTCGACAAATATCTAGTTCTATATAATCATAGCATATGTAGTTCGAAAGTTCTATTCAGTTTCGATATAAATCCGCTCTTATTTTATCTCATATTTTTTACTATAATTAGCTAGACATATATTTGATTATGGAGGCCATAGCGCATGACTTCACTTCCACTTTCGCAAATCAATTTCAGAGATCCTTTTATTTTGCCCGTTCCGCAGGAAGGCGTTTATTACTTGTACGGAACCGCCGGCCTTACCGCCTGGTCGGTAAAGCCGCACGGCTTCGATGTTTACACCAGCACCGACCTTGTTCATTGGGACGGGCCGAAGGCCGTTTTCCGCCCGGACGAAAGCTTCTGGTCCGATCATCATTACTGGGCCCCTGAAGTTCATATTTACGAGGGGCGCTTTTATATGTTCGCCTCGTTCAAAGCCGAAGGCCGGTGCCGCGCTACGCAAATTCTCGTATCGGACAGCCCGGAGGGGCCTTTTGTCCCACATGGGACAGATCCGGTGACGCCGGAGGACTGGGAATGTTTGGACGGGACTTTATTCCTGGATGAGCAGCGCGCGCCTTGGATGATTTTTTGCAGGGAATGGCTGCAGGTTACGGACGGAGAAATGTATGCCATAAGGCTGAAAGGGGATTTGACGGGAACTGTAGGCGAGCCTGTGCTGCTGTTCCGCGCCTCGGAGGCGCCATGGTCGGTCGGCGGCAAGGAGGGGCAATACGTGACGGACGGCCCTTTCCTCTACCGGATGAAAGACGGAGAGCTTGTCATGCTCTGGTCGAGCGGAGGCCGCCAAGGCTACGCGATGGGTCTCGCCCGGTCGCAGCCCGGGCTCGTTACGGGCCCATGGGTGCACGACGCAGCGCCCGTATTCGGCGAGGATGGCGGCCACGGCATGCTGTTCCGCGATTTTGCGGGCAGGCTGCTGCTCACCATCCACGCCCCGAACGTGAACCCCGAGGAGCGCCCGATCATCCTCGAGCTGGAAGAGCACGACGGCACCTTGGCGCCGCTGCGACGGGTGTAAAGTCAGGCGGAGCGATCGCCAAAGCGCCTGCCCGCGCAAGCTGAAGCAAAAGACCCCCCATTTCCACTCGCAACGTGGAGAAGGGGGGCTTTTATTGGTTGAAATCACTCTTGTAATTTCTCTTAGGCCTTACTCTCTAAAGTATGACTCTAATTATTTTGAGTCAAATAGTTATGTCTACTTAATAGCAACTCATAAAAATAATCAAACGCTTCATTTTCATTATCTATTTCCTTGATGATATAATGACCTCCACGTTCCCTTGTCTCATAAATTTTCCACATACCTTTATCAAAGACACAGCCCATTACAAGCGGTTCATCTGTTATGCTATCAAGTACCATGATATACTCACCAATATTGATTTTTTCAGACTCCAGTTTCATTAGAAGCTCTTCCTTAGTCATTACAAACACCCCTAATATTTTGGTATAATCCCCATTCTCTCCAGTATTTCTCCATTCAACGGTGTTACAATTTGCTCTGCCCCACCATTCATTAATACCTCACCTGTAGAGCTACTAGTCCATGGTGCAGCAGTGCCTTTCAATCCATAAGTTGCATCCACATTTCCAACGGCTTGTTTTACATTTTCCTGGAAACTTGTGTATTGTGCCTTAAATCTGTCAAACTCAATATTAGAAACAGGCTTCTTTTCATTTGCACTTACAATTCGATTCAACTCTTCAAGATTTCCACTCTTGATAGCATCAATGGCATCAAAATACGAATCCTTTAAGAAAGTTCCTTCATGCCTTGCTGTTAAATTTTCCACATAAGGAATTGCACGTTGATCATAAGTGAATGGTACACCGTTATTAGGTAAAGTAGTGAAATTCTCCCCAGCCTTCCCCCCAACTCTATCCCATTGTTCTGGCAAAGGATTTTTTCTGTTGATAGATTGGATTGAATCTTCTACAAATCCCAGATTATCTGGCCAATCTACAATCATTCTGCCGTTTGGTCCAAATCCTTCAGGCTTCAGGAATTTCATGTCAGAGACAACTGTAACATCACCTTTAACTTCTAACGCAGCATACGCTTCATGAATCTTTTCAAACTTCTGTTCAGCAGTTAAATCCGTTCGTTTTCCTATTTCACTGATATATTCAAAGTATTCCCCTACATTTTTAAATTTAAGATTTCCTCGTCCCTCACCCTCTGGCAGCTTCTCATTTGGTCTCTCATGTGGCTTCTCAGGCGGTTTGATCGTTTGCGGAGGAGTTCCCTGGTCTGCTTCGCCGATTCCTCTGGCCGTATTCCCTAAAGCAGGCTTCCCCTTCGAAATAAGCGCCGATGTCCCTCCCGTGATCATGGAAGCCAGCCCAAAGCTCGCCATCCAATGCTCCTTGGAGAGCGCTTCTTTCGGATCCAATGCCTCCTTGACCGTTTCGACGGCCCCCATGCTCAGCCAATTGGCAAAATCGTAGGGAGAATCCATCATTTTGTTTGCCCTATTTTGTAGACCGTCGTTGATGCCTTTTGGAATACCCATGGTTACATAATTCAAAAAATCAGCAGGGGAGTCCAGGGAGTGGGCGGCGCGTTCTTCGAATCCTTTTATCATGTCCTTCCCGATTTCCTGGAAGCTATCCAGCGATTTCGTGACAAAAGTGCTCGGGACCTCCAAATAATCCATCAGCTTGGCGTTCTTATTCACCATTGTCGCGTAGGCTTCTAAGGCTGTCAATCCCAGTTCCTTGAAGTTGGATTGCTTCCCGGCGGCTTGGCCGCTGCCAAATAACGCCGACATCAACCTTGCGGTGTTGCTAATCGGAGAAAGAAAACTAAACCCTTTGTTGACGGCATTCTTCACAAAAGAAAGAGCGCCGCTCATGCTGAACCCCTTGCTCTTCCCGTCCGCCTCATCGAATTGATTCGCTTTTTTCGTGGTGAAGTCCTGGATTTGCTGCAGTTCGTAGCGCAGTTCTTGCAGCATCCGGTCAATCGATTGGTAGCCGCTATCCACATCGGACCGATGCCGGCTGGACATCGCAAGCCCGTTCATTGCGCTGCGGAGCTGGCTTTGGATGCGCTCCAGCGTCCCGATGGTCGTGCGAAGCTCGCTGGCCGTCGCTCGCAGCGTCGACGTTTCAACACGTATTTGCACCTAGCTTCCTCCTCGCATTACACTACTTGCCGCAATACAAAAAACCAACTGCTGTTGGCGGCCCGGCTGCCGTTTCCTGAGGATGTCTGACGACTTGCACCCCATAGAAGTAGACCCGTGGCTTTGCGTCCCTGTCTTTCGAACAGGTTTGCCTTTTCAATTTCACTTGGTTATTAGGTATTTAAAACTATGAAAATAGTACATTAGTTTCAATACAAGTTCCATATTAACCCATAATCTAACATATTTCCACAAAATAGTTTTTACGCGGGTGATCCATGGGTTATACGTATTATGGCACTTCATTCTCTACCTCGGAATATCCATTTGCGCATCATATCGTAATGAATCCGTATCGACGACATGGACGGCGCATAATCAGACGGAGCATGCCTATAAGGCATGCTCCGTCTGGCTGCCCGAGAAAGTGACAGCGCTATGTTAGGCTTAGAGGAACTGAAGAAGCGCCAATGTTCGGCACAGCCGTGCTCTCCATCTCGCGCCTGTCCTGGTGCTGGTGCCGCTGCATGGCGGGGGGGCATGAGGCGGTTTGACAAACCGGGACAGGAAAAAACCTGCGAAAGTGCAGGTTTTCCCTCCGAAATTGGCTTATTTTGGCGAAAATCCTGCAAAAGTGCAGGAATTTTCGCTGAAAGCGGACCTGAGCCCATGTCCCCGCTGAAAAGCCTGTACAATTGCAGGAATTGTTCGTGTCCAGCGGATTAAGGGCGCAAATTCATGTATTTTTGCAGGTTTTCTTCGCACTGCACTGCACCACACCACACCGCACCGGCAGTACCACCATCGCCAGGAAGATTGTGGCTATCGGCTCTGGGCACGCCCTTAAGGCATGCTCCGTCGCTCCCTCCTCTATGTTCCAACCGCCGGGGCAGCACCCTGCTCCTTCGGCTGGGTTATGCCGCGTTTCCAACGGCGCCAAGCCAATACGGCCCGGAACGTTTCGTCGATCATATAGGCGGCAAATATGCCGTAGATCCCCCAGCCAGCCGTAATCCCGAACAAATATGCGCCTCCGGTTGTCGTCAACCACATGCCCAGCACGCTGATGACAGCCACAAACCTGGCATGGCCGACGGCATTCAAAGCGTTGGTCAGACAGAAGGTCCAGATGCGCAGCGGCTGCCACACAAGGCAAAATGTGAAAACAGGCAGCGCAGCCGCAATCACCTCTTCATCCCGGGTGAACCACCCCAAAGCTGTGCGCGCGAAGTGCCAGGCGAGCAGAGCGGCGCAGAGCGTTGCGGCCATACCGGCTCTGGCGCCCAGGTAAGGGCTGCGTCTCACAAGGTCATGCCGCCCGGCTCCGAACAATTGTCCCACTTGAATGGACACGGCAGCGCCGACCGCGGAACCGATAACCCACGGAAACTGCTGAATCACGTTCAAATACGTGAAGGAGGCAAGCTGCGTCTCACCAAGCGAGGACACAATGGAAAGCACAACAACCTGCGACAATCCCCAGGATACCGATGTAAAAATCGAAGGCACGCCAATCGACAGCATTTCCCTCATTAACGGTCTGTCATAGCCTTTCCAGTCCAGCCGGCGCATGCCGTGCCTGAACGCCTGATACAGCAGCCACATGCAGCATAGTAATGCAGCGGAACGGCTTGCCAGAGTCGAGATCGACACGCCCAGAATGCCGAGCGTCGGAAAGCCGAGCAAACCGAATATCAATACGGAATTCGACGCCGCATGGATCAGATTCATACCGATGGAAACGACCATCGGCCCCCGCGTGTTCCCCGTGCTGCGGATGAAAGACGAGATGCTGAGATGGAGAACCGTCACGAACATCCCGGCGCCGACGATTCTTAGGTACGTAACGGCGTAATCGTGCACTTCGCCGGGGGCGTTCATCAGCCGAACGATAGGTTCCGCCAACATGCAGAGGAGCATGCTGAGCGCCAGACCGCCGGTGAGGTTTATTTTGATCGCCATAAATGCCGTCCTGCGCGCCTCAGCGGTCTTTCCCGCTCCCCATTTCCGGGCGACTACGACACCCGCTCCTGAATTGATAAGAAAAAATACCGTCATTATGGATTGAATAACTTGATTGGAAAGCCCAACCGCCGAAACCGCGTTATCCCCGATACTGCTGACCATCAGCGAATCGACGGTTCCCATCAAAAACTGAAGAAGCATTTCGACCGCGATCGGCCAGGATAAGCTCCACAGCGAAATTCGTTTGAGATCTAGTTGCGATTGCTCCATAGCTGAAAATAGCCCTCCGTCTACCCCTTGGCAACCGTTAGGCAAACCTCCGGGATGAGGCGAACGGAGCGGATTTGGGCTACTTCCTGGCCGACGAACGTCTGCTGGATGGCCATGGCCGAATCGCTGGTTACGATTGTCCCCCGGCGGGCCGGAACGACGACTACGTCAAGCGGCTGAGCATGCAGCTGCGCTTCCAGGCGGGTCAATCCAAGCTCCCATGCATCGCCGTTCCAGAAATGGTCGCCGACAAGCTTGCCGCCTATAAAAGCGCTGCCGATGTCGCCTTCGTATTCGACGGACAGGAACCATTCATGCAGGTTAGGCAGACTCCATGCAGATTCGGGAATTCGCACCACCGCTTTGCGGCCGCCGATCAACTGCACCTCCGCTTCCAGCCGATTCGGCGGAAGCTCCAGGCGGTAGCGTGCGAATCCCGCTTCCGCCTCCCCTGTCGGCGTCAGCGTTCCCGCGCCGGCAGAGCAGGAAAGTGTCAGCCGTTCCGCTGCAAACACGCCGAATTCAACAGTTCCCCCGTCACGGTGAAACAGTCGAAGCTGATCGTCAAGCACGGCGACCGGGCTTTCCGACAAAATCAATCTGTGCTCGCCCCAGACGCTCACGTCATACAACCGCAGCGACTGCTCATGGGTGAGCAGCCTGATCTGCACGGCGGTTCCGTCCGTTTTTTTCAAACGGATCACGCCCTGGCCGTCCGGACCAAACCGAACTAACGTCCGCGCCCCCGCACGCTGCACCGAGCCGCCATCGGCTTCCACGCCCGCCAAATCCGGACCGGCGAAAGCAAACTCCGCCTCCATGCCTTCAGGCGTGAAGAAGAAATAAACGGTCTCTTCTCCCGACCCGATTTTCGTAAGCGGCTGAGCGGTCGCATATTTCAAAAGAATGCCGTCCAGGTCCATATGAAAAGGAAGCATAGCCGAAACATTCCGCCGCAGCGTGAATCCGCCCGATTCGGGTACCCGCAGCGTCTCGCGGTCCAGCTCCAGCGCAATCGACACGTCGTGATGATCTTTCATCTCCACATGATCCTGAAAGTTGTTCAGGAACAAATACCCCGCTCCGTCGCGCGCACGGGCCGCATAACGCACATGCTCCGTATCGGCCGGGGTCAGCTGCGCGGCATTGTCCGGCAGCACTGTGGCCGTATCGCAGAGCGTTTCGCCGAAGCTGCGCAGGAAGGTGAACAGCCCCTTCAGCCTGCGGTACGACTCGCGGACTTGACCGAATTCGCCGATCGGCGCCTGATAGTCATAGGAAATTTTCGGACACGTTTTCTCGTTCATGTAAGCATGCTTGCCTACGGGCTGTGTACCGCCATGGAAGACGTAGTAGCCGATAAAATTGCAGCCTCCGGCGATTTTTTGCAGCGTCATCGCCTGTACGCTTTCCGGTTCCACCTGAAACCGCGCCAAATACCAGGCCTGCATCCCTCCGCCCATCTCGCAGCAGGCATAGGGATAGTTTTCCGGCTCGTAAGGCGGCTCGAACCCGTGAGCCTGGCGCGCATTGTTATGATAGTCCGCAAACAAAAACTCGGTCGTCGGCGGCTGCTCGGGCTGATTTTCGTTGACGTTCCAGGGCGTGTACGCATAACCTCCATAGAGTGGCAGCACTTCGTCCTCCAGCACAGGCGCCCCGCCCCAACCGGTAGACGTATAAATCGGCGCAACCAATCCAGCTTCCAAAGCGAGCCGCTTCAGTTCTTTCATATGCGCAGCCCCGTCTCCGCCGGCCGGTACGAATTCGTTGCTCTGTCCGTTCGTATGCTCCCAAGGCGCGCCTGCATGCATATATTCATTTTCCAGCTGGATGCCGATAACCGGACCGCCGTCCTTGAACATCAGGCCTTCGGCTTGCTTGCCGATTTCTTTGTAGAGCCGGGTCACATAAGCCAGATAAGCCTCATCGTTGGAACGGACCTCGAACGGTCTGCCGTACAGCCAATCGGGAATCCCTCCATTGCGGCACTCCCCATGGCAAAATGGCCCGACCCGCAAAATCAGATGCAGCCCGTGCTTGCCGCACAATTCAATAAATTTGCGCAGCTGCAAATTGCCGTCCCAGCAAAACCGCCCTTCCTCTTCTTCGTGATGAATCCAAAAAATGTAGGTAGCGACGATATTCACGCCCGCCGCCTTCATTTTTAACAGAGCTTCCTCCCATCCCTCATAGGGATAACGGGAGTAATGAAACTCGCCCGCAATGCCGAAAAACGGCCTGCCGTTCCATTCCATGTAATAATTGGTAAAAGAAATCCGATCCCCTTGCGGGTTTTGACCGCCTAACCGCAGCGTGCCCGGCCGCACTCGCTTCGTTATCCCTTGCAAATTCAAGGCAAGACGCTTGCCGCCTGCTGTGTCCATTCCATCATTCCCTTTCGGTTCCCATGGACGCGTTGCCCGTCCAAATCCGGTTTTCTTCTACTGTATCAGCAATCTCCTGAAATACATACAAGACAAAGTTACGCTTTTCAGGAAAATCCTCAACAGTTTCGTTATTCCGGCTTGCGGGCGATCACAATCGTTGCGGCATGGCAGTGCGGGACCCCGGAGGAATTGCAGTCAAATATGTACTCTTCGACGTACGGCTGCTCCCAATCCGCGTAATGATCCTGCAGTTCGCCGGGTTTGTACAAATATTCGTTCACTCCCCAGTCCGGCGCTATCTCCACATCCGGGTGCTCGTTAAAAGCAAACAAGACGTGCAGCCCGCCCGCTCGGGTATTGGATTTCCACTGGGCAAACTGCTTCAGCCGCCTTTCGGGGCGGATATATTGGAGCGCTCCTATCGAATAAAGAAGATCGACCGGCTGTTCAAGCTGAAAGGTATTGATATCCCCTTCAAGCGTATCCACATGCACCCCCGCTTCCCCGGCAAGCCGGACCGCTTTGGCCAGCCCAGCCGGGGAGGTATCGACGGCCAGCACCCTGTAACCGTGCTGCGCCAAAAATACGCTGTCGCGCCCTTCGCCCGCCCCCAAATCTACGGCATAGCCGCCATGACCGTAGCGCGGTACCATCAGCGCCATCCGGTTGGGCTCTTTTCCCCAATAATACGATTCTTGCGTGTAAAGCTCCTGAAGCTGTTCTTTGTCCATAAAGCATCCTCTCTTTCGAAAACATTTTGAGGAGTCTGGCGGGCTGAGTTCACTCTCCAGACTCCGAGCTTGCGCGCGCTGCTCTTATATGCAAAATAGACCTTAACGTTACGTCAAGGTCAAGAGAATTTTCAAAAGCTCGGACGGTTCGCCGACCACATAGTCGGGTCTTCCGCGGCGAAGCAGCACAGGAGCGTCGTAACCCCACGTCACGGCGATTATGGGCACGCCCAGCTTCCTGCAAGCTTCAATATCCCGCAGCTCGTCGCCCACATACGCGATTTGCGAAGGCGAAACCCCCCACCGCTTCAAAATTTTTCGAATCGATTGATGCTTCCCGTCCAAATGCTTCGCCGATACGATCTCGTAGAACGCATGTTCCAGCTTGTTGTTCCGCAAAATCTGGCGGATATTGCTCGTCGAATTGGAAGACAGGATGGAAAGCTTGTGGCCTTCGGCGATAAGTCTGCCGATTACTTCTTTCATACCGGGAACGATATGCAAAAAGCGGATGTTTTCCTGGTAGCGCTGCCTGGCCGTCAAAATAAGCTTCGGAATTTGCAGCACAGGCACCCCCAGCCACTCCACACGTTCGGAAATGGATAGGGAGCGCAGCAGCATTAGATCCAGATTGCGGATTTTACGAAACCGGTGTTCGGCAGCCAGTTCATTATAAAGCTTCACAAGCAAAGCCCTGGAATCGACCAACGTCCCGTCAAAATCAAACAAGATGTGTTTCTTCATCAGCTATAAAATAATAATGGGGCCGGACCTTCCGGCGGCACTTGTCGAACTTGGTTGCTGGCAAATTCTTTGTTCGGGTCCAGCGCATAATGAGGATTGCTGATATCCCGAAGATCTTCCCAGTTGCAGGCGACACCGCCGCCATCGGCATCGCCGGCATGCATTTTGCAGCTGCTGCAAAAATGTTGATGCTGAGCGGCGTCCAGCTTTACAACCTTGTTACGCAGACAGCAATATATTTCGTTGTCGGCATTGCAAATATTGACATGAGTAATTAGAGCCATTGTTCAGCCAACTCCTTGCGGTACAATATGTGTGTAATAGTAAGTGTATCGACATACTATTAAGTGTATGACGGATTTTTGTAAACGGAATAATATTTTTAATGACAGACCGTCTAATTTTGCTACAATGGAATCACCTGATCATATAGTCTGGAGGAAAAACCGTGCAAACCTGGTCGCACTACGCAATTCCGATCCTTGTCGCGGGTTTGATCATTTACCGCCGCACCAAACGAACCATCGGATTTCAAAAATTATCGCGCGGCAGACTCAAGTTCCGGATCGTCATGTTCGGCATTATCGGACTTTTAATTCTATCGCTTGGCTTCGTCCATCCGGTTTATTTCATAGGCGATGCCGTCGGTGTGGCCGCCGGAGCCGCTCTGGGGCTTGCCGCGATCCGCCATACCCGCTTCGAGCACCGCGCCGACGGCTGGTATTACCGGACTCATATATGGATTGAGATCACGGTTTTAGTGCTGTTTTTAGGCCGTATCGCTTACCGGATCGTCGTTATGGCGACAATGCCCAATCCCGGCGCCGCGAACCCCGCCGATCCTTCCCAATTCGCCAAAGATCCGACGACGGCCGGCATTTTCTTTGTCATCGTAACGTATTACATCCTCTTTTTCGGCTATTTGCTTCGTGAGGAAGTAAAACTCGAAAAAGGCCCGCAGCCGAACGGCGAGGATTCCTATATCGAAAACAAATGAGCCTGATTCAACGAAACCGGCCCGCAAGTAAACCAAAAAACGCCTCCAATACCACTATACAAGTGGTGCGAGGCGTTTTTTTTGCGAGAGCGCACCGTTGCGGGGTGCTTGATGATCCGGGGCGCAGGCTGTCGTACGCAAGAGCCAGCGGCAATTCTGCCTGGCTACGCGAAGCCAGCGGGCACTTTCGCCTGGCTATGCAGAGCCAGCGGGCACTTTCGCCTGGCTATGCAGAGCCAGCGGCAATTCTGCCTGGCTACGCGAAGCCAGCGGGCACTTTCGCCTGGCTATGCAGAGCCGGCGGCAATTTATGCTCGGCTACGCGGAGCCAGCGGGCACTTTCGCCTGGCTATGCAGAGCCGGCGACAATTCTGCTCGGCTACGCGAAGCCAGCGGGCACTTCTGCACGACCACGCGAAGAAAACCTGCAATAGTGCAGGTTTTTGCGCATAGATACGCTGGCTACGAAAAATTCCTGCAAATGTGCAGGCTTTTCGCCGCGAATATGGGCTCAGACTCATATTCATCGAAAATTCCTGTACAATCGCAGGCTTTTTGCTAAAACGAGTCACTTTCCCGGAAAAAGCCTGCACTTTTGCAGTTTTTCGGGCTGACTAGCCGCTTCACAAATAGCCGCACCCCAATTTTTGCACCCCTTCCGGCTACCCCAACAAAGTATCGCAACTTATCCCACAGTCTGAGCATTGATAGTTTTTCGGGCTGACTAGCCGCTTCACAAATGGCCGCGACTCCAATTTGCACCCCTTCCAGCTGCCCTAACAAAAGTCTCGCGACTCTCCTAACAGTCTGAACATTTCAGTTTTTCGGACTGACTAACGACCATTGCAATTTTTCGAACTGACTAGCTACTTCCCAACCACCTACGCCAAGCCTTTGAGCAGCAAAAGTGCAGCGTCACCTAACTATTCCACAAGGAACTATGCATTCTCATCGTTGCGAGCTGGCGTGCGGGCTTTGGAGGCCCACCTTTGCTACGCAGGATTTCCGCTGCGTTGAACGCAGACCGGTCGGCTTCACCAACGCCGCATTATCGCAGACGTTCGGCTTCTCCTGGCGCTATTTGCCCCACCCTACGCGGGATGCCGCATGCCTAAACAGCAATGCCCGGAAATTCCCCATGTCAGGTTTTCTGCAAGAAATCACCGCTTTTACACAGGGGGATTTCCCTTCTCCGTTTCAATTTGTAAAAAAATTAACGCATCTTTTACACAATGTGTCTAATGTTTTAGGGTCTCGCAGTTTTTATACTAAATAAGAGAATGATACTGGCAAAAGGGAGATTTTCGATGACTACAGCGAGTGAAGCGGTAAAAATAAAAAATTTTATAGGCGGACGATGGGTAGAGGCGTCTGGCGGGCGTTACGAGGGTGTGCCGAATCCGGCGACAGGCGAAATCATTGCGCGCGTGCCCATCTCGACGGAGGAAGATGTGGATTTGGCGGCTCAGGCGGCAAGCAAAGCTTTTGAGTCATGGAAAAAAATAGCCGTACCGCGCCGCGCGAGAATATTGTTCAGCTATCAGCAGCTGCTGGTCCGGCATTGGGAGGAGCTTGCCCGGATTGTGACGATGGAGAACGGCAAAAGCTATGGCGAAGCTTACGGTGAAGTGCAGCGCGGCATCGAATGCGTCGAATTTGCCGCAGGCATCCCGACACTGATGATGGGCAGCCAGCTCCCGGACATCGCCACCGGCGTTGAATCCGGCATGTACCGCTATCCGCTTGGCGTCGTCGGCGGCATTTCCCCTTTCAACTTTCCGATGATGGTGCCTTGCTGGATGTTCCCGCTGGCGATCGCTTGCGGAAATGCTTTCGTGCTCAAGCCGTCCGAACGGACGCCGCTGCTGGCGAACCGCCTGGCCGAGCTGTTTCGAGAAGCGGGGCTGCCCGACGGCGTGCTCAACATTGTGCATGGCGCCCGCGAGGTCGTGAACGGCATGCTCGAACATCCCGACATCAAGGCCATCTCTTTTGTCGGGTCCCAGCCTGTCGCCGAGTTTGTATATCAAACAGGAACCGCTCACGGCAAAAGAGTGCAAGCGCTGGCAGGCGCCAAAAACCACTCAATCGTTATGCCAGACGCCGATTTGGACAACGCCGTGACCAACATTGTCAACGCCGCATTCGGCTCCGCCGGCGAACGCTGCATGGCTTGTGCCGTCGTCGTCGCAGTTGGCGATATCGCCGATGAGCTGGCGGAACGACTGCTGCAGGCGGCAAACGCGATTACGATCGGCAGCGGACTTGAAGAGGGCGTGTTCCTCGGCCCCGTCATTCGCGAAGAAAACAAGCAAAGAACGCTTCGTTACATCGAAATCGGCGAACAGGAAGGCGCCGCGCTGACGAGGGACGGCAGGCAGGATAGCGCTGCCCGGGGTCGGGGATTTTTCGTCGGCCCGACGATTTTCGATCACGTGCGGCCTGACATGACGATTTGGAAGGATGAAATCTTCGCTCCGGTGCTATCTATCGTCCGGGCCAAAGATTTGACCGAAGCGATCGAAATCAGCAACCGCTCGGAATTCGCCAATGGCGCCTGCCTCTACACGGACAGCGCCAAAGCTGTGCGCCAGTTCCGGGAAGATATCGACGCAGGGATGCTCGGCATCAATCTGGGAGTACCTGCGCCGATGGCTTTCTTCCCCTTCTCCGGCTACAAAAAGTCGTTCTACGGCGATCTGCACGCAAACGGCCGTGACGGCGTCGAATTTTACACCCGCAAAAAAATGGTGACCGCCCGATACTAAAAAACGGAAATCGGCACTCCCCTCATTCACGCTTCGGCCTCCTCAGCCGCTTCCGCCTTGGCGAACTGCGTGCGGTACAGGCGCGCATACAGCCCCTCCAGCGCCAGCAGCTCGCTGTGCGTGCCCCGCTCCACGACGCTGCCCGCCTCGATCACCAGAATGTGATCGGCGGCCAGCACCGTGGAGAGGCGGTGCGCGATCACGAGCGTCGTGCGCCCCTGCATCAGCTCCTCGAGCGCGGCCTGCACATAGGACTCGGACTCCGAGTCCAGGTGCGAGGTCGCTTCATCGAGGATCAGGATGCGCGGGCGCTTCAAAATCGCGCGGGCGATGGCGATCCGCTGCCGTTCGCCGCCGGAGAGCCTGTGGCCGCGCTCGCCCACCCTCGTGTCGTACCCTTGGGGCAGCGACACGATGAAGTCGTGAATGTAGGCCTGGCGGCACGCGGCCTCCATTTCCTCTTGCGTTGCGTCCGCCTTCGCAAACAGCAGGTTCTCGCGAATCGTCGCGTGAAACAGGAATGATTCCTGCGTCACGTACGCGATGCCGCTGCGCAGCGAAGCAAGCTGAACGCCGCGTACGTTCACGCCGTCAACCTCGACGGAGCCCTCCGTCGGGTCGTACAGCCGCGCGATCATGCCGATCAGCGTCGATTTGCCCGCGCCGCTCGGCCCGACGAGCGCGATCATCTCCCCTGGCTGCGCCTCGAACGAGACGCCGCGCAGCGCGTACTGCCCAGGCTTATAAGCAAAAGACACCTGCTTATAAGCCACATGCCCGCGGATCGGCGGCAGCGGCCGCGCATCCGGGCTTTCGAGGACATCGGGCTCCATGTCCTCGTATTCAAAAATGCGCTGGAACACGCCCAACGCGGTCGCGACCTCCACCTGCAGGTTCAGCAGCGTGCCCACGGGCATGTACAGGCGGCCCAAATACGCCGCGAAAGCGACGATGCCGCCGAGCGTCATGCTTCCGGTAATGACCGAATAGCCGCCGTATAAATAAATGATCGCCGTGCCCAGCGGCCCCAGCGTGCCCGTCGCCATGTTGAACCAGCGGCCGACGAGGTTCAGCCGCAGCTCCAGGTCCATGACCTTCTGGTTCATGGACCGGTACTCCGCTTCCTGCTCCCGCTCCCTGCCGAAAATGCGCGTCAGCAGCGCCCCGGAGATGCCGAAGCTTTCGCTCAACTGCGAGGCGATGTCCCCTCGCACCTTTTGCGTCTCCAAGCGGAGCTGCTTGCGCATTTTGGACACTTTTCGCACCGGCAGCACGAACAGCGGTAAAATAAGCAGCGACACGATCGCCAGCTTCCAATCCAGGGCGAACAAAATGACGACCGTCGTCCCGACGATAACGATTTGCGTAATGGAAGATACGACCAGGGAAGTGACGACGTTTTGAATCGCCTGGACGTCGCCTGTCAGCCGCTGTACGATTTCGCCGGACTTGGCGTCCGTGAAGAAGGACATCGATTGCCGCTGCAAATTGCGATAGAGCGACTGCCCCAGGTCCCGCATCACCCCTTGGGTCACTTTCGTATTCAAATGATTTTGCCATACCCCCAGCACGCCGCTCCCGACCGGGAGCGCAATCATCAGCAGCGCCATTTCCGCGAGCAGCCGCAAACTGCCCTGCGGAATCGCTTTGTCGATAATTTCCCGCATGACGAGCGGAGGGATCAGCCCGATGACGGCGGACAGCAGCGCCAGCAGCAAAATGACGGCCAACTGCCCCCCATATCCGCGAAAAAGCCGCAAAATGCGGCGCAGCGACACATCTTTCAAACTGGCTTTGTCCGCTCTCCCCTTTTTCTCCAAATGATGGCTTACGCCTTCGCCGTACCCATTCCTCACCTGTCCTCACTCCGATCCGGTTTCAAACATTGTTATGATTCGCGCGGCGGCGGAACCGCCCGCAATATCGCGTCCGCCACTTCCTCCGCCATTCGGAGCACGCTGTACAGCGAGGTCGTCTGGAGGATCGCATACTGCTTCGGCCCCTCCGCGTTGACAATCGCCGCTATCGTGAAATCCCCTACCTGCGGAAGCGCCTTGCCCACCGATTTGCCGGGAACGATCGGCTGATTCGATACTTGATACAAGCCCACGGACTCCCTCCGGCCCAGGCATGCATCGATCGCAATGACGCCGCAGCCTTGCGGTATTTCCCGCAGCCGCTCAACCAGATTGCTTGCGTCGCATGGCGCCGCCAGCGTGCCGATCACATGCGGATAGCCCGCCTGCTCCAGTCGGGAGCCGACCAGCGGCCCCAGCGCATCTCCCGTCGAACGATCGGTTCCGATACATACAAAAGCGAGAGTCTGCGGCTCCAGCCCGCACTCCCCGGCGATTTTTTGCAGGAAGGGGGCGAGTTCTTCTCCCTTTATTTTTTTCCAATAACGGTCCTCACGCACGACCGGCTCCTGTTTCATGGTCTCATTGCCCCCCGCTCTTTCCGAATGGTATAATGCAGTCAATTTCTATTCTTCCACATGGAGGTACACCATGTCCATACTTGGGTTTGCCGCTTCCCTGACCGTTCTGTACTGGCTGGCGATGAGCGCGGTCGTGCTCAGAGGCCTGAAACTGCTGCATACGCTTCCCCGTGGCGCCGCTCTTCCGGACAAGCCCCCGCTAGTATCGGTCATCATCGCGGCCAAAGAAGAAGAAGGCACCATCATGGAGACGGTCAGGCATCTGCTGTCGCAAAATTACCCGCGGCTTGAAATCATCGCCGTCAACGACCGCTCCAAAGACGCCACCGGCGTCCGGCTCGAAGAGCTGCGCGCATGGTCGGAGCGGAAAAGCGGCATTTCCGTCCCGCTGCGCATCATTCACATCACACAGCTGCCCGAAGGCTGGCTGGGCAAAAATCACGCCCTCTATCAAGGCTATTTGCAAGCGAGAGGGCAATATTTGCTGTTTACCGATGCCGACATTCTTTTTTCGCCAACCGCCGTCTCCGACGCTGTCGCTTATATGAAGCGGCACGGCGTCGAGCATCTGACCCTTGCCCCGAACATGATCGCGCGTCATACTCTGCTGCGGGGATTCGTTCATTTCTTTTTCTTTTCGTTCTCGCTGTTCGTCCGCCCCTGGAATGCGAACCGGGACGATACGAGACGCCATGGCATGGGAATCGGCGCCTTTAATATGGTGAGCCGTCAGGCGTACGAGGCCGTCGGCACCCATAAAGCGATTGCGCTCAGACCCGACGACGATCTTCAGTTAGGCGTTCAGCTGAAAGGAGCCGGATTCAAGCAGCGCGTTTTGTCGGCCAGGCATACGCTTCAGGTAGAGTGGTACCCGACGCTGCGCGATGCGGTGAAAGGGCTTGAGAAAAATCTTTTTTCCGGCTTCGGCTACAACTTGTCGTTCGCGCTGCTGGCCTGCATCGGGCAGCTGCTGTTTTTTATTTTCCCATGGATCGGCATGCTCCTCGCCGGAATCTGGCCCGCCGCCGCATATGCCCTGTGCGTAATCCTGCAAATCGTGCTGTACCGGAAGCTGATGTTCGGCTTGATGGGTGAGCGCGGCAAAGAAGCTTACCTGCTCCCCGTCAGCGCTGCGCTGCTGCTGTATACGATCATCCGGTCGGTCGGGCTGACGTTCAAGCAGGGCGGCATCTACTGGAGAGGAACATTTTACCCGCTCAGCGAACTTAAAAAGAAAAGAAGCTCAGGGCAGAATTGACTTCCTTGACGATTTGCTTCTTCTCCACCGGATGAACGGCTAACGTTCTGCCATTGCCGCCCGTATCTTCTAATCCATACACAGGGGTCAAGCCTTTTGCTGTTTACTTCTTGACGAACTTCATCAGGTCATCGAAGCTGCTTAGTTTGTTTTCGATTTGACTTTCATCCAGTTTCGTATTCCAACATGACGGGATATCGAATAGGGGCAACCTCAGTTCGAGCGTTAATCTTTCGGTTCGCAATAGGACGCAAGCCTCTCTATTTTATTCCTGTCATGTTGTCCATTTTTTAATAGTGCTGCTGTAAAATCACGTTCGTTCGTTATTAGTTTGACTCCATCCTGTCATGGCTAATTGAAGATGAAGCAGATTTTCCCGTTGTTCCATTTCCAGTTTAAAAATGCTCATAAGCAGGTCTTCTATAACAATGCCTTTTATACTTCCTTTTTGTTCCCTTACAAACTCAAAGACTAATTTCTTGCAAGATTCACACACTTCTATCATTCCGAGCAAGCTTTTTTCTTCTTGTTCATAGGCGGCATATTGATTTCTCATATCGCCCACCGCTTAAATAATGGCTTGGTGCTCGCCAATAGATTCAACTTGAAGCTGATACGCCAATTCGGATAATGACCATGTAGGAAATAGCTCCTTCAATTCGGATACTCGTTGAACGTCAAATGCTTGCTTCTCTACTTTTGCGCCGCTGATACCTTCATCACTGAATACATGCAGCAGGCTCCAGCCTTGCTGCTGGCAATAGGATTCAATTTCTTGCTGATTAGATAAATTGTAACCATCCTTGGCTTGTCCTGCTGTGGACACTCGAATATAGCCGATTACGTTCATTGAAATTGCCCTCCGTTATAGGAAATTGAGATTCATGTTACGCTTAAAACTACCATATACTAAATTATAGTACTTTTAAGACTACCACGCAATGAATTTCTTTGCGTAAAGTGGTATATTTATCGTAATAATTCAAATCTCTGTAATGAGAGGAATCACCCATGAAAATAAAAATTCGGCTCAGAGAAATTTTAGAAGAACGAAATATTTCCCAAAGAGAATTAGCACGAATGATGGGCATTCGTCATCCAACAATAAATCATTTATGTTCGGAGAATGTCGATAGAGTTTACATTAGAACCTTAGAACATATATGTGAGGTTCTTGATATTGATATCAGCGAGTTAGTTGTTTCTGAAAAAGAATAATTCAATCGCTTCAACTTCTAACCATGATGCATGTAAGCATCAGATACGCAGTATACAGCCATTTTCAAGTCTTCAATCAATGCAAACTCCAATGTAGGGTCTAATCCAAAAGCAAATTCACTTTCCGATTCAATCATTTATTTTTCTCCTGATTTTGGGCATGCAAAAAAGGCTCATTCCTCCTTATCGTTCAAGTTAGAACAAGCCTTGAAAGTTTAACAAATGTTTGTTGTTGTTTAATGTTTGGTTTGTTGGTTGTATTGTACGATCTTGTTGTTGGGACTGTATACGGGTTTACACAAAATTTTTGACAGGGCCCAAATTGCTAATCCTTTTTGAAAATAGCTCCCATCTGTTCTAGACTTATATTTTCAGGCCAAATAGTCTTATGATTGTAAAAAGCCCCATTAAAAATAACATTGTTTATCTTTACGTTCGAAAAGTCTACTTCAGATAAATCAGCACTAGTAAAATCTACATCTTGAAGGATGGAATTCTTAAAAGATGCCCTTGATAAATCACAATTAATAAATTTTACATTTTTAAGGTTAGAGTACATAAATCCCACTTTCATCATGCTAGAATTGGAAAAATTCACTTCCTCTACTACTGATTCATAAAACGTAGATTTTATAACCTTAGAGTTAGATGCGTCACATTTTTTTAATAATGAGTAATCCAGATTTGACCTTGTTAAAATTACCCCATTCATACTGACCTCTATAAAATTTATTGATGCCAGATTCGAATAATAAAAATCAGTATTGGTTAATAAACATTTCTGCAATGTTGACCCTACCAATACCACATCTGTTAAGCTCCTACCAACTAAATCCAATTCTAATAAAGTAGCATCCTCTAAATACAATTGTGTGCCTTTAGATTTTGATTCAGTGATCCATAATTGGTGATCCTCAATCATTTTATTTAGTTCTTGTTGAGTTAACATCCACTATCCCCCCTCTTTCCATTTATGGCCACCAAAGGATTCTTTCCTTCCATTCCATAGTACTAATAGCATTTTTTAATTGCTCAATGTGATCTTGGGACAATTTGGTGGTGTCAAGAATAACATTTTCTCCCTTACGCAATTCATCTTCAATATCTGCCATTGACCTATCTAATCTAAACCCACCTTTCTTAGGTGGATATTTTGAATTAAATCCTTTTACATCCCACACTTGTCCATTTCTATCGATAAATTCACCTCGACCCGTAACTGGATCACGTACAATTGGCCCTGTGAGTTCTCCTCTAACCTCTAATTCAAGCCCAGCCTGTCGTTCTATTTTAGTTTTGTCATCAATGTCAAAATTATGGTCTGGGTCTTTTGCCAAATTTTCATACTCATCTGGTGTTCTAGCATGATAGGTTCCCTTGTCACCATACTTATCCATTAACTCCTGATAGTAATCTGGTGCATCCTTTCTGATTATATCTAAATCACTTTTACCCGTCCCCTTAGAGCCTGAACCACCTCCACCCTTTCCACGGCCGACTGAATCTCCCTCGCTCTTCATATAATTCGATATTTTCCCCGTTGCTTCCTGGAAGAGTTCCCTTAACGTTGTTGTTTCAGGTATACCTCCAAGCACTCCTGCCTTCTGCGGAGCAAACGGGTTAATAAATTCTGCATCCAAAATCTTTTTCATATCCTGAGTAAGCTTCGCGTAACTTTTACCCAGGGTGGTGCCCTTTTTACTCAGCAATTGTGCAAACTGATCGGATTTTGCGCTTATACTTGCAACCTCTGTCACCTGCACCGACTTCGTGCCACTCAGCACCAACTTTTCAGCTTGCATCGCCCTGGATGCTGCTCCTGCCTCGCCACCGACGAAAAAGGAGGCTATGGTAAGTACCAATTCCGTTCCATATTTGCTTCGACTATAGGTATCTCCATTGATGACGTCATCCTTGAAATCCCGCTTTACGCCTTCCCAGACTCCCGCCAGTGTTCTCAGCAGCTCATCTCGATGCTCCTTGTTGGAGTAGTATTTGCCTACATAAACAATTGGGTTCGAAACAAACTCCAAGGCCTCCAGAGGATTCTTTACGGCAAAATCCAATTCCTTATATAACAAGTCTGCCAACCCCAGAACGGTTTCCTCTACAACCGTGCCGATTCCTGCCAGGATGCCAGCGCTCATCGGATCAAATTCTTTGTACGCTTCCCATGCTTTCTTGATAGGTCCGAAAAGCGCACCGGATGTCGCGCCGCTCATCAACTCCCGGAACGCATCGGCGGGGGAGTAATCGCTGAAGTCGCTCACTTCCCCTCGCTGAACATCCGAGGCGGCTTTCGCTCCTACTGCGACGGCTCCCGCTGCCATCACGCCGGCTGCCACGACCCCGATTACCACCGCTCCGGCTCCTAACGTCGCTACGGTGACTGCCGCAACTACCGCTACCACGGCCACAACCGCCAGTGCGCCCAGCACGTTGCCCGCCAGCTTCCCCCAGCTAAACTTCTTTTTCTCCGGCGGCGGGGGCGGTGGAGGCGGCGTCCCTTGCTTCGGCTCGTCGGCAAATGGCGCATACGAGGTGCGGTCTCTTCCTTCCGCCCTTACGTTCGCTCCGAGAAAGTGGTACTCGCTCTCGATCGAGAAGCCGCTTTGCGCGCTCAGCTTCTTCGCCATGAGCTGACTCTGCGCGTAGATGACCACACGCTTGGGCGTGTAGAGCGAGATGTCCGCCTTCGCGTTCAGCGTCAGCTTCTTGTGGCTCGTCATCGTCACGCCCACCGCATCGTCGAAGCTCAGCTTCAGCGGCTCCTTGCTCCCGCCCGTCAGGTTGATCGCCGTCGGCGTCAGCTCCAGCTCGCTCCCGTGCTCCGTCCCGAAGTAGCGTTTGCTCGGGTCGCCTGTTTTGGCGCAGCTGCCGCCATTGGTGCGCACCGCCCCTACGACGATCGCCTGCCGTCCCTCGGCATCGGGAATGTACAGGCTGGCGCGAGTCCCCTCCTTCGGCATGCTGTACATGGCGCTGCCGGTCGCCGGTGCGAACGGGAACCAATGCGCCTTGTCCTTCGGCTGCTCGCGGTCCACGCTCAGATGCAGCTTCACCTGCTCGCCCTTGACCTCCAGCACTTCCCCTTCCAGCGAGATGCCCGTC
>NZ_JBVYOL010000025.1:0-108047 GCF_056120505.1 Paenibacillus sp. sgz302164 | reverse complement strand
GGAAGCGAATACAACCGTTACATCCCCTTGACCGCCGGTATATAAATGCATATTTTTCCCATTCACTTTGTACAGCTTGCCGCTAGGGGTATAAGTTTTCAAATCCTTCCGGACGCTCACCTGTTCATATATCGCGCCTGATCCCAGAAAAACAAGAATAGCCACGAACCCGATAACAAGCGTCTTCCATAATCTTTTACGCCATTTTTTCATCTCTCACACTCTCCTGGATGTCAATACATAGATTCCAATGGCTGATCGGGCGTCGTTATTGAGCGGCGGCAGCGTTAGCGACGGCTTCTCCCTGCCGCATAACCAGACCGTTCTCCCAGCGCACGGGAATCGATTTTCCTGCGAACAAGTCTTTGTTATCGGATACTTGATAATGCAAATGGGGCTCGCTGGAATTGCCGGAATTGCCGCATAGCCCGACCGGGTCCCCCTTGGCGACTTTGTCTCCGATTTTGACTTTGACGGAACCTTCCCGGAGATGCGCGAGAAAGCTGTATTCTCCATCGCCGTGATCGATAACGACCATATTGCCCGCAGGCCGATCGGCATTCATAGTACCGACCGGGACGTTATCCTTGATATCGTTCACGACGTCGACGACCGTTCCGTTCCTGGGCGCGAGGACCTCTTGTCCGAACGCATAATAGCTTTCATTTTTGGCGGCATCCCCCTTATAGGAATATCCGTCTTTGACCTGAATGATATCGTAGGCGTAGCGCTGGCTGGGATACGCGTAGTGATAATTCGAGAGAACGTCCCGGCCTCCCCAAAAGACGAACCATTCCCCTTTGAACGGAGCGCCGTATTCAAGCTTGGTCAATGTATCGTCCGTTGCCGGAAAACTTTCCAACGGCTTAAACTGAAGTCCCGTAATCACGTTCTCCGCGTCCATCGTTAAGATGACTCCTTTTTTGCCTTCCTGATCTGTCCACGTGAAATAATTCGTTCCGTTTAACCGTGCTTGCGAATGGGGCTTCCATACTTTTACGCCCTCGCTGACGCTGGTGACAACCTCCCGGAACTGGTCTTTAGCAATTTGCTTTTGAAACTCGGCGCTAGTTTGTTTGTAAATCGCATCGTATTGTCCGTCAAGCAAAGCCTGCCCGATTTGTTCCGCCTTAAATTTCATCGCATCTGGCTCCTTCGATTCGGATGCCGCTGCCGGTTCCGAAGTGGCTGCGGATTGTTTCCCGCTGCCGTTATTGCCGCTTCCACACCCTCCCAGCAGGATAGCGCAAGCTGTCAGAAGTACTAATGTTCTTTTCATTGTCTCCACTCCATTCTCTAATCGACCTGTCTCCATTATGAAAGATCAGTCTTATTTCATTGGAAACGGAATATTACGCCAATCTTAATTCGGATCAGCCATAATTAAGGTTCCGTTAAGTTTGCAGCGGTTCCCCGTCAGCGGGAACATGTTAAAATAAGAGGAAACGCCGGGAGCAGAGGAGTGAAATGAACTTGAAAGATGCCGCCATCCTTCTCGTGGACGATGAACAAGCATTACTCCAGTTATTGGAAACGGTACTTCGCAAAGAAGGGTTCCAGACGATAGATAAAGTAAAATCGGCCGAGGAGGCGCTGATCGCGTGCGAGCGGCGAGGCTATCACGTCATCGTCCTCGATGTAACGCTGCCGAGTATGAGCGGTATTGAGGCCTGCCCTTTCATTCGCAGATTAACGGACGCTCCGATTCTCTTCCTGAGCGCGAGGACGACGGATTTCGATAAGCTGACCGGGTTTGCGGTCGGAGGGGACGATTATGTCACCAAGCCGTTTAATCCGCTGGAAATCGTCGCCAGAATCAAGTCGCTGCTGCGCCGTTCCGGCAAAGCGATTCAGTCCTCAGCCGCTCCGGCTGGCAGAATGATCGATTTCGGCCGTTTTCAGGTCGATGAAGCCGCCGCGGAGCTGCGCGTGAACGGTACGCCGGTTCCCTGCCCTTCGCTTGTTTTTCAACTCCTGATGTTTTTATGCAAAAACCCCAATCGTGTTTTCACGAAAAGCGAGCTATACGAACGGGTGTGGGGCGGAAACAGCTTGAATGACGACAACACCATCATGGTTCATATTCACCGGATCCGCGAGCGAATAGAACCCGATCCCGCCCAGCCGGAGTACCTGGTGAATGTCAGGGGGCTTGGGTACAAGCTGGTGAAGAAGGAGCTTCCGCATGAACATTAAAAGCCGGCTTGCTCTCCGCCTGGTCGCCTGGCTGGCGGCCGTCGGGCTCATTTTGTTGGCGCTGGCCGGAGCCGCGCTTTATTGGATGCTGGACCAGTTGACGAAGATAGACGCGACGCGGCAATTCGAGAGCGCAGGCTTGTACCGGCTGATTACAACGATTCAATCCGAAGGGGACAAGCTGCGATTCGACCCGGAGCTTTTGGAGCAGGTTCGCGAAAGCGGAGGATGGCTCCAGCATCTCGATGAAAAGGGCAGAGTAACGGACGCTTTCTATACGCCGGACGATGTTCCGCTCTCCTACGGTCCGGGACAATTAACCGCTTATTGGCTTGGAAAGAGCCCTTTTCCCTATCAATTGTACTTGTGGATACAGGAAAAGGACGGTACCCTCCATACGCTGGTTTACGGCAAAGAAAAGCGGGACGACTACTTACTCCAACAATTGGTCGATCACGCTGTCATTAACGGCAAAGACATTCGTCTTTCGGACGAATTGCAGAGCAGCCTGAGAAGCAGTGCGGCCTGGCTGCAGCTGTTGGACGAGAACGGCGCAGAGATAGCGTCCTTTAACAAGCCCGCCCAAGTCGTAGCCGATTTCTCCGTTCAAGAATTGGCGCTGCGCTCCGTATACCCTGACCGTTACGGCACGAGCCTGAAGTCGCGATACATCAAGGAAACCGGACGGACCTGGGTGCTCAGCTCTCCGTTATCCGGCATGAAGCCCGGGGAGAAGCCGCTGTTCAATCCGGAGATTCGCGTGCTCGCTATCGGTATTGGAACGTTCCTGCTGGCGGCAATGCTCGTATTCTTGATCGTCGCCTATTTGTTCGGGCAGCGCTTCGGCTCTCCGATCATGCATGTGCTGAAATGGCTCGGATTTTTGGGAGAAGGCCGGTATGAGGAACCTGCCGATCCGGGCGGCGTTCCCCGCAGCCAGGACGGCCGCGGCAGACGAAAACGCAAGTTTCGCGTCTATCAGGACGTGATCGATTCGATGAATTCGTTATCGCAGACTTTGCACCGCAATGAGAGGCTGCGGGAAGAAACCGAACAAATGAGGGCCGATTGGATCGGGGGCGTTTCGCACGATTTGAAAACCCCTTTGTCCTCCATCAAAGGCTATGCGCATCTTTTGGAGAACGATACGTATGAGTGGACGCCGGAAGAGGTGCGCTCTTTTGCCAGAATCATTTTGGACAAATCTTCCTTTCTGGACGAGTTGGTCAATGATTTGACGCTGACGTACCGGCTGAGAAACGGACAAGGGGCTCCTTCCGACGAGCTTGTGGAAATTAACGAATATGCAGCCGAAGCGGTCGAGGAAGCGGCTAACCATCCGGTATACGCGAGAGGCAGCGTCCGTTTCATCCCTTCGGGCACTCCCTCCTATATTTTCGTATATAAGCCCTGGTTTCAACGTATCGTGGACAATTTGGTCGCCAACGCCCTGCTGCATAACGATGCAGGGACGATTTTAACGGTGTCCGTTCAAGCCGCAGAGCCATCCGGCATTATTTTATCCTTCGCGGACAACGGCAGGGGAATGAACGAAGAGACGGCAACCCGGCTGTTCGAGCGGTATTACCGGGGCACGGACACCGAAAGCAGAGCGGAGGGCTCCGGGCTTGGCATGGCCGTTACCAAGGCGTTGGCGGAAGCGCTTGGCGGGACGATCAAAGTCATAACCGCCGAGGGGCGGGGGACGACGATCCTGCTTCATTGGAAGCTCGAAGGATCGCAGACAAATCCGGCAGACAAGCATGCCGAAGTGTAGAATTGATTTTGAACAGGGTTATCATCTTGACAACAAGGCACGTTTAAAATATAGTAAACACATCGGAATTAACATTAACTGACTCGTCAGTTAAGTGAGAAGAGGTGGTTAGGATTGCAACCGTGCCGGATCAGGAAGATCGCCGTCAGCAGTTGATGGGGGCGGCGCTTGAGCTGTTTGCGAGAAAGGGGTACCACAATACGAAAATTTCGGATGTGGTTAAGTCTGCGGGCGTGTCCCAAGGAACGTTTTATTGGTATTTTCAGAGCAAGGAACAGCTTACGCTGGAATTAATCGATGGCGGCAAAGAGAAGCTGGCCAAAGTGATCGAACAAGGATACCGCAAGCACGCCGGGACAACGGAAGATATGGTGCGGTCGTCGGCGCGGCTGCTCACGGATTTGTTCGAATTCGCCCATGAGAACCGGTATTTGATGGCGCTGCTGCTGATCAAAGGCCAGGGCGCCGACCCGCCGGTCAGGGAAGCCGTATCGCAAACATGGATCGCCTTCGAAGAAGCCTTCAAGAGCAACGTCAAGCGCGCAATAGAGCTCAGCATGCTGCCGCAAAAGATCGATGTGCCCCTGCGGGTAAGCATTCTTGTCGGCCTCATTACAGGGGTGCTCACCAAATGGTTGTTCGGCCCGATGCACGACGTCGATTATGAATCGGCGTACAGCCCTGCGCAAATGGCGGAAGAAACGGCAAGGTTTGAGATTTTGGGATTGTTGGGATAATGAAACATATACGACTAGAGAACAATCGGGAGGAATGGAAGTCACTATGAAAATGAACAGATGGTTTAAATCGATATCGTTGTTAAGCGTAATTACGGTCGCACTCGCAGGATGCGGGACGAAACCGTCGCAGCCTGCGGCGCAAAGCCCAAGCGCCCAGCCAACCGCAGCGGCGGCCTCGTCGAACCTGCTCGAACAAATCAAAAAGTCGGGCAAAATCAAAGTGGGCTTAATGGGAACCTATGCCCCGTATAACTTTTTGAACGACAAGCATGAAGTGGACGGATTTGACGCCGATGTGGCGAAAGAAGTCGCCAAGCGTCTGGGTGTGCAGGTGGAATTCATCACCGGGGAATTTTCCGGATTGATCGAAGGTCTGCAAAAAGACAAGTACGACGCATTGGTCAGCCAGGTGACCATCACCGACGACCGCAAAAAAACGATGGATTTTTCCACGCCTTATATTAAAAATGCCGTCAATGTCATCGTCAAAAGCGACAACACGACGATCAAGTCGATCGACGATTTCAAAGGCAAAAAAGTCGGCGTAGGGCTCGGCACGAACGATGAGAAATATTTGCGCGACGTCGTGCTGCCGAAAGTCGGAACATTTGAAATCGCCACGTACAACGACGTTATCACATCCTTGACCGATTTGAATGTCGGCCGGATCGATGCGACGATCAACAACATATTCGCGATCAAGCCGCTGGTCGAGAAAAATCAATTCAAAATCAAAACCGTAGGCGATCCGATCAAAGAGGACTCCGCCGGCATCGCCATCCGCAAGAACAATCCGGAGCTGCTGGATGCGATCAATAAAGCGTTAAGCGACATGAAAGCCGACGGAACGTTTAAAACGATTTTCCAAAAATGGTTTGGGGTCGACCCTAACATTTAACGGGCACGACTGGAGAGGATGCATGGAATGGATCTTGTTATTCAAAATCTCCATTTTCTATTGACGGGTGCCTACTATACGCTTCTTATCACGCTTGTATCGATGTTTTTCGGCTTCATAATCGCTCTGATCGTAGCGATAGCGCGGTTAAAAGGAAATTGGCTCATTCGTAATGCGGCCAAAGTCTATGTCTCCATTATCCGCGGAACGCCGATCCTTGTTCAGATTTTTATCGTCTATTACGGATTGCCCGATTACGGAATCAATTTTGGGCCGCTCACTGCGGCCTATATTTCCTTAAGCATCAATATCGGCGCTTATTTGTCCGAAACGTTTCGCGGCGCGATTTTGTCCGTGAACAAAGGCCAGACGGAGGCGGCGCTGTCGCTCGGCTTGTCGCCGTGGCAGACGATGCTGAAAGTCGTGCTCCCGCAGGCGGCCAGAGTAGCTATTCCGCCCATGGGCAATACGTTTATCGGCATGCTGAAGGAAACTTCGCTCGTATCCATCGTGACGGTCACCGAGCTGCTCCGTTCGGCTCAACTGCTCATGGCCCAGTATTATATAGCGATGCCTTTTTATATTGCAATTGCCCTCATGTATTGGATCATGAGCATGGCTTTTTCCTATATTTTGAACCGCATTGAAACGAAATTATCCAAGGCTTATTAAGGGCGTGGGTTCGCATGATCGAGGTTAGCAAGCTTAGCAAAAGTTTTCAAGATTTAAAGGTGTTTCAGCATATCGATTTGCATATTCGTCAGCGGGAAATCGTGGTCGTCATCGGCCCGAGCGGTTCGGGCAAAAGCACGCTGCTGCGCTGCCTGAACGGGCTGGAGGAGCCTGATGAGGGAACGATCCGCATAGGCGGCATCAAGTGGGATGCGGCCATGGATGCCCCGGCGAAAAAGCAGGCGATCAAACAGATCCGTTCGTTAACCGGAATGGTTTTTCAATCCTTTAATTTATTTCCGCATATGACCGTTTTGGAAAATGTCACGATGGCTCCTATGCTTTTGAAAAAAATGCCCAAGGCGGAGGCTGTGCAGCTTGGCGAATCGCTGCTGGCCAAAGTCGGCCTGCTGGAAAAGAAGCACGAATATCCGTCCCGGCTTTCCGGAGGCCAGCAGCAGCGGGTGGCGATAGCCAGATCGCTCGCCATGGAGCCGCAGATCATGCTGTTTGACGAGCCGACATCCGCCCTGGACCCGGAATTGACGGGGGAGGTGCTCGCGGTGATCAAGCAGCTTGCCGCGGAAGGCAGGACGATGGTCGTCGTGACACATGAAATGAAGTTCGCCAGGGAAGCGGCCGACAGAGTTATTTTTATGAGCGAAGGGAAAATACAGGAGGAGGGCGTTCCCGAGCAGTTTTTTGCCGGGCCGCAGACCGAACGCGCGCGTAAATTTTTACGGCAGCTTGGCGAATAACACGCAGGAGGGTGAGACCGTGCTTTCCAGCAAAGCAGAACATTTGAGCCATATTGCCGCGAGATCGAGGCGGATTATGGAAAGGGACAACCTGGACGCGCTCGTGGCGTCCGGCTGTGAAAATTTTTACTACCTCTCCGGTCACCCGAGCACGTTCATGTATACGCTGCGCATGAGTGAAGTGGCGCTGGCCGTCATGTTTCGCGATCCGAACCGGAAGACGATCGTGATCATGAACGAGTTCGAAGCCGCCGGCGTTCCGGAGGATTTGCCCGGGTGCGAGATCAGAACGTATCCGACGTGGGTCGATGTCGACGATCCTTTGGGTCTGCGGGGAGGGAAATATCAAGGCAAAAGGCCGACCGCGCACCAGGTGCAGGAAATGTTCGGCCTGCTCGTGCAAGTGCTGGACGAGCATGGCGTCTCGCAAGGCCGGGTGGCCGTCGAGCTGGGCTCCATGCGGTATCCTGCGGCGGCGGCCCTGCTTGAGCTCGCGGGAAGCCGGGAGCTGGTCGAGGCAGCTCCCGTTTTTAGCGAGCTGCGCGCGATCAAGACGCCATGGGAGATCGAGCTGCTGCGCCGAAGCTGCGCCTATGCCGAAGCGGGCGTCTCCGAAGCCGTGCGGAGCATTCGGGCGGGGAGTTCCGCCGCCGACATTGCGCACGCTTTTCAGCAAGCGCTGCTGCGCAACCGAGAGGGATCGACGTCGCGATTCCATATGATTTCCGTCGGGGCGAACTTTGCCCCTGCGCATATTTTTGATACCCGTCCGGGCGAGCCCGGGGATTTGGTCAAATTTGACGTAGGCGTCGATGTGCTAGGATACGGGTCCGACATTGCCCGGACTTTCGTCATCGGGGCTCCTGCCGATACGGCGAAGCGGGCTTACGAGGCTTTGAGGATCGGGCACGACCGTCTCCTGGAGCTGATCGAACCGGGGAAAACGATGCAGTCCGTTTTTGACGAAGTCATGGGCCTGATTCGCCGTTCCGGTCTGGACAATTACAACCGAGGCCACCTTGGGCACAGCGCGGGTTTGAGCCTTGCGGCGGAAGAGCCTCCGTTCATCAGCCCAGCCGAGAGTACCGTTTTTCAGCCCGGCATGGTGATTTGTCTGGAGACCCCTTATTACGGTTACGGCGTAGGCTCGATTATGATTGAAGATATGGTGCTGGTAACGGAATCGGGCTGCGAACGGCTCAACAAGCTGTCGCGGGATTTGATTTCGCTTTAAGTTGGCAGTCGAGAGGGAGGCTTTTAGAAGCCTCTCTTTTTTTTGACATATAAGAATTTATAAGTTTTGGGGTGATCGGGGGGGACCCCTTATTTATTCGAGCCGTGCCGAGCGGCCGACCGTCGAAAAGCTGTTGTGGCCAGGACAACGCCGGCCATGCGAAAAAACCTGCAAAAGTGCATCCTTTTGCCCCAAAATATGCTTGCAGCGATAAATTCCTGCAAATCTGCAGTTTTTTTCGCTGAATTCGGGGCTCAGTTCTATTTGGAGCGGGAATTCCTGCACTATCGCAGGCTTTTCCTCCAAACGAGCCGCTTTTGCCGAAAAAGGCTGCACTTTTGCAGGCTTTGCGGGTTAGCGAGCCGCTTCACAAACGGCCGCCCCGGTTTCTGGGAGGTAAAAGAATAGTTACTCACCCGTCCCCACGCACACGCTACAGCACTTAGCCGTCCGTGTCGGCCGCCCCCCACGCAACTAAGCCGTCCACGTCGTGCCGCCCTGCGCTTGCGCTTAGCGCGTTATGCCGCCAGCTTAAATCCTTGTTCTGAAGAAAACCTCCGGTTCGACGGGGAGTTCATCCCTTTAACTCAATGAAAAGATGGAAGCCGGAGTCTATTCAGCTGCATGTACGGTCATGGGCGGCGGGGATCAGTAGTCGGAGAAAAGAACAATTTGAGCTAATGTGTATTAATTTTCATACAGAATTATCGATTTAACGAAAGAAGGATAATTCTGTGTGATTTTTCGAGTTGATCCTGCAGATCGTAGATGGCTAATGATGAATGAGCTGATCGACCCGTTTACGGGTGAATAGGTGAAAAAGGGCGTGTAAAATGGACGAAACCTTGATTGACGGCCAAGAACTGCCGCTTTGCGGCGGGATTCGTGTCGTCCTCTTCTTATTGCCGGGGATTCGATGTATAGTCTTAACGGGATTCTCGGGGGAATTCATGTCCAGACTACTCCCGATATGCATGCAGCCCGTCTCTCGTTGAAAAAGTATATGGTGGTTTGTAATCACGGTGGATTAATATTAGGTCTAGCCAGGGATCCCTAAGTTGAAGTTTGCCGCATGTTCTTTAAAGCATTTTCTTGCCGTAGCGGCAGGACTATGTTTCGTGTCTCAATTGGGTCTTGACTATTGCTTCCCAATACTATATCTTAATATTAAGATAATCAATTTAAAGATTTTTCGAATTTGTTCTACATACAGCATACTAGAAAATGGAGAGTGGACACAATGACCGATTTTATTTCTTTAGTCAAAGAGCGCAGATCCGCCAACAAGTTTATTCCCGATATCGAACTGCCGGACCATGAGCTGGAGGAAATTTTTAACCTTGTCAAATTCGCACCGTCGGCATTCAATTTGCAGCACGCCCACTATGTCGTCGTTAAGGACCCTGCTGTCAAAGATGAAGTGTACCATGCAGCGGCGCAGCAATACAAAGTAAAATCGGCATCGGCGGTTATCGCGGTGCTGGGCAATATGGATGCTTACAAGGATGTGGCGAAAATAAATGAAGGGTTTTTGCATCTGGGCGTTTTTAATAAGCAAGAATATGATATGACAGTCGAATCGGTGACCCGGTTTTATGAAGAGCGCGGCGACACATTCATGCGGGAAGAGGCCATTCGGAACGCAAGCTTGTCGGCCCAGTTATTTATGCTGGCTGCAAAAGAAAGAGGCTGGGATACTTGCCCGATGATCGGATTCGATCCCGAAGCTTTGCGGCAGGTGCTGCAAATTCCGGATCGGTATGCAATCGCTTTGCTGGTGACTATCGGGAAAGAGGACACTTCCAAAAGAAGGCCGCGCGGCTACCGCAAACCGACCGGCGAGTTCGTCAGCTACAACCGGTTTTAATGGGTTCAAAATGAAAAAAAGGAGCTGATTTCGATTGGCGAGTTCGAGCCCTCAAATTGCCCCGTTTCTCATGTTTGCCGGCAAGGCTAAGACAAATACGGCTTATCGTGGCAATTGAACCTTGCAAAAAACTAGTACAACGAGGCCGGGGACAGAAGCGAGCGCAATCCTCGGCCTTTCTTTTGCCGATGGGCGCTTTGCGACGGGCTGCCGAGCCCGCAAAACTACGAATGAGCGGACGAGTTTGTTTAAAAATTGGGGGAACTGATTGGATGAAGAGTAAGCTGCAAATATTTATCGCGTTATGGGGGGCCCTATCGTTATCGCTGCTGGTGCTGACCGCCTATTCGAAGGAAACGGTTCCGGCGGCGAAGCAGACGGTCGTCCTGAAAGTAAGCGATCCGGTTGCGACGGTCAATGGCAAACAGGTGGCTTTGCAGACGGCGCCGATCCTGCTGAATAATGTTACACTTGTACCTCTGCGCTTCATAAGCGAAACGTTTGGCGCAAATGTGAAGTGGGAGGAGAAGAAGCGCGGCATTACGATACAGGACAAGGAACAAACTATCGAGCTTGTGATCGATGACGCATGGTCGCAGGTGAACGGAACGCGCTCCAAATTGGAGCAGCCTGCCGTTATTGTCAACGAAACGGCGATGGTTCCTTTGCGATTCGTAGCCGAAAGCTTGCATCTGACCGTCAGTTACGACGAAACTGTTAAGCAGATTCAAGTAACTTCGAACGAGCGGAAAGCGGAAGCCGAACAGGCCGAAGCGCCTGCCAAGCAGCGTTTGGAGCATGTAACCGTAGATCATCTAACGGCTGGCCGGCGATATCCAAAATCTTTCGATAAGCTGAAATTAGCCCCTCTCTCGACCAAGAGCGTGGCGGCGGCCAAAAATAATCAGGTTTATATCCTTGAAAATGACACGGTTACAGGATCAGGACTCGTCATCAAGAAATACGATCCGAATGCTTCAGAGAAGCTTTCTCTGGTAACTACGATTAACGAGAAGTTCAACTTTGAGTATACCGTTAAAAATGACAAAATTCGGTTTATTTACTCGTCGTTCGTTCCCGAGAGATTGATTTACAATGACGCGACCGGCGCTTTGTACGTGCTCGGCGAGAGCACAACGGAGGACCCGCGTTTGCGAACGGTCGTGTATTCCATTTTGCCGGAAGTGAAAATGATTACATATCAGTTTGAAACGCCCGGCTTTTTCAACATCGAGGATAATTTTTTTGCTTCTCTTGACGAGCAAACGTATTATTACGGGGACCCGCACACGCGGTCGGTCTATTCGGCAAAAAAAGGCGAGAAGATGGCTCTGTTCGCCGATTCCGGCACCGAGGGCGTAACCCGAATGATCTCCACGGTAAAAGACGGCGTCACGTATGTGTTTGACAAAAACGGAAAAACGATATTCAAACTTACGGACAATGGGCTGAAAAAAGCAGCCGCAGTATCTGTCGACACGGATTCGATAACCAGGCTGTCAGCCTCCAATGGATACTTCTATGTCCTGGATAAAAACTCGCTCATTCATCGAATCGATCCGAATGGCGAAATATCCGTTTACGCCGATCTTCAAGGCGTTACACACAACAGGGGGATCTTCAATATCCCGGAGACGCAGATACAGCAGTCGGACCCGTTGACGTTGGACCGAAACCGTATATTGATGTCTGCGGACAGCAATGGCAATATTTTTCTTATCGACGATGACATTTTAAAACGCATCAACATTTATCCGTGAGAATGCCCCGCCACGGCACAATCGCTGCTTGGTGGTAAAACAAACCTCTAAACGCGGCCGCTCATCATTGAATGGCCTCGATAGAGGTTTTCTCATTGACATAAAACTTTACTTGAGTTAATTTATAAATATAAGTTCACAAATGGATGACAATAAGTACGCAGAGAAGGTGAAGGATATGAGAGCGGGAAACCGGCAATCGGTACGCCATAGCAAAAGCAAAATGCCGCTGAGGGAGATTAAAAAAGCCCGCGCGAAGCTGGCTGTTTTTCAGGCCAGTCTTGAATTGATCGGCGAAAATACGTTTCGCGCCGTGTACGTCGACGATATTTGCCGGCGGGCGGAAATATCGAAGGTGACGTTTTTTAAGTTTTTCCCGCAAAAAGAAGACGTACTCATTTATTTCATGCTCGTTTGGCTGACGCGGCGGCTTGTGGAGCTTCGGGAAGAGCAGAAGCGGGGGATGGCCGCGATCCGCCATATTTTCGGCAAGGTGGCCGAGGACGCGAAGAAACAGCCGGGGCTGATGCTCAGCCTGATCGGGTTTCTTGCGGAGCAGAAAATGCACCCTTGCATGCCCGATTTGAACGAAGCGGAATTGCATCTGCTGTTTCCCGGCAAGGAGGAGCTGGCCGCTTCCGTCGACCCGAATCTCGACAAACGCTTCCGGCAGTTTGTCGAGGAGGCCAAACAAGACGGCGGCATTGACGCCGAGCGGGATACCGAAAACTTGGTAGCGATGCTGGTCACGCTGTTTTACGGCGCTTATTTAACCGCTCATATGTTCAAAGCTTCGGATTACATGGCTTTTTACGACATGCATTTACAATTCATCGGAAAGTAGGGTGTTTTCTATGGCAAAAGTCGTTCCGGGCCGGTATACGGCCCAAATGGGGGATTCATTCGTCGTATTTATTATCGGAATGCGTGTCAACAAGCTCTGGGCCGTCCATAAATGGTGGCCTGTTATGAGCGCGATGCCCAAAATGCTGAAAGAATTGTACAGCCATCCCGAGCTCGGATTTTTGCACTCCGAATATTTGTTAAGCTGGCGCGGAGTGACGCTGATCCAGTACTGGAAGTCGTTCGATGATCTGGAGAAATACGCGCGCGGCGGCGTGCACTTGAAAGCGTGGCAGGCATTCAACCGGAGCGTCGGCACGGACGGGACGGTCGGCATTTTTCATGAGACGTATCTCATGAAGGAGGGGCAGTATGAATGCGTGTACGGCAATATGCCGCGCATGGGGCTTGGGGCTGCAGGCGAACATGTGCCGGCTACGGGAAAAAGGGAGACCGCCCGCAGAAGAACGGGCGGAACCAACGATCCCGCCGTACCGACTCCGCCGAATCCCGCGGTATAATCTGAAGCGAACTGCGGGACAATAGTAGCGAACAGCAAAACAACCGTTTCCGGAGGGTTCGGAAACGGTTGTCGTATGAATCAATATTAATTGGCGATAAATTCTTGAACCCATTCGTTGTTGTAAAAGGCTACGCCAATTTTCGTGTAGTTAGGGCTTAAGATGTTTTGGCGATGACCTTCGCTGTTCATCCAGGCAGTCATAACTTCTTGCGGAGTTTGCTGCCCCATGGCAATATTTTCGCCGGCATACGTGTACTGGATTCCGTATTTGGTCATCATATCGAACGGAGATCCGTAAGTTGGCGAAGTGTGATCGAAGTAATGGTTGTTGTACATGTCTTTCGCTTTATCAAGCGCCATAGCAGCCAAACTGGAGTCGCTTGTAAGCGGGCTCAAGCCTGCTTTGGCCCGTTCCTGATTGACCAGGGTGACGACTTGATCGGCATAAGTGGAGCTGGAAGTGTCCGTAGTCGTGCCTGTTGTCGTTCCTGTATCAGTGCCTGTGGAAGGCTGTGTCGTTGTTCCCGTATCAGTGCCCGTAGAAGGTTGTGTCGTCGTACCTGTGCCACTGCCTGTGTCAGTACCCGTAGAAGGCGTATCCGTCGGCGTTGTGCCGGTGGAAGGCGTTCCGGTATTCGAGTCTGAGCCATGATGTCTTACGTGATGATGGTAAGAACCCGATGGCATATTGTAATTGCCGGGAGATTTAAACAGGCCGGCCCAGTTGCTCGGATCAAACAATTGCGGATATTGCTGAAGCAAGCTGTCCAGGGAAGTTCCTTGAGAATTTCCTTGCTGGAGTCCTTGCTGAAGTAATTGCTGAATGTTTTGCTGAAGCCCTTGCGGGAGCCCCTGCAGGTTGCCGATGACTTGGCCGTTCACAGTGTAAGTAGCTGCGGATGCCGCTCCGGAACTTACGATCATGCCTAATACCAGCGCACCTGTGATAGCTGTTTTCTTGAAACGCATTAAAACCATCCTCTCCTTTTTTGGCCTACGAGGTTAGCTGACGGATTCGGGTCAAAGAGAAATCACCCTGCCATTTTGCAATGGCTTCACCCCAAATAAAGAGGTTCCCCCGTGCATCTTTCGATGCTTTGGCCGTTTTGTTTGCTCAGCAAGAACAGCAGTTTCCCACGTCCTTCTGTGGGTTTCATTCTAGCATAGAAAACTAGGGGGGATCACCCCTCAAATGTTTCCATTGATAGAAACAGGCAGCCGCAACAAAAAAAGCCCGGCCGTCAGGTTTCCCTGATCTGGCCGCGCTTGGCGTCGTTTCGGTTGGTATGTACGCTGTTCGCTTATCGGCGTCTTGCTGCCGCGAACCGGCTTTTTATCAATTCCAAAGCTTTCGTGCTTTCTTCCTTTTGCTCTCTTAGCAAATCTTGAAAGCTCTTGTTGGGAGAAACAAAAAGCAGCGCGTCTTTGGGCTGCTCGCCTACGGCTACCGACACTTTTCCGTTAATGGATACATATACAGTTGTCATGGCTGCATCCCTCCGATCATTTTCCGGGCAAATTCAAAAACCATAGGGTTCTGGTTCATTATAGCATATAATACGTCATCTCGAAAAGTGACAAACTTCCGCGCATCCCAGCCGGAATCGGCCCGAAAGTGGCAGGTCATGACCCGGTCCTGGCATTTTACCGTTAAGTAGAGCGTTTGCTTGGCTTCATTGAAAAAAAGCTGCTCCGGATTGTCCCTTTTCGCCGTAATCGATACGTACGATTTTTCATTATTCAGCAGAAAAAAAGGTTCGCTAGTCGTATTCCCGACTTCCAGCAGCAAATTCATCCGCCCGTTGTCGCGCGTATATATCGTAACGGCCGAGCAATCATGAAAGGCGCCGATGTCCTCGGACATATAGTTTCCATAATGGCGCTTTACCATTCTGCCTTTGAGCTTGCTCATAAAATCGGCGAAAAAGAGCGCCATCCGATCTTTCGGTAAATGTTGAAAAAGCGGAATATTGCGCTCGATGAATTGAGCGAACTCTTCATGCAGTTGAATTTGTTTCGTATACGTTTCGAACGTAGCTTCAAGCGGAAGCAGCAGAACGCCTCTGCGCATCAAGTCGCTGAAATAGTCTTTCCAGTCGATAGAGACACCCAGTGAGAGCTCTTCCATATAAATCCCTTTTTTGACCAAATCATCGATGAAAAACCACACGTACGGATCGATGTGGGAAGGTACTTGAGTATGGCTTTTTAATGCGGCTGTAATGTCCGCGGCTTTAGGATAAGCCCCGGTTTCTTCGGCATGCCTGTTCGTAATTTCTTCGATAATGCCTTTCATAGTGCTGAAAAACAGGCGCTTGACGCCGGTTTCTACAAAGACAAGCACGGTCTTATTCAAACGGGTTGCCTGTATGTACTCCAGATGGGTAATCGTCCGGTCGTATTTGGGGTAGAACGTGCCCCCTTTATCTTTAATAAATAAAAGAAAAACTTCCGACTCTTCGACTTTTTTGAGGCATTTGCTAATAGGATCCTGATGCGAGTCCCACGGGCCAAAATTTCGTTCGTACATAAGAGGATCATGCCCGATTTCCGTCAATTGCTCGAAAACGGCGTTTCGAATCGGCCGCAATTCGTCTTGGCCTACGGAGCTAATGAATATTTTCGCTTTAGGCAAAACGTTCACCCCTTACCTTATCTGCAACTATTATACCTTATTTGATGCTTTTTTCGCATATTTTCATTGAGCAAGTGAAGAGAGGGATGGTAATATATTGAAAGAACGACATTACGACAATAATCGACAAACAGAGAGAGGGATTGTACATGCAGCATGTTCATGGTACGTACGATACGGGACTGGTCATATTTTCATATATCGTAGCTGTCGTTGCGTCTTATACGGTTCTTGATTTAACCGCACGGATCAGTACTGCCGCAGGCGGAGCCCGTTGGCTGTGGCTCTCATTCGGCGCCATTGCCATGGGGATGGGCATATGGTCGATGCATTTTGTCGGAATGCTCGCCTTTTCTCTGCCTATACCGATCGGATACGATCTTATGCTCGTGCTGTTGTCCGTGCTCGCGGCTGTCAGCGCGTCTTTCGTCGCTCTGAACGTCGTGGGCCGCAATCAGCTGACATTGCGCCAATTGATCGGCGGCGGGCTGATGCTGGCCGTGGGCATTTCGGCGATGCATTACATCGGCATGGCCGCCATGCAGGTCGATATTTCGTACGACCCGTTCTATTTTGCGCTGTCCATCGTCATTGCGATCGTCGCCTCCATCGCGGCTTTATGGTTATCGTTTTATTTCCGTACGGGAAAAGAAAGCGGCGAAGTGTGGAAAAAGATCGGAAGCGGATTGATTATGGGCGCCGCGATCGTCGGTATGCATTATACGGGAATGATGGCCGCGCAGTTTCATTTGGGGGGCAAAGCGGCGCTATCCTCAGGAATGGTGCTGGATCAAAAATGGTCGGCTTATTTCATAGCCGGAGGCACTTTGTTTACGCTCGCACTGTCCCTCTTGGGAATTTATATTTCCAAGCGCCTGTCTCATAAAGATTTGGAGATTGAGGAAAAAACAAACGAAATTTACATCATGAACCAGGAGCTCCGAAAGTTAAACGACCATTTGGAGGAATTGGTGAAGGAACGCACGGCACAGCTTGAGAAAGCCCACGACGAGGCGATCCAGGCGAATATGATCAAAAGCCAGTTTCTGGCCAATATGAGCCATGAACTGCGGACGCCGCTCAATGCTATCATCGGGTACAGCGAAATGCTGATGGAGGAAGCGGAAGAACTGGGCGAGCCGACTTTTGTGGACGATCTTGGCAAAATCGGCAAATCGGGCAGGCATCTGCTGGCGCTTATTAACGATATTTTGGATATTTCGAAAATCGAAGCCGGTAAAATGGAAATTTATTTGGAGCCGTGCCATTTGCCGGAACTGATTCAGGACGTGCTGACGACGGTAAAACCGATGATCGAAGGCAATGGGAACCGGCTGGAATCCAGCGAAATAGAAGGCGAAATCACGACCGATGTGACGAAGATGCGGCAAATATTGTTCAACCTGCTCAGCAATGCGAGCAAATTTACGAAAAACGGCACCATCGGTCTCGAGGTGTACCGCCAAGCGAAAAAGGGCGTCGAGGGCTTCTGCTTCCGGGTCAAGGATACGGGAATCGGCATGACGCCGGAACAAATCGAGAAACTGTTCCAGCCGTTTACGCAAGCCGACGCTTCAACTACGCGCAAGTACGGAGGCACCGGTCTCGGGCTGGCTATCAGCCAAAACTTCTGCAGCATTTTGGGCGGCGACATTTCGGTCGAAAGCGAACTGGGATCCGGCAGCACATTTACGTGCTGGCTTCCTGCCGTTCCTCCCGGGCGGGACAATAGCCAGGCTCTGTCCGCGGGCGATTCCGGCACAGCGGAGGATAACGGTCCGATGAGCGTTCTGGTGATCGACGACGAGCCTTTTAACCAACAATTGATACGGAAATATTTGGCCAAGGAAGGATGGGACTTGACGTTTGCCGAGAGCGGAGAGGAAGGGCTTTTGCTGACCAAAAAGCTTCGTCCCAAGGTAATCTGTCTGGACATTCTGATGCCGAGCATGGACGGGTGGAGCGTGCTGGCCGCGCTTAAGAACGATCCCGAGCTGCAGGATATTCCCGTTATTATATTATCGATGACGGACGACAGGCACCTGGGCTACGAGCTTGGCGCTTCCGAATTTCTGACGAAGCCGGTGCAGCGGGAACGGTTGATCGGCGTCATAGACAAGTACATCTCGAAACATAAGGAACACTCCGTTCTGGTGATCGAGGACGACGCGACCACAAGCGCCTTAATGGCCAAGCTGCTGCAAAAGGAAGGGTATGTGGTGACCCAGGCCGGCAACGGCAGATTCGCTTTGGAATTTATGGCAAGGAAAATACCTGAGCTGATTTTGCTGGATTTGATGATGCCGGAGATGGACGGCTTTCAGTTCGTTGAAGAGCTGCGCAAGCACGACGCTTGGAGCGCTATTCCGATTATCGTCATCACCGCGAAGTCGATCACGTCGGAAGACAGGATGAAATTGAACGGTTTCGTAAAAAGCGTTTATCAAAAAGGCTCGTTCGACCACAAATCGCTGCTGGCCGAAATCAGCCGGTTCGTAACATCGCCGTAGGGGCGCGCACAATCTGCCTGGTTCTGGTGGCGCGAAGAAAACCTGCAAAAGTACAGTTTTTGCTTGGATGATACGCTGCAAACGAAAAATTCCTGCAAATGTGCAGGCTTTTCGCCGCGAACATGGGCTCAGATACATTTTTATAGAAAATTCCTGCACAATCGCAGGCTTTTCGCCCAAATGAGGTACTTTCATGGAAAAAGCCTGCACTTTCGCAGGCTTTTTCCCTGCCAAGCCGCCCTGTCCCCACTTCAGCACCCCAACCCGTGCAATAGAGGCCGTAGGTTGTGAAAGAGCGGCCGTCTTTTCTTAGCCATTTGACAAAATAAACTGTAACTATTATTATGATAGTTAAATAGAATAATTATATAACTTCAGATGGGTGGTGCAGAAAGATGAACTTTGAAATCAGCGATTGGGTGCAAGGCAGAACGGATGCTGGGGAATTAGTCCACGGGTACATTGAATCGATTCATGAATTGTTGGGAATCGCCAGAGTGAATGTTCTTCAATCCGATAATGAGGAGATCATAGGTACGATTGCCTTGGTTTCAGTGAGCAAGTTGAAAAAATTAGCGATGATTTCCATGGAAGCCGATGAACAAATAAAAGCGTTGATCGATATTGCGCTGTCAACCCGCGATGAAGCGTGGTTCATGGAGCTTTCCGGCAAATTGAAATCCAAGCCGAACGGTGCAGGACAAGATAACGGAAGCCGGCCCGCCGCTTACTCATCTTTTGTTAACCGTTTGGGCCTGTCCGGGAAAAAATAAAAATGCTGATGAACATCTATACGTAAGGCTGCCGGGAAAGTTCCGGCAGCTTTTTTTGGCGTTTTGGCGTGCTGTATCGCTTCCCAGGCGTGGACAACGGAAACCGGGGGGGCGGGCGGACCGGCGCTAACCGACGCAGAGCGGCGCGCGAAAATGCGGCAGACAAACACGCGGGCTGTCAGGGACGCATACAGTGTTCCAAAAGGAGGGGAGCCGTATGCCATGGCTGCAAAAAGCTTTTTTCTTAATCGGCCGTCCGGTAGGCGTATCTTTGACGAATGGACAGGGTGTGTCAGGGGTAATGTGTACGATTCAGAACGGTGAAATTTATTTGCTTGAGTACTTGTACCATACGCAATTCGCGACCAAGCACTATCCTTTCGAGCAAATTCAGGACATCCACGCTTTTCCTCCTTGTTATCCGCCGCTTCAACATTACGCTCAACCGTTATACCAGTGAAACACCCGGAAATGCAGCGGAATGGTTACATGTATGCAGAGGCTATACGGCGAATGGCACCAGGACGGTCCGTTCAAAAGATAGCCGCTTTCGCATGCGCACGTTTTGTTGTATGATATTGATAATGATTATCACTAAAACTTTTCATTCGGTAAAGCAATTCAGGGAGGCATATGGAATGGGTCGATCCGACCGGGCGAGTACCTTTCTGCATGGGACGATGCTGGAAATCAAAGATGCGGATGCAGTATCGGGCTTTGCGGCGGAGCGGTGTCTGGAACGGCATACGGTTACATCGCATACGCTGCTTTTTTTTGTCAAAATGAGAGGCACGATCCTCGTAAATGATATACCAGCCGGCATAACCGGCAAATCCGCCTGGCTGCTGCTTCCCGGCACGACCGTAGAAGCGAAAGGTTCATCGGGCAAAGATGCGAAAATGTACCGGATTGCGTTCGATTTATTCCGGGCGACGGAAAACACGGATCAAAGAAAAGTGTACGAGCGGGAAACAAGCTTTCCCGTGCAAGGAAGCGTGCGGAACGATTTGAACCGCATTCAGCGCCTTGTTTTGCAGCTTGCGGAAGAGCGCCCGGCTGCAGATGCCTATGCGCATGCGGATTCCGGCTACCGCTTCCGGCAGCAGCAGCGCATGTACGAATTGCTGGAAGTTTTGCTGCAGAGCGAGCCCGCCTCACCGCCGCCGACCAGCCCCGAGGAGCCGCTCCAACTGACGGTCCGCTACATGCAGGAGGCGTATCATACGGACATCAAGCTGGACAAGCTGGCCGAGCTCGCCGGTATGCATCCGTCGTATTATTCGCAGCTGTTCAAGCAAAAAATGAACAAAAGCCCGATTGAATTTTTGACCCGGCTGCGCATGAACAAAGCGAAGGAGCTGCTCCGCGTCTCCGACAAAAAAGTCCGCGAGGTCGCCGCACATGTCGGCTATCGCGACGAGTTTTATTTCAGCCGCCGGTTTAAAGAGAACTACGGCTACGCGCCTACGCAGTATTTGAAGCAAACGTGTCCGAATATCGTCTCGCTTTCGTTTCCGTATACGGACCATTTGTTCACCCTTGGGGTGGTGCCGTGTGCCGCGCAAATTCACCCGCTGCTGCCCCAGGCGATCAAGTCGCTGACGCTGCCGTTTCACGCTTACGAGACATGGGACATCGACAGGCAGGCTTTTTTCGACGTCAAGCCCGATCTCATTGTATGCAAAGACAATGTGCTGCAAAAAGCAAGGGACCATATCGGCGATATCGCCCCGATTATTTCGATTCCGTGGAAGCCCGGGGACATCTTCGACCATATGCTGGAGATCGCCCGGATTGTCGGGAAGGAGCAGGCGGCCAGGGATTGGATAAGCCTTTACGAGCAACGGGCGGAGCGGGCGCGGAAAAGGGTGAAAAGCGTTATCGGCAGCGCGACGGCAGCCATTTGGCGGATTGCGCCGGGCGAATTCAGGGTATACGCGGCACGCAATATCGGCCACGTTTTTTACCGCAGCCTGCAGCTGTCGCCTCCGGAGCGCGTCCGCACGTCAATTCAACGGTATCGTCCCGGCACCCAATTGACCTGGACGGCCGCCGCGATCGAGGAGCTCGGCGACTACGATTCGGACTACCTGTTCCTGGTCGTACAATCGGCGGAGGAGGTGCGGCGCGTCATGCATCAGATCGCTACGAACCCCATGTGGCTGCGGCATTCCGCGATTCGCGCGAACCGTTACTATTTTCTGGAGTGGGAAAAGTGGAAGGTCTATGCGCCGTATGCCATCGGGCGTCAATTGGAGGAAGCGGTATCGATGCTGGAAGGCTCGCACAAATCGTCCTACATCTAAAGAAATAACATGGAAACGAATCTTAAAATATGTCATGGACGCCGCGGAAAACGGATTTTATAATACATTTTATTGATAATGATTATCAATACTACTCGAGAAGGAATATGCAATGGAACAGAATCGACTGCAAGAGCAGTGGACATCTGCTGCTGCGGCGCGTACGAACTTCGCGCTTTTTGTGCTCATTTTCGTTTTGGCTATATTCGGATTGCTGCTGTCGATGTTTCTCGCGATCTCATATGGGGCGAAGGAGCTTACCATGAAAACGGTATGGACGGCGGTCGTGCACTATGATCCGTCTGTGACCGCGCATCAAATCATCCATGAACTGCGGCTTCCCCGCGTCATAGGCGCTGCCGTAGTAGGAGCGGGGCTTGCCGTGGCTGGCGCGCTGATGCAGGGCGTTACGCGCAACCCGCTTGCCGATGCCGGCATCCTGGGCATTAATGCGGGCGCGATGCTGGTGGTGGCGGTCAGCTTCGCCGTTTTGCCGAATTTGCCGTACTCCGCTTTAATGGCGCTGTCTTTTGGCGGAGCCGTGCTCAGTACGGTCGTGATTTTTGCGCTTGCCTCGGCGGGGCCGGGCGGGCTGACGCCTTTGCGGCTCACCGTAGCCGGTGCCGTAGTGGCCGCGATGCTGCATTCGCTCAGCTCGGGAATCGCGATTTATTTTGATTTGAACCAGGATTTGGCCTTTTGGTATGCGGGCGGGGTGGCCGGGGTCAAATGGTCTCATCTCCAGCTCCTGGTGCCGGTTATCCTGCTGGCGATCCTTTGGGCAATGACGATGGGACGTGCCGTCTCGCTGATGGCGCTCGGGGATGAGGCGGCGGTAAATTTGGGCGTGCGAACGAAGCGGATACGCATGCTCGCGATGACCGCTGCGGTTATTTTGGCGGGCGTCTCCGTGTCGGCGGCCGGCTCCATCGGGTTTATCGGGCTTGTCATCCCGCATATTTCGCGAAAGCTTACCGGCGTGGACTACCGCTTCATCATTCCGCTGTCTGCGATTCTGGGCGCGGTGCTGCTCGTTCTGGCCGATCTGGGCGCCCGGACGGTCAACCCGCCGAAGGAGCTTGCCATCGGCGTGATGGTCGCGCTCGTCGGCGTTCCTTTCTTTTTATATTTGGCGCGAAAAGAAAGGAGGAGCTTGTAGATGCAACTGCAAACTAAAAGCAGGGGGAAGAAAGCTTTTGCAGTGGGGATCGTCCTGGTCCTGATTTCGCTGGCAGTCATCCTTATAAGTCTGAATACCGGCACGATCCGGCTGTCTCCGCTGCATGTGGTGCAAACCTTTCTCGGCTATGGCAGCGAGGACGACAAGACCGTGCTGTTCGACTACCGCTTGCCGCGTATTGTCGTTGCCATGCTGGCGGGGATCGGCCTTGGAGTATCGGGAGCCATTTTGCAAGGGCTGTCGCGCAATGCGCTCGCCGATCCGGGCATTCTCGGGCTTCATGCAGGCGCGGCATTCGGCCTTATCATTTTTATGTCCTTCTTCCGTTCGATGCAGGGCCCGGTTTCGCTGCTCATTCCGCTGTTCACTTTCGCGGGCGGCGTGGCGGCGGCTTTCCTGATTGTGATTTTGGCGTACGACCGGCACAAAGGGGTGCAGCCGATTCAATTGCTGCTGATCGGAATTGCGGTTGCTGCGGGTTTTAGCGCAATCACGCTGTATTTATCGCTTCGCCTGGACGACAAGACGTATACGTTTGCCGCAAGATGGCTGGCCGGCAACATATGGGGAAGAGACTGGCTTCATGTGTATGCGCTGCTGCCCTGGATTGCGCTGTTGGCGCCTTACACGATGCTCCAGTCCAGAGCGCTGGACGCCTTTGCTTTCGGCGACCAGGTGGCGGCCGGCCTCGGAGCGCCGGTGCGCAGAAACCGGCTGCTTTTGCTGGGAGCAGCCGTCGCTTTATCGAGCGCCAGCGTATCGATGGCCGGCGGCGTCGGTTTCATCGGGCTGGCGGCGCCGCAGCTTGCGCGCCGGCTGGTCGGTCCGATGCACCGGCATCTGCTGCCGATATCCGGGCTCATCGGCCTTGTCATCCTGGTGATCGCGGATACGATCGGACGTTCGGTCTTCCAGCCGAACTCGATTCCGGCCGGGGTCATCGTAGCGGCCGTCGGAGCGCCTTATTTTCTGTATTTGCTAGTGAAAACCAAACATACATAACCAAGGGAGAAAACCATGAAAAAGACATCTTTACTCATCATGAGCATGATCGTAATACTAGTACTGGCCGCCTGCGGCAAGGCGGCGGCTCCGGCTGAGCCGAGCCCGGCCGCGGCCAATGCCGGGACAACGGCAGCGGCGTCGCCAACGCCCGCAGCCGCCAAAGAGCAGAGAATCGCTTCGCTGTCGATTCATCTGACGAACCACCTGCTCGCGCTCGGCATTACGCCTGTCGGCTCGGCCATCGGCGGCGACCTGAAAGACTTTTTGCCGCACGTCAAAGACCGCCTGCAAAACACGAAAAAGCTGGGCGTAGTTTCAGACCCGGACATGGAAGCTTTGCTTGCCTTAAAGCCTGACGTGATTTTCCTCGACAAGCAGTACGCCGGCAACGATCTTGCCAAATATGAGAAAATCGCTCCGGTTCAAGTGTTCGATCTGGACGAAGGGACATGGAGAGACACGCTGAAACAAGTCGGAAAGGCCGTGAACCGCGAAAAACAGGCAGAAGATTTTATCAAAGAATATGACACCGAAAAAGAGCGCGTTAAAGGGCTCATTGCAAACAAGATCGGCACCGGCAAAGTGATGGCGATCCGGGTTACGAGCAAAGAGCTCCGCGTCTTCGGCATGAAGCGTCCGATGGGCCCGATCCTGTTCGACGATTTGAAATTGCAGCCTGCCAAAGGCGTTGAGAAAATTAACAAAGCTTACGAGGTGATTTCCCAGGAGGTGCTGCCCGATTTTGACGCCGATGCGATTTTCGTCGTTGTCAACCGGGATGAGGAGGCTCAGAAGGTGTTCAAGCAGCTGCAGGGCAACCCGATCTGGCAAGGGCTCAAAGCCGTGAAGCAAAATCACGTTTACCCGATCGCCGACCAGCCGTGGCTGGACTATTCGTCGCTGGGCAGCAAGTTGTCGATGGATGAGGCGGAAAACATATTTTCCAAATAATCGCTGACTAAATGCTGAACATTTTGATTTTCTCTTTCAGGCCTTGAGCCTGCTCGCTGAGAACGTTCGCCGAAAAAGAAATTTCCTGCATGAATGCGGTTTGCTCCTGCGTGGCCGAGGCCGCTTGCATGGCCATATCCGTAATTTGTTTGGAAATGAAAGCTATCTCCTGGCCCCTCGATTCCGAGAGGCCAATTTTTTGCGCCTGCTCGCCCACCGTTCTCGCAATCATGTTTACGGCGTCCGCCGTCTGATGCACGGCGGCGCCGATATGCTCCATGGCCGCGCCGGCTTTTTGCCCTCTTCCGAGCTCTTCGTGAATGTGGCGCACCTGATCGGCTATTTTGTCCTCCATCGTATGCACTTGCGCCTGAATGTCCTTGACCAGCCTGTCGATGTTTTTGACGGCATGGGCGCTCTGTTCGGCCAGCTTTCTGATTTCCAGGGCTACGACCGAGAATCCGATGCCCTCGTCGCCGGCTCTGGCCGCTTCAATGCTGGCGTTTAAAGCGAGCAGGTGCGTCTGATCGGCGATTTCCCCGACCCATCCGGATACTTTGCCGATTTCGGCGGTATGCGCTTGCAGCTTGTTTGCCAGCGCTGTGGAGTCCTCGCTGATCGTGGAAAGATCCGATATCCCGGCCAACAGCGATTGAATGTCGCTGCCGCTTTCCCGGATGGTGACGACCATTTGCCGGGAAAGCTCGTGAACGTCCGCCGCCTTCCCGTTCATCTCCGCCGCGGCTTGCGCGGCCGACTCGATGGCGTTCAGGCACTCTAGAGACTGCTGCTCCTGCCTGTGGGTGCTGTTTGAAATGTCCTCGGTGCTCTGCGAAATTTGCTCGGCCTGCTTCGCCGCAGCCCCGATGGCGCTGTTTAACGAGGCGGAGCTTTGTTCGGCGACCGTGATGTGCTGGGAGATGTCGACGATCATGTCCCGAAGATGGCGGACCATTTTCTGAAAGGAAGCGGTCAGCATGCCGAGTTCATCATCCGATTTGTGATCGGGGATGCTGATGTCGAGGCGGCCCAAAGCCGCATCGTCGGCGAATTTGGCCAATCTCAGCAGTGGCCGGACGATCCAGCGCGCCATCAACCAGCCCAACAAACCGGTCCAGCACACGCCCAGGCTCAAAGTGCCTAAAGTGAACAGCCAGCCGGGAATGCCGCTCGCGGCCGCGTCTTTAATATAAAGAATGAAAAAAGCGCTAGTGCCGTAAGTGATGATGGAAACGGCTACAATTCCGATGACGATTTTTTGGATCAGGCCCAGACGCATACCGAAGCCCCTCTCGTTTTTGATAGTTTCAGTTTACCATGCTTCTTATTCGATAGAATCGTTTTTCAGCATGTTTTTGGCTAAATTTTCGGTCGCCAGATCCCGCGAATGATCTTCGTAATCTTCCAAAATGTCGATGATATATTCTTCGCCCGGTCTGTACGCTCTGAAAATCGCCTTTTCCTTGTTTTCCAAACGCACTTCGTGGCCGCAATCCTTTAGACATTGAGCAAAATCATGAAGGGTAGGCTGCTGGCCTTCTTCCAAAAATATGACGCCTCTCAGAAGCTTCACGCTGTCTTTGCGAATGACTTTAAAGTGAATGATATGTTCTTTTTTCACGGGTACGCACTCCCCTCATTGTTTCCTTCGCACTGCATATTTACATGGTAGCTGAAAATTGGCGGTGCAGGCTGTGATATTTGTTACTGCATCGGCCTTTATTGCGGCCGTTGGCATCTCCCGGCAGTTTCGTTACAATAGAGAAGATGCAAAGCCGGAAGGAGCCGAGTCCAAATGTCTGTCGATCGTCGCAACGGAATTTTCCCCTCGGTATGTTCGCTGGATTGTCCGGATCAGTGCGGACTGCTCGTTCATAAAGAGGACGGAAAAATTGTGAAAATAGAAGGGGACCCCGCGCACCCGGTCACGCAAGGCGCGATTTGCAACAAAGTCCGCCATATGGCGGAACGGTTATACGACCCCGAGCGGCTGCAATTTCCGCTAAAACGCGTCGGAAACAAAGGCGAGAACCGCTTTGAGCGGATCACTTGGGAGGAAGCTTTGGGCACGATCGCCGCCAACTGGAAACAGTTGATTGCCGAACATGGGGCGGAGGCGATTCTTCCTTACAGCTTTTACGGGAACATGGGCCGAATCGGCACGGAGGGCATGGATCGCCGTTTTTTCCATCGCCTGGGCGCGAGCCGGCTGCTGTATTCGATCTGCCAGGCTGCCGGAACGGAAGGTTACAATTATACGATGGGCGGGAGCTTCGGGATCGACCCCGAGGATACGGTTCATTCCAAGCTTATTGTGATGTGGGGCATCAATGCGGTCAGTACGAACATGCACCAGGTCGTGCTTGCGGAGAAGGCGCGTAAAAACGGCGCGAAAATCGTCGTGATCGATGTTCATAAAAATCAGACAGGCCGCTGGGCGGACTGGTTCATTCCGGTACTGCCGGGAACCGATGCGGCGCTTGCCCTGGGGCTGATGCATATTTTGTTCGACGAAGGTTTGACGGACGAAGCTTTCTTGAAAGAGTACACCGTAGGATACGAGGAACTGAGGAAGCATGTCCGGAAGTACGATCCTCTGACGGTGTCCGCCGTGACGGGTGTGCCGGTCGAAGATATATACCGGCTAGCCCGGATGTACGGCCAGTCCTCGCCGTCGTTCATTCGGATCGGCAACGGCCCGCAGCATCACGATAACGGCGGCATGTGCGTGCGCACGATTGCCTGCCTGCCCGCGCTTACGGGCCAGTGGCTCCACAAGGGCGGCGGCGCGATCAAGGGAAACGGCGGCTACCTGGAGCACAACACGGCTGCACTGCAGCGCCCGGATTTGCTGACCGCGGATACGCGGCGCATTAATATGAACTTGCTGGGGAGCGCGCTGCTTGAACTGGACCCTCCGGTCCGTTCGCTCTACGTGTACAATTCGAACCCGGCGCTCGTAGCTCCGCACGCCAATAAAGTCAGAGAAGGTCTCGCCCGGGAGGATTTGTTTACCGTCGTGCACGACTTGTTTCTGACAGAAACGGCGTTGTATGCGGATATCGTGCTGCCTGCTACGTCGTCTTTTGAAAATACCGATTTTTACCGGTCTTACTGGCATCATTACGTGCAAATTCAGCAGCCGGTTGCAGAACCTTACGCGGAAAGCAAATCCAATGCGGAAGTGTTCCGCTTGCTGGCGCGGGCGATGGGTTTTGAGGAGCAGGCGCTGCAGGATTCGGAGGAAGCGATGATCCGCCAGGCGCTGGATCACCCGGACAATCCGTATTTGGACGGGCTCACCTATGAGGCGCTGCTGGAAAAACAGTTTGTCAAAGCGGCGGTTCGGCCGCTCTTCCCGGGGCGGCTAAGTACCCCAAGCGGGAAAATCGAGCTTTATTCGCAGACGATGGAAAGCCGGGGCTATCCGCCGCTGCCTGTTTATACGCCGCTTCACGAAGACGAGAAGCTGCCGTTTTTGTTCGTTCCGGCGCCGAATCATAACTTTTTGAATTCGACCTTTTCCAATAATGCCAAGCATGTGCGCATGGAAAAAGCGCCAAAGCTGCATATGAATGCAGCGGATGCCGCAGCCCTTGGAGTGGCGACCGGCGACAAGGTGCGGGTCTGGAACGGGCGAGGGGAATGCGAGCTGGTCGCCTCGGCCGGAGAGGACGTGCTCCCGGGAGTCGTCGTCAGTCAAGGCCTCTGGGCCGACTCCCCGGAAGGCAAAGCGCCGGCGTTGGTCAATGCGCTGACGCCTGACCGTGTGGCCGATATGGGCGGAGGAGCGACCTTTTTCTCCGGGCGGGTACAGGTGGAAAAGAGCGCAGGGCGGTAAAAGCAGGAAGGCTGCCGCACAAGCAGCTTGTGAGATGCTTGTGGGGCTGGCGCCGCGTCCGGCAAAGCTGCAAACGCGCGGCGTTGCCCCGCCGACAGAATTCGCACCGCGCGCAGCTCCCAGCGCGTGGTATTTGCGCTGCATGGCGGTCGGTCCGACCACAGCAAATCTCAGGCTGCTGAGAAAAACGTACACGCCAGAGCCGGTTGCACAATCGCCTGGCTGCGCGAAGAAAGCAAGCATAAATCAGATTGTTGATAAAGTGGCGGGTTAGAGGAATCAGAGGGGAACAGCCGCTCACTCCCACCCACGTCTCTCTTGCACGGGTTACGGAGCTGAAGTGGGGGGCAAAGCGGCTTGGCGGGGAGAAAACCTGCGAAAGTGCAGTTTTTTTCGCAAAAGTGGCTCGTTTTGGCGAAAAGCCTGCGATTGTGCAGGAATTTTCCGCGAAAATGAATCTGAGCCCATGTTCGCGGCGAAAAGCCTGCACATTTGCAGGAATTCGTCGTGACCAGCGTATCAACCGGGCAAAAACTGTACTTTTGCAGGTTTTCTTCGCGCAACCAGGCAGATTGTGGGCGATCGGTTCGGCTTGTGGGTTTCTGAGCAGCCTGCAAATCAGCAGTTTTTTCCGTTAGGAGTCTGTCGGGCGGAGTTGCTTTTGTGCATAAAGAAGGGGCTGTCCGTTGAGACAACCCCTTCTTTCATAAAAGCTTAAGCTTGTTTCGAAGTCCACATGGATTCGATTTCCTCCAGCGATTTTCCTTTCGTTTCAGGCACGGCGCGCCAGGTGAACAGGAATGTGAACAGCGACATTACGCCGAAAATCCAGAAGGTGATGGCAGGTCCGGCGGATTGAAGCATCGGCGGGAACGATTGGGAGACGATATAGTCCGCCGCCCACAGCGCCATGGATGCGATTGCCGTAGCTCTGCCGCGGATGCGGTTCGGGAAAATTTCTGACAAAATGACCCAGACGACCGGTCCGAGCGACACGGCGAAGGATGCCACGTAGATCAGGATGAAAATAAGCACGAGCGGCCCGCTTGTATAGCCGGTATGAAAAGCGATGCCGATAACGAGCAGGCACAGCGTCATCATTGCGGACCCGACGAGCAGCAGCGCTTTGCGTCCCACTCTATCGATCAGCCATAAAGACAAGATGGTGAACATAAAATTGATGAAGCCGATGAGAATCGTTTGCACCAGCGAAGCGCTTGTGCCCGCGCCCATTTGCTTGAAAATTTCCGGGGCGTAATACATGATCGCGTTGATGCCGGTCACCTGCTGCAGGATAGCCAGCACTACACCCGCAATGAGAGCCCAGCGCAGCCCGGGTTTAAACAGTTCTTTGATGGAGCCGTTGCTTTCCTCTTTGAACGATTCTTTAATGTCGAGCACTTCTTTGCGGGCAAGTTCCTCGCCATGAATTTTCAGCAGAATCGGCAGCGCCTCTGCGGGGCGTTTTTGCTTGATCAGCCATCTTGGGCTTTCAGGCACGAAAAACAGCAGCGCCATGAACAGCAGGCCGGGAATGACGCCGATGCCGAACATCAGGCGCCAGCCGGTGGAAATATTCCATGCCTCGTCCCCGGCGCCGGCAATGCTCAAATTGACAAAATATACGAGAAAAATGCCCGTAACCGTAGCAAACTGGTTGAACGCGACAAGTCTGCCGCGGTATTTGGCCGGCGCGATTTCGGCATTGTACAGCGGGCACAGGGTCGAGGTGATGCCGATGCCGACACCGCCGATGATCCGGGCTATAATGTATCCGGAAAAAGTAGCCGGAATCGCGGAGCCGAGCGAGCCGATAATAAACAAGAAGGCCGCGGCGATAAGCACTTTTTTGCGGCCGAACTTGTCGCTGAGCACGCCGGAACCGGCGGCGCCGACGATACAGCCGATGATCAGGCTGGATACGGCCCAGCCGACCTGCACTTCATTCAGGCCGAACCGCTCCTGCATAAATCCGATCGCGCCCGAGACAACGGCTGTATCGAAGCCAAACAGCAAACCGCCCAATGCGGCGATAATCGAAACGAGCGTTACAAACTTGATGCTGATTTTTTCATTTTCGTTTTCTATGCGAACAGCTGCTTCCATTTTGATCACTCCTCTCAGTATCTCCATACGGAAACGAGTTCATTATAGCATGCCGCAAAGTTCGCAAAAGGAGGGATCGTCTGCACTTATTTGTGGTCTTGCCGCATTTATTTTGCAATTGCCGGCGCATCGCCCCCTACGCGGCCGGACTAGCACATTCTTGCTGTCCGAACACAAAAAAGTCCACGTCCGTTCAAGACGTGAACATCGCCCGCTTGGGCTTATTTGGTCTGGCCGCGGTACTCGGTCGGGGTGACTCCCGTTACTTTTTTGAACACCCTGCTAAAATAATTCGGGTCTTTGTATCCGACCTCGAAGCATACTTCCTTAAGGCTGACCGAGCCGGCAGCGATCAGTTCCTTGGCCTTTTCGATCCGCAAGCCGGTTACAAAATCAATGAACGTTTCGCCGACTTGCTGCTTGAATACCTTACTGAAATAGTGGGGATTGAGGTGGACGAAATCGGCGACTTCCTCCAGCGATATGTCTTCGGTGTATTGGTCCCGAATATAGCTTTTCGCTTTGTCCAGCACCGACAAGGTTTGCTGCTCGCGCTCTTCCCGGATGCGCTCCAGCGCGGACAAGACGTAGGACTGCCTGGCGGGAGACGGCGATGACAGGGGTTCGCCTTTGGCGGAGGACGGCCCGTCCGAATGGCCTTCTTTCAGGTCATCGAAGCTGCATACCCGGCCGCCCTGGTCATAGCAAGTGGAAGCAAATACCGCTTCAAAATATGACTTGCGAAAACCTTCGGACCCGCTGCGCTCCGTCCCGATGCCGACCGAAACGGACAGCTCCAGCTGGCGTTCGGTCAAGGAGCATACCTTTTCGCCGAAGCTCAAAACTTCTGCTTTCCACAAGGAGGCGGACAGTTCCGGCGATTTTCTGAGGAAAACAGCCATGTGCAGATCGATCAGCGAGCTGACGATGCATGAGCCGTGCGTTTTGGCAAAATTCCGGATAGTGTCGTATATCTTTTTCTTCGTGCGGGCATGCAGATGCTCCGGAAAAGCGATTACGATTGCACAGCCGTCGTCAATGGGGAATTCCAGCCACTCGGACAACTGCTCCACGCTCGCATCGAGCACCTGATCGACCATGAAAAGCATAGCCAGCTCGTTTTCGACCAAAGGCTGCAGCTGGGACACTTTGTCCCGCAGCTCCAATTCCTCTGCGCGCTTGCTTTTTTCCGTATCCAGCTCTTCGAGCAGCTGCTGCAGCGTTTTGACGACTTGCTCGCGGCTCGCCGGTTTGACGATGTACTGCTTGACTCCGAGCGACATCGCCTCCTGGGCATAAGCAAAATGGTCGTAAGCCGTCACCATCACGAATTTCGCATCCGGCAGCCGCCGCCGAATTTCCCGCAGAGCCGTAAGCCCCTGGATGCCGGGCATATTGACATCCATGAAAATAATGTGCGGACGGTGCTCATCCGCCTGCTCGATCGCCCGCCGTCCGTTCTCCGCATGAATCACCTGGAACGTATCCGGCATCATACGCTGGATGATCCATTCCAGCCCTTCGCGCTCCAGCGCCTCGTCATCCGCGATCAACATCCGGTACATGCGTCCTGTCACCTTCCTTTCGATACGGAATCCGGACGGATACCGTCGTTCCTTTTCCGGGCTCGCTTTGAATATGCACCCAGTCGCCGCTTCCGTAAAACAACTGCAGCCGCTTAAACACATTCCTGGTCCCGATGCCCGCGGAATCCTTAGTGCCGGCCCCGGCTTCAAGCTGCAGCATCGACCGGCGGGTTTCCTCGCTCATGCCGCTGCCGTTGTCCGTGACCTCAATCGCTACCGCATCGGCTTCGCCGCGAATGCTCAAGCGAATGACCGCGCCGCGCTCCATCTTTTCAATGCCGTGGACGAACGCATTTTCCACAAGAGGCTGGATCGTCAGCAAAGGGATCGGTTCGTTCAGCACGGCTTCATCGACCTCCGTTTCAAACCTGACCCTGTCGCGAAACCGGGTTTGCTGAATCCGGATGTATTCCCGGACATGCGCCAGCTCGTCCCGCAAAGTCGCCGGCTCGTCCAGCTTGCGCAAATTGTACCGCAGCAGGTTGGACATGGATACGATCAGATCGCTGGTCTGCTCCGCTTCTTCGATGAGGGCAAGTTTGGAAATGCTGTTCAGCGTATTAAACAAAAAATGGGGATTGATCTGGCTCTGCAAAGCTTGCAGCTCCAGTTCCTTCATAAGCCGGTCTTTCTCAAGGCTTTCCTTCTCTTTGGCCATCAGCTCCCGCAAATCGCCGATCATTTGCCGAAACGTATCGGACAATAAGCCGAGCTCATCCCCGCTGGGCAGCCCCGCATCCGTATGCAGGTCTCCCCGGGAGATGTGTCTGGCTGTTTGCACCAGGCGGTTGACCGGCCACGTTATGCTGCGGGATATCCATACCGCAAGGACGATGCTGAGCAGCGTGTTCACGACGAACACCGCCGCGCCCAGCCAGTACATCCGCTGCTGCGCATCATGAATATCCTGATAGGCGGTTTGGTACGAGCTCAGCTCCAAATCGACGAGATGCTGGCTTTCATCGCGGATAAAGCCGGTCGTCTTTTCCGCGTCCTCGTAATGGTTCAGCGCCTCGCGGGATTCGTGGGAATCGGCTTTGGACAGCGACGCCCCCGCCTGTTCCAAAAGGGTGCCGATCAGGTTGGCGTAGCCGGCCAATACGGACGGATTGACCGCCGCGTTCTGCTGACCGGCCAGTGAGGCGCGCAGCGTAAGCAGCTCGCTCTGCATTGCGTTCAGCTCCGCATGGCTGTTTTCGTCAGGGCTCAGAAGGTAGTTGTAGAGCGTTTTCAGCATGTTTTCGGCTTTTTGGGAGGACTGTTTGTATAAGAGAAAGCGGTCCATTCTCGTATCGTAACTTTGCTGGACGGCTTTCCCGTTTTCGAACAAAAAGAAAGTGACTGAATTCGTCAGCAGCACCAGCAGAGGAATAAATAAAAGCAGTTTGGTACGGATCGTCATGGTCCGTTTCCTCCGGTTTCGCCGGTTCCGCCGGCGGTTTCACTGCCGACGCTGACGCGGTCCAGCACGGTGGTTGAAGTGAACAGCTGCGGCTGCACCGCTTTGCCATGAAAAAAATCGTTCGCCAGCGAAACGGCCTGATAGCCGATTTCGTGCGGCTGCTGGACGATGGCGGAGGCGATTTGTCCCTGGCGGATGCCGTCCTTCGTCTCCTTCACATCGTCAAAGGCAAAAACGGCAAGGCTGCGCGGCTTCACCCGGCGCGCGGCTTCGGCGATTCCCGGCCCGTCCAGGGCGCTCAAGCCGACCATATAGCCGATTTCCGGGCGCTGCGTCAGAAGGTCGGCCGCTTGTTCGGCCGCTTGGAGGCGGGAAATGTCGGACGAGCGGACTTCGGCTACGGCAAGTCCGGGATAACGCTTAATGACGGATCGAAATCCGTCCAACCGCAGGCGTTGATTATACGCCTGCTCATTGCCGATGATCACGCCGATGGTGCCCTGACCGCCTGCGGCTTGGGCGACAAGTTCGCCCATCCGCTCGCCGGCCGCGGAATTGTCGGTGCCTACGTAAGAGAGCCGCCGGCTGCCGGGCTCGTCCGTATCCACGGCGATGACCGCGATCCCCTGCGAAACGGCTTTATCGATCAGCCGCCGATACTGCGGATCGCCGATTCCTTGCGCCAGCACGGCATCGGCCTTGGCCGCGATCGCTTTTTCCAGCAGCCGGATTTGCTCCGCCGGATTGATGCGGTTCGGCCCGGTATATTCCAGCTCCAGTCCGAACTGCCCGGCAGCTTCTCGGGCCCCCTGCTCGATAGACCTCCAGTATGGATTGTCCATTTCCTGGGAAATCAGCACGACATGCCGAGCCGCTTGGCCGTTCGGCAGACCGGCTTCGGGCGGCTTGACCAAGGCCCGGATGCGGATCGTCGAGAGCAAAAATTGCAGCAGCAAGAAGGCGAACAGTGCAAATAGCAATAGTATGGCAATTTTCCATTTTTGATTCGACATGAAGTCACGGCCCCCGTCGGATAGACTCATACGTCATTATACAAAAAGCCGGAAAAGAAACCAAAGCGGCGTATGTGCAGGAACCTCGGGGACGGGACAACCCGAAAAAGCGGGCAAAATGCCGCCCGCTTTCAGTATGCCGGTTCCCGGCGCTAGCAGAAGCGAAATACTCCGCTAGATGTTGTATTCCAACCCGGTATACCCGATCGACCGAGCGAGCTTTTCGCTCCTGTCAACGCGAAGAAACCTGCAAATCAGACAGACTATCGAGAAACCCGCACACACGCTGGACAATAGCAAATCTGCCTGGAAATGTGGGGAAAAGCTGCAAATCAGACTCTCGAGAAACTCGCACACATGCTAGAAAAAAGCAAATCTACTTGGAAATGCGGAGAAAACCTGCAAAAGTACAGTTTTTTGCCATCGGCACGCTCGCAGCGAAACAATTCCTGCAAATGTGCAGGTTTTTTCGCGAATACCAGGGCGTAGGCCCATTTTGATTGAAAATTCCTGCACAATCGCAGGCTTTTCCTCCAAATGAACCTCATGCACAGAAAATTCCTGCACTTTTGCAGGTTTTCCCCTGCGGCTAAGCCATATTACGAACAGCTCCGTCGTCTTTGGCCATGGATGCTTAGCACAGTCGTAATTTTCGACTATGCCTGCATCAGGCAGAACGCCTGTCCCGCACCCATCTTTACTATGCTCTATTTATCGGTTGTCGACTTTTTCGGGATACAGGTCGTGGTTCATAAGCCGGTGTTCGGCCATTGCCTCGTATTTTGTGCCGGGATTGCCGTAGTTGCAGTAAGGGTCGATGGAAATGCCCCCTCGGGGAGTGAATTTGCCCCAGACTTCAATGTACCAGGGGTCCATCAGGCCGATCAAATCGTTCATAATGATGTTCACGCAGTCTTCGTGAAAATCGCCGTGATTGCGGAAGCTGAACAAATACAGCTTGAGCGATTTGCTTTCCACCATTTTAATATGGGGAATATAGGAGATGTACAAAGTCGCAAAATCCGGCTGCCCGGTCATCGGGCATAAACTGGTGAATTCGGGGCAGTTGAATTTCACAAAATAGGCTCTGTCCGGATGCTTGTTGTCAAACGCTTCCAGAACGCCCGGATCGTAGTTGAAAACGTACTTGGTCCCTTGATTGCCAAGCAGTGTAATATCCTGCAATTCTTCGCTGCTTCTTCCTGCTGTCATAAGTGGTTTCCACCTTTTTCTTAGTTTTTTTATAGAGGGAGTTTGCGAACCTCTGCGAACTTTGGCCAAGCTCAAGCCGGCTACTTTCGAAATATACCATACACACCGGGGAAAAGCATCCTTGCTTTTAAATGGCTTCGCCGCGCCGCTTGAGCATTCTGTACAAAATGAAGCTCACTACCGCGCACGCAAGCGCGCATGCGGCGATAAATATATAGCCGGCTTGCAGACCTGCGACCAGTCCGGTCTCAGCATCGCCCGTGCGGGCAAAATAAGACTTGAACCCGTCGGTGATCGCGCCGACGAGGAAATTGCCGATCACGCTGGCGATGCCCATCATCGTTACCGTGAACGTGATCGCGGTCTCGCTGCCGCTGCGGTAACGCTTGGCGAGCATGGCCATCACCGTCGGATAGATGGGAGCGATCCCGGCGCCCGCCAGAGCGAATAGGAAAGCTCCCGGCGGTCCTGCAGCAATCGCTGCGAGCGAGCATAAGCCCGAGAAGGCGGAGAACAGGATGAGCGAGAAGACGAAGCCGATTTTGTCCGTAAGCGGTCCGAGGACCAGCCTTGCGAGCGTAAAGCACAGAAAAAAGACGGACAGCATGCCGGAAGCTTCGGCCATTTCCCAGTGGTAAGCTTTTTCCAAAAAGTTGACCAGCCAACTGCCGATAGACAGCTCCGATACGACGCCGAAGGAAAGAATAGCGACGATCAGCCAAGCTACGGGATCACGGACGTAGGCTTTCATCGAAATCTGTTCCGCCGCTTCGCCGCCGCCGTCTCCGGGAAACTTCGAGAGCACCGATGGAATCATCGGAAGCAGCGCGAGAGCGAGCATGATCATATACATGCCCCGCCATCCCAATTCGCCGCCCCCCAAATGGGCGCCCATCAATATGGAAGCCAGGATCGGCGCGGCAATGGAACTTAATCCGTAGAAGAAATGAGCGAGGTTCATCATCATGCCGGTGTTTTTGGTGAAAATTTTAGCCCCGAGGATAGCCAGCGCGATTTCCAGCATCCCGTTGCCGATGTACATGAAAAAGTAAGAGGAAGAGAACGACAAAAACTGCGGCGAAACCGCAATCAGGACTCCCGATATGACCATGGAGCCGAAAGAGATCAGGCATGTCAGTTTCAGCCCGATTTTACGGCTCAGAAAGCCGGTGAAGCTGCAGGCAAGCAGGTAGCCCAAGGAATTGAGCGAAAGCAGGGTGCCGATTTGTATTTCATTGAGCGCAAAGTCGCTCTGAATACGGGGGATGGCAGGTCCTTTAATATTTTCGGAAAAACCGAAAACGAGAAAGCCGACGAAGGTCACCAGCAGCAAATAATAATAATTTTTGCGGGATGGCGCGGCTGCAAGCTTGTGCTCGATTTCCATAAAATGAAACCTCCAAAATGATATGTGTAAGATGCAACGGCCCTGACAGATTTCCTTTATTTTACCACATAAGCCGGAGTCGGTGCCTAACAACAATGTTATAGCCAATCTCTGGATATCCATTGTATACTTTTACATATCAAAGTCATGAGCGAGGGTGGAATGTACGAATATGGCGACAAAAGGAAACCCTTTGGATGAAGCGATGTTTGACATGTTCGCCTGCATGCCGATCGGCGTTATGTTCGTCGGACCCGACGGTCGATTCATGAGAGCCAACGCCGGTTTCTGCAAGTTCGTAGGTTATGCGGAAGAGGAACTGCTGCACCTGAATTTGTACGCGCTTACGCATCCGGAAGATGCCCCGTTGACCCAAGCGCAGTTTGCCTTCGGCACACACCCGCCGGAGCCGTTCAGCATGGAGCAGCGGTACTTCCACAAGCAAGGACATACCGTATGGGGACTCGTACAGGGAGACATGAAAAAAGAAAATTTGTACGGGCTCGAGGCTCCTTTTTACATCTGTTTTGTCCATGACATAACTATAATGAAGAACCAGCAGGAAAAACTGCTCGCGGTGCAAGAAAAATACGAATCGTTCATTAACCGCTCTTCCGATGCGATTTTGATTTATGATACGGAAGGACGCGTCCTTCAAGCGAACGACGGACGCGACATGACGATGCTTAAAAAGCTGTGGGAGCGGACCAAGCAGCAGGAGAAATCGTTCAAGCAGCTGGTGGAAAACTCGCCCGAGCCGTTCATGATCATAAAAGGCTATGAATGGGCGTACAGCAATCCTGCAGGACTGAGACTGTTCGGGGCGGATCGTCCCGAGCAAATTGTCGGCCGGCCTGTGCTGGAATATACCCATCCCGATTACCGGCAGCAGGTGCAGACCCGAATTCGCAGCGGGCTAAATGGGTTTACGAGCAGTTGGATGCCGCTGAAAGTCATCCGACTGGACGGACAAATCCTCGACGTCGAAGCGACGGGATTTCCCGCCAATGACGATGCCGAGCCGGCGATTCATGTGCTTCTTCGGGATGTGACCGAACGCCTGAAGACGGATGAGCTCATGCGGATATCCGATAAGTTGAACGCCGTAGGCCAACTAGCCGCCGGCATCGCCCATGAAATCCGCAACCCGCTGACAGCCATTAAAGGCTTCGTGCAGCTGGCGCAACAAAAATTTCCGGAAAACCTCGACTACTTTTCGATCATTCGCTCCGAGGTGGAACGAATTGAGCTTATAACCGGCGAGCTGCTTTTGCTGGCCAAGCCTGGCGTCAAAGCCGTGCAGGCCATCGATCTTTGTGAAATACTCAATAATGTAAGCGCACTCCTCGAAACGCAGGCGATCATGAGCGGTGTGCAAATTTTTAAGGAATACACCTTTGCCCCTCTTCCTGTCATGTGCGATGCGAACCAGTTGAAGCAGGTGTTCATTAACATTGTGAAAAATGCGATAGAAGCAATGCCAAAAGGCGGCGAAATCACCATTACCGCCGGGCTCGACCTTAACGTGATCACCGTTTCCATTGTCGACCAGGGGCCGGGCATTCCCCAAGAAAAGCTGAAAAACCTCGGCCAGCCGTTTTATACAACGAAACCCCAAGGCACAGGCCTCGGCTTGGTTGTAAGCTACAAAATCATCCAAAATCACGGAGGATCCATCCAAGTAGAAAACGCCGCCGGCGGAGGGGCTGCCTTTACGATCAAGCTCCCTTGCGCAGTGGGCTTGTGACGCTTGTTTGAGCCACTATGGAGCGACGCAAAACTCCGCCCCAGCCGGCATCACGGCGTTCCCGCATACCAATCAGAGACTTAGCTGCCTGCAAAAAAAGTAACATTCCAGCAGCGGCAAGTGGCTTGACCTCAAATGAAACAGTAGCTTACCAATCGAAAAGCCTGCAAAAGTGCAGGCTTTTTCGATGGAGAAGGCCCATTTGGAGGAAAAGCCTGCGATTGTGCAGGAATTTTCGGTCAGGATGGGCTTGGGCCCCCAATTTCAGCGAAAAGCCTGCAGATTTGCAGGAATTTTTCGCGGCGAGCGTAAACAGGTGCAAAAAGATGTACTTTTGCAGGCTTTCTGCGGCATTCCGCGTTCTCGAGTCGCCCGACCGCCGTCATGCAGCGCAACACCACGCGCTGGGGGCTGCTTTTCGCGGCAAGCGTAAACAGGCGCAAAAAGATGTACTTTTGCAGGCTTTCTGCGCATTCCGCGTTCTCAGGTCGAGCGATCGCCACCATGCAGCGCAACACCACGCGCTGGGGGCTACTTTTCGCGGCAAGCGTAAACAGGCGCAAAAAGATGTACTTTTGCAGGCTTTTCTGCGCATTCCGCGTGCTCAGGTCGCCCGACCCCTGTCATGCAGCGCAACACCACGCGCTGGGGAGCTGCACATCGGCGCGATTGCACTCCGCATTCCGCACTGCGTCGCCCCTCGGTCGCGCTTCCGCGCTTCGAACGGCGGAGCATCCTGCAAGCAATCGCCCTGTGTGTGTTGTCCAGCGGCTCCCCTATTCGGATAAAATCAAAACCCCGAACCCTTCCAACTGGAACTCGCCGCTCAGGCGCTTGCCGGTAATGAGGTCGGCTTTTTCCTGTTTCAGCCGGATCGTGACGGCGTCTTCGCTGTAGTTCAGCAGGAAGGCGAAGCTGCCGGCCGCCCCGCGCCGGATTTGCAGTTCTACCTGCTCGGGCAGTTCCAGCCAATCGGCGGCGGGGGAGGCGATGCCGAGGAGCCGGATCATCCGGCCCGCTGCGTCCTCATTGAAGACCGCGCCGTAATACCAAGCCTCGCCCTGGCCGAGCTTGTTTTTGGTAACGGCCGGCTTGCCGGCATAATAATCGGAGGCGTACACGGCTGCGATCTCTACGGCGCTATCCTCGTCCGCCTGCAAAACATCATTAAAAGCAGCCGCTTCCGTCAAGGCGGAAGGGTCGTCTGCCCAACGCATCGCTGTCGGCCGGCGCGTGCCTTTGATCATGGTAAACTCTTCGACCGTTATACCGCACAGTTCTGCGGCTGCGCCGGGAAAAGGACGCATATAGCATTGGCCGCGCTCGTCCTTATAGCCGGTTCTGCAGCCGAAGATCACTTTGCCGCCCTGAAGCACGTACGCTTTCAGCAAAGCGGCCGTTTCGTCGCGCATGATGGTCGGGTGCGGGTAAATGAGCGCCTCGTACCGCGTCAGCTCTTCCAAGGTCGTGCCGCTTCGCAAATACAGCACATCGCTGGGGATATGCCTGCGCTGGAGCGCTTTGAACCAGGCTTTATTGCTAAGCCAGGTAAAAGGGCCGTGCCACACATCGTACTCGCCGTCCCACTCGTTGTCATAGTCGCGGACGATCGCAACGCTTGCCACGTTGCGGGTTCCGACGATGCTTTGGCCGATGGCCGCAAGCTCGCTCCCGATCTGGCCGGCTTCCCGCACTCTGCGGTTCGGCCGGTTATGGTAATCATTGATGCCGTGCCAATAAATTTCATTGCCGAAGGTCGCGGTGCGCCAGCGGAAATAGAGCACCATATCGGCGCCATGGGCGATGGACTGGTACGTCCATAAGCGCATTTGTCCCGGTTTGGGGGAAGGCATATCCATCCGGTTGACCCAGCCCCCGGGCCCCGACTGCTGCTCCATCACGCAGAAATTCGGCGAAATGGAGCGGGTTGTGGACAGCGACAGGCTCCAGCTTCTGTCCAGCAGCGGGTTCGGGTCGTCCTGATCGCCGCGGATGGTCGAAAACTGAGGGTAAGAGTCATAGCTGAAAAAATCCAGCAGCTCGTCCGTCAGGCGATGATTGTCCAAATGCCCGAACAGCCCGTTGGTCGTAATCCAGTGATTCGGCGCCGCTGCGCGAATCATATCGGCCTGCACCTTGGCGAACGAGATCGTGTTGTCGGAAATGAATCTCTTCTCGTCGAGAGCCTGATGCGGGTTCGGCTGCCGGGGACTCGGCGTCGGCCTGGGCAAATGAACCTGCGACCAGTCCGAGTACGTCTGGTTCCAGAACACGGTTCCCCACGCTTCATTGAGCCGCTCCAGTGTCGTATATTTGACTTGCAGCCATTCGCGGAATGCAGTATGATCCGCCGGCGAATAAAACTCGCCGATCTCGCAGTTCAGCTCATTGTCGATCTGCCAGCCGACGACGGCCGGATGGCCGGCGTAATGCTCCGCCAGCTTCGCCGTAATCCGCGCGCACAGCTCGCGGTATTTCGGGCTGCTGTAATTGTAATGGCGCCGCATGCCGTGATGCAGGGTGACGCCTTCGTACGTAACGTTCAGCACTTCAGGATATTTATGCGTCAGCCAAGCCGGAGGCGTAGCCGTCGGCGTGCCCAAAATAACTTTAAGTCCGTGGCGGTGAGCCAGATCGAGTGTCCGGTCGAACAGCTCGAAGGAGAACCGTCCTTCCTCGGGTTCGAAGATCGACCAGGCGAATTCCGCCACCCGGATGATCGTGAAGCCCAGTTCGCGCATCCGGCGGTAATCGTCGTCCCACATCGATTCCGGCCAATGTTCGGGATAATAGCAGACGCCCAGTTCGAACTTTTCAAAAGCAGCAGCGCTTTTCATGTCCAACCTCCAAATATGAAAAATATGCTTTCATGTTCTTTCTATTTCATTGTAAAATCAAGATTATTGCCAGTATATAATAAAATCCTGCTTTTATAAGACGATGTTGCTCTCTTGCCCGTGAAAGGAGACGCCTGTGAAACAGCAATATTATGTACCGCCACCCGCGTTCCCTCACTACGTTTGTTACCCGGACATGACAGGCCGGTATTACGATTTCCCGCAGCATATGGAGCGCAGGAGCGAAGGCTCGCTGTCCAGCTACAATCTGCATTTGATTTTTGGCGGAAAAGGCTACGTTTTTCACGATGGCAAACGGATTCCTTTAAGCGCCGGGACGGGTTTTCTTTATCCTAGACGGGCCTTTCAGCAATACGGGACCGACGCGGCCGACCCTTGGGACATCAGATGGATCCATTTTGACGTCGGGACGCCGCTGCCTTTGCTGCAGGAGGTGGATCAGTCGCGCGGATGGTTTTTTTCGTTCGAGCCGAAAGTGCGGTTTGAGGATTTGTTCGAAGATATGTACGGCATGTGCGCCGCCTTCGAAACCCGGCACGAGCCGCATCTCTCGGCGCTGCTTTATGAAATTTTGGTCAAATTGCTGCAAAATTCCGCGCGGCTGGACGGGACGATTCCTTTGGAAAAGCGGCATTCGATCCGGGCTGTAGCGGATACGATCCACAGGCTGTGCGAGCAGCGCTGGACTTTGGACACGATGGCCCGCCTGTCCGGATACAGCTCGTACCATTTTTTGCGTTTATTTCGCGCCGTAATGGGGAAGACGCCCAATCAATATTTGGCCGAATGCCGCATCGTCAGGGCGAAACTGCTCTTGGTTTCCACACGCCTTCCGATCTCCGAGGTTTCCGTGCAGGCGGGTTTTTCGCAAGCGAGCTATTTCATCAAAGTGTTCAGACAGCTCGAAGGCATGTCCCCCAAAGAATACCGGATGCTGTTCGGCTGACGCACCTGTCTTTGATAATTATGCCCAGGGACTACTGTCGGTTTCGGAAGTCCTTTGCTATAATTGTAGTAATTGTCTCGGAGAACGGGCAAAATTCGTAGCATAACAGTTTAATCGAGGTGGCTGATGAAAGCTTATTTGGAACTGCTTCAAGATATATTGGACACCGGGGTTCAAAAAGAGGACCGCACCGGTACCGGCACCATTTCGGTATTCGGCCGGCAATTGAGATTCGATTTGCAGCAAGGATTTCCGCTGCTGACAACGAAGAAATTGCACATCAGATCGATCGTTCACGAGCTGCTGTGGTTTTTGAGCGGAAGCACCAATATTCAGTATTTGCATGACAACGGGGTTACGATCTGGGACGAATGGGCTGATGAGGAGGGGAACCTCGGGCGCGTGTACGGCGCGCAGTGGCGCATCTGGCTAGGTTCGGACGGACAAGCTGTCGATCAGATCGCGGGTGTGATCCGGCAAATCAGGAACAACCCGGATTCGCGACGCCACCTGGTCAGCGCCTGGAACCCGGCGGAAGTGGACGGCATGGCGCTGCCGCCCTGTCACTACGCATTTCAATTTTATGTAGCGAACGGCCGGTTGTCCTGCATGTTTCAGATGCGGTCGGTCGATACTTTTCTGGGGCTTCCGTTCAATATCGCGTCATACTCTCTTTTGACGCATATGGTCGCCCAGCAGTCCGGGTTGGAGGTCGGCGAGCTGATCTGGACCGGCGGCGACGTGCACATTTATTTGAACCATCTGGAGCAGGTCAAGCTGCAATTGACAAGGGAGCCGTACGCTCTGCCGACGCTGCAAATCAACCGCAAGCCGGATTCGATTTTCGACTACCGGTTTGAAGATTTCGAGATCGCCGGATATCAATCGCATCCCGGCATCAAAGCGCCGATTGCGGTCTAACGCCGCTGCTAATCAGGATTGGAGGGATTCGCTCTTGAGCATTTCATTTATTTTTGCGATGGACCGGAACCGGGCTATCGGCAGCAACAACAAGCTTCCGTGGCGTTTGCCGGCGGATTTGCAGTATTTTAAAAGAGTGACGATGGGGCATCCGGTTTTGATGGGCCGCAAGACGTACGATTCCATCGGCAAGCCGCTGCCCGGCCGGAGAAACGTCATCCTGACGCAAAACAACGATTTTCGCGCCGAAGGCTGCGAGATCGTACATTCGGCCGAGGAAGCCGTAAACGGGTTTGCCGAAGAAGAGCTGTTCGTAATCGGAGGAGCGGAAGTATTCCGGCTGCTGCTTCCGCAGGCGGACCGCATGTACATCACCTTTATCGACCATGAGTTTGAAGCCGACGCCTATTTCAAAGAGTTCGATTTGTCGGAATGGGAGCTTGTTTCCTGCGAGCAAGGGGAGCAAAACGAAAAAAATCCATACGTGTACGAATTTCGCGTCTACGACAGAAAGAGGGAATAGTCTATGAAATACTTTGCCGCATTTTTGCCTATGAAAGACGAAGAGCTTAGCAAGCAGTATCGCCCCGATCATCTGGCTTATTTGGAAAAATGCCGGGGCGAAGGGAAAATTTTCGCCAACGGGCGCTTTGCCGACGGTACCGGAGGCCTTGTCATTTACAAGGCCGAGACGCTGGAAGAAGCCGCCGCTTTGGCGGGTGAAGACCCATTCGTCAAAACCGGCGCCAGAGAGTGCCGTCTTCACGAATGGGAAGTCGTCATCAGCTAAACAAACAAGCCCCGGCCGCTCTGCATATCAGAGCCGGTCAGGGCTTGTTTTTTCGTTAAGCGCGCTTTTTGAACAAGGAGACGATCAGTGACAAAGCGCCGAGCACAACAGCCGCGATGGATACATACAGCGCCGTATTCGAGGAGGAAGCGCCTCCGTCATGGGCCGCCTCTGCAGCAGCGGCCGTATGGCCGTGGCTGTCGGCCGCCGCTCCGGCCGGTTTGGGCTTCACTGTCGTCACGGAAGCGGGCTTGTCGGATCCGTTTGCTCCGACCCATTCAACGACGCTGCCGTCCTGATACGTTTGGTAAGCTTTCCAAACGATCTGCGTAGCGGCATCCGCTACTTTTCCCTGCATGCTGAATTCGCCGAACTCGTTTTTCGCCAAGCCTTCGCCGGTAGCGGTCCAGGTGACCCCTGTAATTTTGCCTGAATCATCCTTGGCGATATCGTATTTCCAGCCTGGCTTCGGCTCAAAGCGGGAGATGGCGACCGAATCTACCGCGAATTTGACTTCCACTTTTGTCGTCGCCACATCTTTCTCTACCGGCACCCGAACGGTAAACTTTTCGTACGAACCTTGCGTAGTCTCGCTAGGGAGCACTGTCACATGGGCGCTGGCGATTCCAGCGAAAAGCATCGAGCAAACGAGCAAAACAACTGCATGAACCATGATCTTTCTAAACACTATACGGGATCCCCTTTCGAATCAACTCTTTCACCATGATGTCCATCTTACGCGAATATCAAGCAAAACAGTATGACTCAACTGGGCTATTTTTGCAGCTAGTTTTGTCCTTTTCGTGTCAAGCCGAATTTGACGGCGAACGCCGTAAGCTGTACACGGTTTTCGAGCTGCAGCTTTTCCAAAATATTTTTCATATGGTTTTTGACCGTATGTTCGGATATGAGCAGCTTTTCGGCGATCTGCCGGTTGTTGTCCCCGGCCGCCACGTAGGCGGCAATCTCCTGCTCCCGGGAGGTCAGCATGCCGGGATGAGGACCGTCCGGCTGCGTTCCCGACGGGGCGCGGAAGCGGTGAAACAGCTTGTCCGCCATTTGCCGGGCGACATCGGAATTGTCGTCAAGCAGCGCGTGCAAGTAGGTGAGCCATTCGTCAGGGTCCATGTTTTTCAGCAAATAGCCCTGCGCGCCGAACTGGAGCGCCGTGAACAGATCGGCAACGTCATCGGAGACGGTCAGCATGACGATGCGGATATGTCCGTACAGCTGCTTGATGCGCCGCGTCGCTTCCAGACCGTTGACCGGAGTCATGTGAATATCCATGAGCACGACATCCGGTTGAACTTCCCCGCACAGCGTGACGGCTTCCTCGCCGTTAGCCGCTTCGCCTACGATGAAGAACTCGGGTTCTCCTTCCAGCATGCTGCGGACGGCTTTCCGTGCGAGCGGATGGTCGTCTGCGATGAGGACGCGGTAAGCTTGCTTCGATATCACTGGCTTTTCCTCCTTTGTGCGACGGCGATAAGCTCCGTGCCCGGCCGGCCTTCGGCAGAGCGGATTTCGAACGCCGCGTTCAATTCGGCGGCCCGCTTGCGCATCAGCTCGATGCCGTATTTTTTGCCGGCCGGCTCTTGCTGCTGCAAACCGCATCCGTCGTCAACGATGTGCAGGCGCCATTCCGCCGGTGAAGCGGTCAGCGAGATGGCGGCTTCCGACGCTTTGGAATGCTTGCGTATGTTCGTAAACGCCTCCTGAATGATGCCGAAGAGCTGCACCTCTTCCCCGGAGCCGAAGCTTTGCTCGGCGATGGCGATATGCTCCTCCAGCCTGATGCCGGTGACGGCCTGCCAGTCCTGCAGCCATTTGCGGATGCGCACAATGAAGGCGGTGCCTTCTTCGGGCGGAGTCCGCAGGTTGAAAATCGCCTGCCGCAGCGAATTATCGATCTCGGAGACGGCGGCTTTGGCGTCTTCCAGTTTGCCCTGCTTCAGCTTCACGTTCAGGAAAAAGAGCGTTTGCGCCAAATCGTCGTGCAGCTCGCGCGCCAGCCTTTCGCGTTCTTCGTACACGGCTCTCCGGGCCTCCCCGGCGGCAAGTTTTTCGTTAATGCGCGTAATGCTCCGGAACATCCAGGAGGCAAAAAGGTAGGAGAGCAGCAGCGTAATGAGCGTAATCGCAAAATTGCCGGCTTCCATGGACAAATAGTTCAATAAAAATTCATGGCGGATATACTCAAAGCCGCCGATGATCAATACCGGCAGAAAAATCGTAAACAGCTTGAGAATATTTAGGGACATAGGGCCAACTCCTTATGGCTGACAAATATTTGGCATGAATTCTATTATAGCAGGAGAAATGTTGGTTTTCTTCACAAAATCCCGGAAACAAGCTTCTCATTCGCCTACTCTTGTGCTACATTATTAATGATTTGTAACACGATTGGAAAAGGATGGGGGAGCCGCGATGCCGAATGGCATATTTCAACAAAAAAGAAATTGGGCAGGGTACGCCGTCAGTGTTGTCCTGCTGCATATTATAGGATTGTTCGGGCTGTACAGCGTAGCCAAGGATCATCCTTCCTTTTGGGCGATCGGGCTGCTCGCTTACACGCTCGGCATGCGCCATGCTTTTGACGTCGACCATATTGCCGCTATCGATAACACCGTCCGCAAACTTCTCGAGCAAAAGAGCAATCCGCTGGGAGTCGGATTTTACTTCTCTCTCGGGCATTCCTCCGTCGTATTTTTGATGGCGATCGCGACTGCCTGGTCCGTTCAATGGGCGGCGCGCGAGCTGCCCTGGCTGCAGCGGGTCGGAGGCGTCATCGGGGCCTCGGTGTCCGGGGGCTTTTTGGTCATCATCGGTCTGCTGAATTTGATCATTCTGGTCAATTTGTTCCAGTTGTTCCGAAAATACCGCAAGGGCGAGCACAACGAGGACGAATTTGAAAAGCTGCTCGAATCGCGGGGACTCATCACCAGGCTGATCAAACCTTTCTTTTCCTTCATTAAAAGAAGCTGGCACGTTTACCCGCTGGGATTTCTCTTCGGGTTGGGTTTCGATACGGCCAGCGAAATTGCTCTGCTGGCGATTTCCGCGAGCGCGGCCAAAGAGGCGATGCCGTTCTTCGGCGTCATCTCGCTGCCGCTGCTCTTTGCGGCGGGGATGAGCCTTTTCGATACGGCGGACGGCATGTTCATGACCAAAGCGTACAGATGGGCTTTCACGACGCCGCTGCGCAAGCTGTATTACAACTTGACGGTCACGGCGGTAGCGGTTTTGGCCGCGCTGGTGATCGGGGCTGTCGAGCTGGGTCAGGTGCTGTCGGAGGAAGCGGGACTGGAGGGCGGCTTCTGGACATGGCTGCAGGAACTGGACTTCGGGATGCTCGGTTATATCCTCGTAGGCCTGTTCGTACTGGCTTGGGCGGTTTCCGTCACCATTTGGAAAGGACTGCGCATTGAGGAGCGCTGGGGCGCCAAGGTGTAATAAAAGTCGGCGGTATGCGGCGGAGCTGCAAAGCCCGCCGTTTTTTTGTGCCGGTGAACAATGGAATATGAATTTTTTATAAAGGAGATACAGAAAAAAGGATTTTGGCGAATTTCGTGGAATTTACAGATGGATTATTTCAGACACCACTCAAAAGAAAGTAGGACTTGTATGATTCAGTTTCAACGCATTTCCAAAGTGTATCCGAATGGGACCGTAGGTCTTAAGGATATCAATCTTACCATTCATCCCGGAGAATTCGTTGTCATTGTAGGTCTGTCGGGCGCCGGCAAGTCAACGCTGCTCCGATCCATTAATCGTTTGCACGAAATTACGGACGGACAAATTTTAATTGACGGCAAATCCATCACCAAAGCTTCCGGCGCTGAGCTTCGCCGCATGCGCAGAGATATCGGGATGATTTTCCAAACCTTTAACCTGGTCAAACGGTCTTCGGTGCTGCGCAACGTATTGTCGGGCCGTGTGGGCTACCATTCCACGCTCCGCACCGTACTTGGCCTGTTTCCGAAAGAAGATATAGAGCTTGCGCTCAAAGCGTTGGAACGGGTAAATATCCGGGAAAAAGCTTACTCGCGTGCCGATGAATTGTCCGGCGGTCAGCAGCAGCGCGTTTCCATTGCCCGGGCGCTCGCCCAGGAAGCCAAAATCATTCTCGCGGACGAGCCTGTCGCATCGCTGGACCCGCTCACAACGAGACAGGTGATGGACGACCTGAAGCGGATTAATCAGGAGCTCGGCATTACGACCGTTGTCAACTTGCACTTTATCGATTTGGCCCGGGAGTACGCGACCCGGATTATTGGCCTCAGAGCGGGGCAGGTCGTGTTTGACGGCCCTGTAGCCGAGGCGACGGATGCCAAATTCTCCGAAATTTACGGGCGCCCGATCGATAAAGACGAGCTGTTGGGGGGGCAGGGAGGATGAGCACCGGAACTATCGCCAAACCTTCCCGCATGAAGTTCTATCTGACTTTGGTCATCATGGTCGGGCTGCTGATTGCCAGTGCATACGGAACCGACGCTACGCTGACCAAGCTGATCACAGGTACGCCGCAAATTACTTCATTTATTGGGGAAATGTTCCCGCCCGATTGGGCATTTTTTGCTGATATTTGGAAGCCGATGAGGGAAACGATCCAAATGTCCGTGCTCGGCACGCTGATCGGGGCATTGTTCGCTTTTCCGATGGCGCTGCTCGCCGCGCGCAACATAACCACGGTACCGTGGTTGTTTTACCCGGCCCGTCTCATTATGAATCTGATTCGTACGATTCCCGATTTGCTTTTCGCTTCGCTGTTTGCCGTTCTCGTCGGCTTCGGCCCTACGGCAGGTACGCTGGCGCTTATTTTTTTCACCTTCGGCATTTTGTCGAAGCTGGCGTACGAATCGACCGAGTCGATCGATCCGGGTCCGCTGGAGGCGATGACAGCCGTCGGCGCCAACAAGCTCAAGTTGATCCGCTTCGGTGTTCTCCCGCAGGTTGCGCCCACCTATTTGGCCCACCTGCTGTATACGTTTGAAGTCAGCATCCGGGCTTCAGCCATTCTCGGGCTGGTCGGAGCGGGCGGAATCGGCTTGCTGCTGAAAAACGTGCTCGATCTGTTCCGCTACGATCAAGCCTGCTCCATCGTCATTTATACGTTGATTATCGTCGTGCTGATCGACACCGTGAGCACGCGCATCCGCACTTACTTGCTGAAGGGCGGCAAAGGGCCGGTTTCGCCTTCCCGCTCGCGTTGGAATACGGCGATAGGCTGGCTCGTTGTGTTCGGCTTGTTCATCTGGGCACTGACCGGTCTGGAGTTGACCGGATTCCAGCCGACAACGTGGACTTTGACGAAATCGATGCTGAGCGGCTTGTTTCATCCCGACTGGTCGTACGTTTATATCCCCGAGGGAGAAGACTTGATCCGCACCTTGCTTGAGACGTTGGCCATTTCGTATCTGGGCAACTTCGTGTCAGCCGTCGTATGTCTTCCATTCGCCTTCTGGGCGGCGTCGAACATGGTCAAAAACCGCTTTCTTTCAGGCAGCGGCAAGCTGTTCCTGAGCGTCGTCAGAACGATTCCGGAAGTGATCATGGCGCTGATCTTTATTAAAGCCGTGGGCCCGAACGCGTTCGCCGGGGTTATGGCGCTGGGGCTTCACTCGGTAGGGATGCTCGGCAAGCTGTATGCCGAGGGCATCGAGAACATGGACATGGGCCCTGTGGAAGCGATGACGGCCGCAGGAGCGAACCGCTGGCAGACGATGGCGTTCGCCGTCATCCCGCAGGTCATACCCGAGTTCATCTCATACTCGCTGTACCGGTTCGAAATCAACGTCAGATCCGCGACGCTGCTCGGTATTATCGGTGCAGGGGGGATCGGTACGCCGCTCATCTTTGCGATCAATGCCCGCGGCTGGCCGCGCGTAGGTATCATTTTGATCGGGATTGTCGTCACCGTCTCGATTATCGATTATATATCCGGAGCGCTGCGCAAACGAATTGTGTGACCCGCCCCGAACGTTATGAAAAAGACGCCTCCAACACCACTTGCGAGTGGAATGGGGCGTCTTTTTTTGCAGAAACATTTATGTTTGCTGTTTGGCTTGGCAGTTGCGGCACATTCCCTGAAAATCAAGCCGGTGATCCAGCACCTTGAAGCGGAACTCCTGCGCCAGCCGCTCTTCAAGCGGCAGCAGCCAGTCGTCTTTAATTTCCTCGACGCTGCCGCATTTGACGCAAATCAAATGATGGTGATGGTGGGCCTGGCTTTCATTGCGCAGGTCAAAGCGGGCTACGCCGTCGCCGAAATTGATTTTTTCCACAATGTGCAGCTCGCTGAGCAGCTCCAGCGTCCGGTAAACGGTGGCGAGCCCGATTTCGGGAAATTTGCTCTTCACCAAAATATAGACGTCCTCCGCGCTCAAATGGTCGTCTTCGTTTTCGAGCAGCACCTGAACAGTCGCTTCGCGCTGAGGCGTCAATTTGAAGCCTTTGACGGTCAGCAGTTTTTTAATTTTATCAATCGCTGCGTTCATGGTTTGTTGTTCCATAAGGTTGGTTCCTTTCAGCTACTGAAAAGGATTTACTTTATAATAATTCTAAAACTATTATAAAGTTAAATAAGAAATGCTGTCAAAGCATTTTACTGCCAGCCTATCCTTATTCTACTTGATAAAAAGGATTTGCGCGAACATGGATTAAAAATTTTCCCGGAATCCGTAACGAATACCGTCATGAACTTGTCATATATTAGTAGAGAGGTGAAAAGTTGATGTTCGAATGGCTCATAATAGGTAAAGAAGAGGTCAAAATTACGTGCGGGAATAACACCCTCGTAGGCACTATCTCGAATTATTACAAAGCCTTCCAACTCATCAAAATCGACAATGTGCTAATTCCCGTCGAATGTATTCGGGAAATCGAGGTGCTGGATACGTCCGGTCCCGTTACGAATACGGCGGCAAGCCGCAGAAATACGCCAATCGATTTCTTCACCAAGAAGCTGGCACGGACTTAAGAAGCAGCAAAATGCCTCCACCAGACCTTTAGGTCCGGTAGGAGGCATTTTTGCTTGAGCTGCGAATTCGGCTTATTTCAAGCCCATTTCTTTGTTAACATCGCGAACGATGTTGAATTTGGCATCGTCGGAAGCTACGTAGCCTTTGTGAGAGTATACGTCAAAAATAACTTTTTGGCCTTCAGGGTCGTTGCCGATCGCGATGAACGCGTCCTGAATTTTCTTTTTCCATGCTGCATCCATATCCGTACGAACGGCGATAGTGTCATTCGGGATTTTGTCGGAGTAGCCAAGCACGCGGGTTTGTTTGAAAATGTCCGGATAATCTTTAGTCATGTTGGCGCGGATATCCTGGAATACGCCTACAGCGTCAACTTGACCGTTGAGCAGAGCGATAACCGCTTTGTCGTGTCCTTGGAACTGAACGCCGGTTACGTCTTTCACAGGATCTACGCCGGCTTTTTTCAACATATAGCCAGGATAGATGTAGCCTGCTGCGGAAGTAACGCCCTGCCAGCCCATTTTTTTGCCTTTCAAATCTTTCACTTCTTTGATCGGGGAATCCGCTTTTACAACGATCATAGCTTTGTAAAAATCTACGAGATCTTTCGTAGGCTGGCCTGTAGCATCGTCAACGCCAAGGCGGGTTGCTTGCGCAAGCAGGTCGGCCGCTTTGCGGGTGTCATGAGCAACGACGTAGTTGGACGGAGGAAGGAATCCGACATCTACTTGCTTGGAAGCCATTGCTTCGATAACCGTGTTATAATCTGTGGATACGGAAACTTTTACAGGGATGCCGAGTTTATCTCCGAGCAATTTTTCAAGTGGTCTTGCTTTTGCCTCAAGCGTTTCGGCGTTTTGGGACGGCACGAATTGCACTCTCAGCTCTTTAGGTACGAATCCTGCTGCTGCAGCTGCCGGCGAGGAAGAGGCTGCCGGTGAGGTTGATGCGGCAGTTGTGTTCTCTTTTTGTCCGCAACCTGCGATAGCCGCTGCCATTACCAGGGATAAACTAATTGCAGAAAACTTTTTTAACATTTGTTGACCTCCGATTAATTAATTTACAACTACTCTTGTAGTACTATAACATTAACACATCTGATATGGAAGATAGTGTGAAGTATTTGTTAAAGTGACAAAATTTCTGTAAAGGCACACAAAAACTAGAGATGCAGGAGTGGAAAAATGGAGAAGTTTGCTGACCGCAGGAGCTGTACGATTACGATTTTGGAGACTAGCGATTTGCATGGAAGTCTGCTGCCGATTCATTATGCCAATAATGGGCCCAACGAAGTAGGATTGGCGAAAATTGCGAGCTTGATTGCGGCCGAGCGCGGCAAAGAACAGCATGTGATCGTCATTGACAACGGCGATTTGATCCAAGGCACGCCGCTTGCCTATCATCATGCAAGGCTGGACAATACGCCGGTCAATCCGATGGTTCTCGGTCTGAACTATTTGAAGTATGATGCCGCCGTTCCGGGGAATCACGAATTTAACTACGGGCTTGACGTGCTGGACAAAGCGGTGAAGGAATCGGAATTCCCCTGGCTTTGCGCGACGATCGCCGATGAGGCGACAGGGCGGCCTTATTTTGGACAACCTTATATTGTCAAAGAAACACCGGAGGGTGTCCGCGTCGGAATTGTCGGATTAACGACACCGTATATCCCGAACTGGGAAAATCCCGACCATATTCGCGGTCTGGTGTTCGAAGATGCCGTCGCCAGCGCGGCCAAATGGGTAAAAACGCTTAGGGAAGAAGAGCGTGCCGATGTCGTCGTCGCTGCGTATCACGGCGGTTTCGAGCGCGATCTTGCGACCGGAGAGCCTACGGAGCCTCTGACGGGAGAAAATCAGGGATACCGGCTTTGTACGGAGGTCGAAGGCATCGACGTGCTTCTGACGGGGCACCAGCACCGCAGCCTTGCCGCAGTCGAGGTGGGCGGAGTCGTCATCGTTCAGCCCGGAAGTCTCGGCGCCGCGCTCGGCAAAGTGGAGCTGAAGCTGGAACAAAACGATAGCGGCACATGGAGCATTTTGTCCAAAAAGTCGGAATTGCTGTCCGTGCAAGGCGTCGACGCAGATGCGGGCGTTGTCGGATTGGCGGGCGAGTACGAGGCGAAGACGCAGAAATGGCTGGATCAGCCGATCGGCAAGCTGAAGGGCGATATGCTGGTCAAAGATCCGATGCAAATCAGGCTCCGGGACAGCGCGCTGATCGAATTCATCAACCGCGTGCAAATGGAGCTGTCAGGAGCGAAAATTTCCAATACGGCATTGTTTGACAATAGTTCGCCGGGGTTCCCTTCGGATATAACGATGAGAGATATCGTGTCGAACTATATTTATCCGAATACGCTGAAGGTCATTCGCATATCCGGTCAAGACATCAAGGATGCGCTTGAACAATCCGCGGAATACTTCGAGCTCGCGCCGGACGGCCGGATCGGGATAAGCGCCAAATTCAGCGAGCCGAAGCCGCAGCATTACAACTATGACATGTGGGAAGGAATCGAGTACAAACTGAATATTTCCCGCCCGCCCGGCCAAAGAGTCGTCAAGCTTGACTATGAGGGCCGTCCGCTTGATATGGAGGCATCCTATAATGTAGTGATGAACAATTACCGGGCCGGCGGCGGGGGAAATTATACGATGTTCCAAAATAAACCCGTTGTGAAAGATATACCGACAGACGTTGCGGAGCTGCTGGCTATTTATATTATGGAAAAAGGAACGATAGAGGCCTCATTAAATCATAACTGGGAAGTCGTTACCGAATAATTTACTTCTCTCGGACATATTCTCTGTCGCCGGTTCGCGGGTTGTAATAAACCCGGTAAGTAAAGCCGTCCTTCGGATCGATAAAAACTTCAGCCGTCCATACGAAACCGTTGGACGGCTGAGAATCGTCCGCGTTCGTCCTGCTTTTATAACGTTTGTCGTAGTAAGCCCAGCCCAGAAGGAAAAGAACGATAAATCCGATCAGCCAGATTCCGTAAAAGAATATGACGGGATACATCCCATTCATAACCTGCGCGTCCGGACCGCCGTGCCGTAAGCGACGATTTCGCTCATGTTCTGGCCGATGTCACCGCTGTCGAAACGCATCATCACGATCGCGTCCGCGCCCATCGCGGCGGCATTTTTCACCATGCGATCCATGGCTTGGCGCCGTCCGTCCTCAACCATCTGGGTGTACTGCGTCACTTCGCCGCCGACCAGCCCCTTGAGCGAAGCGAGGATGTCGCCGCCGATCCCTCTCGCCCGAACGACGACGCCGAACGTGCTTCCGAGCACCTCGGTAATTTCATGACCTGCAATGTTTTCTGTTGTAGCTACAATCATGCTTATCATCTCCTTGAGTGAAATATAGCTTGCTCTATCATTTTGTTGCGATATTATTAGCTTAGTACGTATTTTAACCGATGGGGGTTCCAAAATGAAAACAGTGGATTTATGGCCTGGCGTATCTTTTGAAGCCAGCGGAGAAATCAATGACGGGTGTCCGAGCTTGTCGCTCTACCCAGTCTCAGGGGAAGGCGCAAGCCCTGCAGTTATCGTCTGTCCCGGGGGCGGATACCGCAACCGCGCGTCCCACGAAGGCGAGCCGATCGCGCAGTGGTTGAACGGACTCGGGATTTCCGCATTTGTGCTGAATTACCGGGTCGCTCCCAATTATCATCCCGTGCCTATGCAGGAAGTGCTGCGGGCTATTCGCACAGTCCGGCATTATGCCGCCGAGTGGGGAATCGATCCCGGGCGCGTCGGTATTTTGGGCTTTTCCGCAGGAGGCCACCTGGCGTCTACGGCAGGAACGCATTACGACCTGGGCGATGCGCAGTCGGCCGATCCGATCGAAAGGCAGAGCAGCCGTCCCGATCTCATGGTACTGTGCTATCCGGTTATTACTTTTGGCGAATACACGCATCAAGGGTCGAAAACAAGCCTTCTGGGCGAGTCTCCCGATGAAGCGCTTGTCGAGCTGATGTCGGGCGAACGGCAAATTACCGAAGATACGCCACCGACCTTTTTGTGGCATACCGCCGATGATGCGGCCGTAGCCGTCGAGAACAGCATGCTGTTTGCCGCAGGTCTCAGCCGCAACAAAGTGCCTTTCGAGCTGCACGTGTTTGAAAGCGGTTCGCACGGGCTCGGTCTGGCGCAATCGCACCCCGAAGCCAAAGCCTGGCCGGAGCTTTGCGGCACGTGGCTGAAGAAGCAGGGCTTTTAACGCCGGGCGGGCCAGCCGCGGAGCGATAACAGTGACCGTATGTGCATTACGGTCGCTCAGACTGTTGAAAAGCTCGCACGCGCCAGGGGGCAGCACACCTATTTGACAGCGCGGGGAAAAACTGCAAAAGTGCAGCTTTTGCTCGACGGATACACTGTCCGCGAAATATTCCTGCAAATGTGCAGGCTTTTCACCGCGAACACGGGCTCAGGTTCATTTTCATCAAAAATTCCTGCACAATCGCAGGCTTTTCGCCAAAATGAACCATTTTTACGGAAAAAACCTGCACTTTTGCAGGTTTTACGGGCTGCCCCCAGGTCCCCCTTCGGCGGACCTAATTCTCAACACTCTGAGTGACCATCGGGTCACTGTTTATTATGACCCATGGGACGCGTATAAAAACAGCGCGTCCCAATTACGCATGATTCGGATTCTCGCCAAGCTCGACCTTCGTCCCCCTGGCTAACTAACTCCCACCATCCCGACTAACTCCCACCACCCTCTGGCGATTTTGCAGATACTGCAGAACGGCGCCCACCGAGAAGCACAGATCCACCGAGCCCCCCGCCACACGTACTAACTTCCACCACCCTCTGGCGATTTTGCAGATACAACAGAACGGCGCCCACCGAGAAGCACAGACCCACCGAGTCGCCCGCCACACGTACTAACTTCCACCACCCTTTGGTGATTTTGCAGATACAACAGAACGCGTTCACCGAGAAGCGCAGAGCCCCCGAGTCCCTATCGTTTGTGGAAACTCCTACCACCTTTGGCTAGCTAACTCCTACTCCCCTGGCTGACCAACCCCTGCTATCTTGACTCCCCTCCCCCAACCCCCTTGGCGATTTTTGCAGATACGACAGAACGGCGTCCGCCGAGAAACAGCGTGCCCTCCTCCCCGAGCCCTCCAATAAAGATTCGTTATAATGATTCTTTCGCTTGAGGAAAGTTTTGGTTTGTGAGTTAATGGAAGAGTAGCCGGCCGGCTGATTCCTCAGGAAAGGAGTGATCAAAGTGATTACAACAGCAGAGGTGGTCTCTGCGTAAGCAGAGGCAATCATTCACGGAGGCCGAAAGGCCTCCGCTATAATAAAGATTCGATCGCAAGTAGACAGAGTGAAGCTTTTAACATATAATAAAAATGTTACATTTTACTAATTCCAAGGTGAAAGGAGTGCAGTATACACATGAATACAGCAAACACAATGGTAGCAATGATGAATGCAGCGGCAGCCGCAGAGGTGCTCGTCTCTTAAACTGAATATCATTCGTGGAATAACCATTCACCTGATTATTGTATAATTGAATATACAAACAACAGGCACGATACGTTATCGTGTTTTTTTAATTCCTTTTTACAGAATGATAGGAGGTGCAGGGGCGATGAAAACTACCGCGGCAAATAAGGCGAATTCTTTTAAGATCGACATATTTGAGGAGGTTTTCATCAATGAGTTACAAGAACGGCAAGGACGTTCTTCCCCCTAGCCTATTAAAACAATTACAGGAGTACATCCAAGGTGAGATCATATACATTCCCAAAAAGGAGCAGAAACGCGCCGGATGGGGTGAAAATAACGGAACCCGGATTATTATCGAACGAAGAAACCGCGAGATTTTCCGGATGTACCAGAACGGATCGACAGTCATGGAGCTGATCAAAGTTTTCCATCTTTCGGAAGACAGCATCCGCAAAATTATTGTCAAAACCCGTGAATTAACTACAAATCAAGCGTAAAACAGCGACTAATGAGTTGCTGTTTTTTTTATTGACACTTTTTCGTGCAGTGCACGTACATGTATAGTAAATTTCATACCCAAGTTCGGCAAGGAGGGGTGTCTTATAGTTTCGGTTTTTGTTTACGGCACGCTTTTGGCAGGGGAGAGCAATCATCATGTAGCGGCGCCGCATGTTTTGTCCGTTCAGCCGGGGGCAGTCCGGGGGCGTTTGTACGACGTTGGCGCTTATCCGGCTCTTGCGCTCTATGACGAACGGGAGGCCTTTTCAGAAGGGACGGTCGTCGGCGAGTGGCTGGAAGTGACCGAGGAGGGACTGAAGGCGATGGACATTTTGGAGGACTACTACGGACCTGGCGGGCAAAATGAATACGAACGCGTGTGGGTGGCGGATATCAGCGGCCTTCGGGAAGGCTGGGTCTATGTTTGGAAAGATGTCACAGGACTTAAGGAAATTGCCGGCGGTTCGTGGAAAAAGTACAGGATAAAATGATATAATTGGCACGAATACATGTTATAAGGAGAGCATTCATGTCTGCGCATAAGATTTTGCTGGCTGACGATGAGGTGGCGCTGCGGTTTTTGCTCACGGAAACATTATCGGATGACGGCTACGAAATTACGGAGGTCGAAGACGGCCTGCAGGCGATCGACCGGCTGCAAAAGGAATCTTACGATTTAATTATTTTGGATTACATGATGCCCGAGCGAACCGGCGTCGAGGTATGTGAATGGCTGCGGAAAAGCGACAATGCCAACCGGAGCATTCCCGTGATTTTGCTTACCGCCAAGGCGCTCGACAAAGATAAGGAAAAGGCGAAGGCGGCCGGCGTCACAGCCTACATTGTGAAACCGTTCAGTCCGCTTCAATTGCTGGAGACGGTCGGACATTTGCTGAAAAACTGACACAGTATACGGGAGGACTTCATTCCTCAAAGATAAAGGGTGGTCGAACACGATGAACAACATCAATGAGGAACATGCGTCGGACAAAGATGCGAGAATCTTGCGGCAGGGCAGGAAGCTGTTCGTTCAAGAGCTCCATAAACAGTTGGACCAGATGGAGAAGCTGCTGCGTTTAATCCAAGTGCAGCCTGAATTTGATCCCGTGGCCAGGTTTTACCGGATTGCGCATACGCTTAAGGGCAGCGCGCCGATTTTTGGCTACCACCGGATCGGCAAGCTGGCGGAAGAGCTGGTGCACTGCTGGGAATGGAGCCAATCGATGACGAGCGAGAATGCGTCGTCCGTGATCATGCTGTCCCCCGTAGACGATAACATTGCATTTAGCCGGCGATCCCTGCTGCAGTTGAGCATGGAGCTTGATATTTGCGAGACGGAGCTTCAACTGGACGAACAGAAAAAGCCGGGAGGCGGCACGCTGCTCGGAACGTTAAAGAGCCGTCTTCTGCTCGTCGACGACGATGAAGTGCTGCGTTCTTATTTGACCCGCCGTTTGCAGCTTGACGAATGTATCGTCGATGAAGCGTCGGACGTTGAATCGGCCAAGAGGCTGCTGCGCGAGCATAACTATGATTTGGTGACGCTGGATTTGCTCATGTACCCGCAATCCGGATATGAGCTGTTTGAATATTTGAAAGAAGATCCGACGTTGAAGTGGCTTCCGCTCATTGTTCTTTCCGGGCGCGACGACTTGAATGACAAAGTCCGCTGCTTTCATCTCGGGGCCGACGATTACGTAACAAAGCCTTTTCAGTATGAGGAGTTGGCGGCGCGGATCTACAGTATTTTGAAAAGGACGAAAAATTTCGAGCAGCTCGCATTTCGCGATCCTTTGACAGGCGCGTTCAACCGCCGTTATTTCGATCTGCAGATCGGTTTGGAGCTGCAACGACTTGAGCGGTATCCGGCGCCGATTTCGCTTGCTTTTATCGATATCGACCGCTTCAAATCGATTAACGATACGTACGGGCACCATGTCGGAGATCTGGTGCTTCAGGGATTGGCGCATTTGCTGCAGGTGAATCTGCGGTCAACCGACTTGCTCGCGCGTTTCGGCGGCGAGGAGTTTGTCATCGCTATGCCGGGTGCTTCAGTCGGGCAAGCGGTACAAGCTTTGGAGCACGTTTTGGACAAAGTGCGGCAAAATCCCGTCGCCCAAAATGAAGGGCAGACGTTCTCCATTACTTTTTCCGCAGGCATAGCGGAATGGCAGCCAGGCATGGCCATGGAGGAGTGGATCGACCGGGCGGACAATGCGATGTACCAGGCGAAGCAGCAGGGCAGGAATCGCGTTGCCGCCGCCCGGGATGCGGAAGCAACGGACCGCGAATCCAAGCCCGCGCCCGACGCTCCAGCCAGAAAGAAGCTGCTTATCGTTGACGACGATCACATTTTGCGCTCGATTTTGACGTCTCACTTGGAGCATTTGCCTATAGATATTACGCTTGCTTCGGATGGCGAAGCTGCTTACCGGATGCTGCTGGAGAAATCGTTCGATGCTTGCATTTTGGATGGAATGATGCCCAAAATAGACGGTTTCAACTTGCTGGAGCAGCTTAAAACGAATCCCGTTCTGTCGCAGCGACACATGAAAGTGCTGATGCTTTCCGGGAAAAAGCGGGAAGACGATTTGCTCAAAGGCTACCATATGGGCGCCGATGACTATATGACCAAGCCGTTCTCTTTGGTGGAATTGGAAATACGGGTTCGCCGCTTAATGAAGCTGCCGTAAATAAGGGGATGGGAGCCGAGCCCGTTCCTTTTTTGCTGCAATAAAAGTTTGCCTGGAGAGGAGGCTTCACTCTATGTCCGATAAAGATGCGTTAGTCCGCTTCGGGATTTCGATGCCGCAGTCGTTGATCGAACAATACGATCAATTGATCGCCTTGCAGGGCTACGACAATCGTTCGGAAGCGATACGGGACCTCGTGCGCAAAGCTTTGCTCGTAAACAGCTCCATGCAGGAGGAGGAAACGGTGGCGGGCACGATTGTAATGGTCTACGATCATCACGTGAGCGACCTGCCGATTACGCTGACAGAGCTTCAACACGATTATCATCATGAGATTATTTCCACCATGCATATTCATTTGAATCATCAGCAATGTCTTGAAATTCTTGTCGTTCGGGGAAAAGTACGTCTGCTCCGGACGCTTCAACAGCGCATTCAGGTTCTTAAAGGAGTCAGTTATGCGGAATTGTCGGTCACGCATGTAGACGAGGCGCATGGACACGGTTCGTAGTCATGCCGGTTTTTTGATAGAATCGAGAGTAGGAGGTGCCGGAAGTGTCGGGAAAATATTTTACTTTGCAGCAGGCGAATGAGCTGTTGCCTGCAATCGACAAGGAACTGCGGGCCGTACAAGCGTTGAAACGGCAATTCGAGGATAAATACCGGGCGCTTCGCCAAAGCAAGGAGGAGTACTCGGGAGAGCAGCTCGGGGATGGAGAAGATCCGTTCTTTTTTATGGAGGCGGAACTGGAATTCATTCAGATCGAGGCGCGGGGACATATTCAAGGGTTTCAGCTCAAGGGAGTGGAACTGAAGGACATCGATATGGGACTCGTTGATTTCCCGGCTTTGATCGACGGCGAAGAAGTGCTTTTGTGCTGGCGGCAGGGAGAAGAAAGCATCCGCTATTATCATAGTAGGCAAGATGGATTCGCCGGCCGCAAGCCCATTTCGGAATAGAGGTTGAATGATGATAAGAAATCGTTATAACCGCCGGCTTGCCAAGCTTCGGCTGGCGGTCGTTTTGCTGGCATTCGCAGCGGTTATTCTGGGGATGATTTCCACCCCTCAGAAGGCACTGGCCCATGCCTCGCTGGTACAAGCCGTACCGGAAGCAAACAGTACGCTGAAGGATTCGCCCGCCCAAATATCCGTTACGTTCAATGAACGACTGGATGAGGGGCTCTTTTACATCAAGGTGCTCAACAGCAAAGGCAGCGAAGTTACCAAAAGCAGGGCGGTCATGAACCCGGAGCACACCGGTATGGTCCTTGCGCTGCCGAAGCTTTCCGAAGGCGTCTATTTGGTCAGTTATCATGTGATTTCGGAGGACGGCCACCCGGTTGGGGGCAGCTATCCGATCACGGTCGGCAATCCGCCGCAAGAGGAAAAGCTTCAGCTTCCGGCGGGTCAGGTCAACCATCAGCATGAGTTTACCGGTTCGTGGAGCAACAAGATTATGATTCAATACGCGGTTCGCGGGCTGTGGTATTTGGCCGTGCTGGCGCTGGCGGGTTGGGTCGTTTGGTTAAGGATCGACCGCAGAGGGGGAGCCGAAGCGCGGAAATCTTTATCCGCCTGGACATTGAATTTGCAGCGGGCCCAAGTGCTTGCGCTGCTGCTGCTGATTTTTACGCATATCGAGGATCTGCTGGGCGGCGGAGGTGCGGAGGAGCTGTGGCAGCTGTTCAGCGCGACGAGTATCGGGATCAGCTGGCTGCTGCTGCTGGTGCTCTCATGTTTAGGTTTTGCGATCGTGGGCAGGCTGGCCTGGCTTGATATATTGTGGGCGCTCGCCCTGCTGGCCGCCAAAAGCTTCAGCGGCCATGCCGCGTCCTATTCACCGGTCAGCGCAACGGTTACGCTGGATTTTATTCATTTGGCGGCCGCGGCGCTTTGGGCCGGCGGGCTGCTGCTCCTGCTCGTCAAGTGGCGCAAACGCAGCGAAGAGACGCCTGATTTTGTGAAAGCATTCTCGAAAATGGCTTTCGTGTCGATCATCGTTCTTACATTGACAGGCGCGGCATCGATTCTATTGTTTTTGCCCGGTTTGCACTACTTGCTTTACACGACATGGGGAATTTTGATGCTCGTGAAAATCGGGGCGGTCCTGCTGGTCATTGTCGCCGGAATCGTAATCCGCATGTATGTACGCAAGCGGAAGGCCCCGCAGGCTTACTTGTGGGTGAAAATCGATTTCGCCTTGATGGCGGTCATCGTAATTTTGGTCGGGCTGATTACCTACATGGCTCCCATCCCGTCCAATCAGCCTTTGGTGTGGCACGTTATGGGGGACAAGGTGCACATGACCTCCGGCATTAGCCCGAAGGCGCAGGGAACGAACACTTTTGAAACGAAGGTGTTTCTTCCGGAGAAGGCGGGCAAGCCAAAGCAGGTGCAAATGATTCTGCATTATACGGACGATACGGATATCGCTCCGATTCAAATTCCTTTGCAGCCTTTTGCCGATGAGAAGCAGGAGGAGTCTTACGGTTTTGTCAAATATAGCTACACAGCTTCGGGCGCATACTTGCCTTTCCGCGGCAACTGGGATTTGGAAGTCAGAGTAATGGACATGGAAGATAACGAAACCGTGTACCATAAGGATTTTATCGTGTACTAGAAAAAACGGCCCTTTTGCCAGAGGGCCGTTTTCATTTTGGGCGGCTGCAGCGATTGCTTTACAGCCTTATTGTTTCCACGCTTGCGGGTGATTGTCGCTGATCAGCTCGACGGCGCTTGCATTGGCGGCAACCTGCTCAGGGTTTTTGCAGCCCGGGATGACGGCGGTCACGGCCGGGTGCTTGAGGCACCACGCAAGCGCCCATTTGGCCATATCCATGCCCGCGGGAACCTCTTCCTGCCGGATGCGCTGCACTTCTTCCAGCTTCAACCGAGTGCTCTCCTGATCGTGGCGGTGCCGAACGTCCGTCGTATCGAAAACGGTGCCGGGCTTGTATTTGCCGCTAAGATATCCGCTGGCGAGCGGCACCCGGGCTAAAACGCCCAAATCCTGGCGCTCGCAGGATGGGAATACTTGCTCTTCCGGCACGCGGTCGAGCCGGTTGTAAACGACCTGGATCGCCTGCGAGTTGACCTTGGTCGACGCGTCCGTTTGGTGGATGTTGGCATTGCTGCCGATAGAGGTGCCCAAATGGCGTATTTTGCCGGCTTGAATTTGCTTGTCCAGCGTCGTCCACAGCTCGTCGTTGTCGAATGCGGCGTCCGGACCGGAATGGAATTGGTATAAATCTATGTAGTCGGTCCGCAGCGCTTTGAGCGAAGCGTCCAACTGCTTCACAACATCTCCGGCGGAGTAATCGTCGGTTCTGGTGAACCGTTCGTGGAAGTGATGACCGAACTTGGTCGCTACGACCCAATCCTCACGCTTGCGCCGCGACAAATAGTCGCCTATGAACGATTCGGACAAGTGATCGCCGTAGCACTCTGCCGTATCGATCAAGTTGATGCCGAGTTCGGCCGCCTTGTCCAGAATAGCGTCGGCTTCCGCCTGCGTGAACTCCAGTCCCCATTCTCCACCGAACTGCCAGGTGCCTACGCCTATGATGGAGACCTTTAATTCCGTTTTTCCGAGTCTGCGGTATTTCATTTCGACCACTCTCCTTATAAGGGTATCCAAATTCATTAAACGACAAAGCGGATGCCATGTCAAAGACAACGCTTTCTTTAACATTTTTATGTCAGATTAATGTTTGCCGGGCTGCGATCGTTTACAGTAAGACTTATCATGTTCACAAAGGAGAGAGCCATGAAGAAAAAGCTACTGTCCCTCGTCAAAGAGTGGGTGCCCAGCATCGCTTTTGCGGTGGTCCTCGCGCTGTTCGTCAATACGTACGTGGCCCAGGCGATGAGCGTCCCTACCGGGTCGATGCTGCCGACCATACAGCTGCAGGACGAGCTGGTTGTCGAGAAAATGAAGCCGCTCACCCATTTTGAATTCGGCGACATCGTCGTGTTCTGGCCTCCTCTGCCGGACAATAAGGACCGTTATGTGAAACGGCTTATCGGCTTGCCGGGTGATACGATCGAAGTGAAGGGCGGCGCTTTGTACCGCAACGGGGCAAAGGTGGACGAGCCGTATGTGAAAGAAGCGATGAATTATACGTTTGACAAAGTGACCGTACCTGCGGGCGAATATTTTTTCCTCGGCGATAACCGGAACGACAGCTACGATTCGCATTTGTGGCCGACGCCTTTTGTGCCGGAAAAAGACATTATCGGCAAAGCCGTATTCCGGCTTCTTCCGCTTAATCATATGGGCAAAATCGAATAAAACCCAAAAAGCTCCCTTCCGGCGGAATCCGGTTGGGAGCTTTTTTTATTAGGCGGGCTCGGGAGCCGCCGCCTCCGTTTTTTTGGATTTTGGGTTGGAAATTTTGATCGGGCCGATAAAGAAAGTAACGACGGCGCCCAGCAGCACGAAAACCAATCCGTAAAAAAATACTTGGTGAAGCGAAGCGACAAGCGCATTTTTGATAATCGGCAGCAAATTGTCCACGAATTCTTTAGGCATCTTGGCCAGCGTCTCGGGGCTGAGCAGCGAAGAATACAGCCCTTGCGGATTCGTATGGATCATCGAGGTCAACTGGCCGGCCATTTGGCCGGATTGCGCAGGCAGCTGTTTGATGACGGGAATTAAGTTGTCTTCAAGCAGCACTGTCGATTTATGATTCATAATTGCGCCGAGAATCGTCATCCCGAACGTACCGCCGATTTGCCGGAAAAACTGGCTCGAAGACGTTACGACCCCAAGCTCGGATTTGGGGAAGCTTTCTTGCAGCGCGAGTGTAAGAATCGGCATAACAAGCCCCATGCCAAGACCCAGAATAAGCATGTAGCCGGAAGCGGTCAGTTTGGTCGTATCCATGCCCATCGTGCCGAGCAGCAGGAAACCGGCCGCCATAATGATCATTCCGATCAGCATCTGTCTGCGCACGCCGACTTTGTGAATGAACTGCCCGGAAACCATGCTCGCGATAATCATGGTGATCATCATCGGCGTCATCACGGTGCCGGAAGCGGAGGCGCTGATGCCGACGATGCCCTGCATGAACAAAGGGACGAACATGATCGCGCCGAACATGCCGACGGACATCAGAAACCCGACGCCGTTGATCGTTGTGAACGTCCTGTTCTTGAACAGGCGGACGGGAAGGATCGGCTCTTCGGCCCTGTTTTCGATAAAGGCGAAGGCGGTTAGCGATACGACGGCAATGGCGAACAGGCCGATAATTTGCCAGGAAGCCCAGGCGTAATCTTTGCCGCCGAAAGTTAAAGCGAGCAGCAGGCTGACGACGCCGATAATCATGGTGACGATGCCGGGCACGTCGAATTTTACATTGCCGGCAGCTTTGTGCTTAGGCAAAGCGATCGCGATCAAAACAGTAGCGAGAATACCTACGGGAAGGTTGATGTAAAAGACCCAGCGCCAGCTCAGGGAGTCTACGATCCAGCCGCCGACCTGCGGGCCGATTACGGTCGCCAGACCGAAGATCGCACCGAAGACGCCCTGCCATTTGGCCCGCTGCTTGCCGCTGAACAAATCCCCAATAATAATCATCGCCATCGGCATCATAATGCCGCCGCCGATTCCTTGCAAGCCGCGGAACCAGATCAGTTCCGTCATATTTTGAGCCATTCCGCACAGGGCGGAGGCGCCGATAAAAATAATCAGCCCGGTCACATAGACGACGCGGCGGCCGATCAGGTCGGCCAGCTTGCCCGCGATCGGCACGACGACCGTCGAGGTCAGCATATACGCAGTCGTCAGCCAGGCCATCAGGCCGAGACCGCCGAACTCCCCGACGATGCGCGGCATCGCGGTGCCCACGATCGTTCCGTCCAACGCCCCGAAAAGCATGGCGATGATCAAGCCTGTCAACAAAAGGCCGCGGTTTTTCACGGCCGGCGATGCGGATTCTTCAAGCGGACCGGATGTCTTCGTATGATTGTTTTCCACTCTACTCACTCCTTGTTTTCAATGCCTCAGACTGTTACGGCGAAGTATGAAGCGATTTTTTCAAATGACTTGACGAAAATGTCAAGCTCTTCAGACGAGAGCTGCGATAAAGCTTGCGCCGAGACTTCCTTGTGAACTTCCATCGCTTTTTGCACGATTTGGTCGCCCGACTCGGTCAGTTCGACAAGCACAATACGGCGGTCCGTTTCGTGATGTTTTCGAATGACGTAACCGTTTTGAACCAGCCGGTCGATCATCACTGTAATCGCGCTGGGCTTGACGCCTAATTTGTCCGAAAGCTGGGTTTGCTTGATGAGGCCTTCTTTTTTAATGATAAAAAGCATGAAATACTGAGGCCCCGTAATATCAAATTCCAGCTTCGAAAGTACGGCATGGCCCAGTTTGCGGTGAGTCATTTCAAAAGCGGTCCGAAACCGGTCCGTATATGCGTGAATGGACTCGTCCATAGCAGTCCTCCTTTGTTATAATGGTTAAATTTTAAATGATATAATATTTAAATGATTTAAATAAATTATAAGCCGCTTCGCAGCATATGTCAAACCTTTTAACTCGATTATGAAGAATGCCCACTTGCATATAAGGCGTATCTTGCATATAATTACTCATAAATATACGAGCAAATGCTTTGACGGAGAAGAGTACGCAGTGCTTCTTGACAGGGAGGGAAAGCCGAAGATTGAGAGCTTGCCCCGGGAATCAGGCTGCCGAAGTTCGCTCCCGAGCAGTCTTTTGAACAGGTTGGGCTTATGGAGCCACGGCCTCAGTAGAGAGAACCGGACGGTTCGTCCGTTATCCGCAATGAAGTGAGATTCGGCTTGTGCATAACAAGTCCGGGTCTAATTAGGGTGGTACCACGGCTTTTTCGTCCCTTGTCCGGGGATGGAAAAGCCTTTTTGTGTTTTTATTAAAGGTTCTGCGTTTGAGGGACTAATTTCAGGAGGGATTTCGATGAAAGAGCGGTTAGAGGCTTTAAAGCAGGAAGCGCTGCAAGAGCTCGGAAGCGTTCAGAGCCAGCAGGAACTGAACGACCTGCGAATCAAATATTTGGGCAAAAAAGGACCGTTAACGGAAATTTTGCGCGGTATGGGCGCATTGAGCGCTGAAGAGCGCCCTGTCATCGGACAGGTTGCCAACGATGTCCGCGCGGCCATTGAAAGCGTAATTGAACAAAAACAAGCGGCCTACCTGCAGCAGGAAACCGACAACCGTCTCCGCGCCGAGACGATCGACGTCACTTTGCCGGGCCGTCCGTCGCAGCAAGGGGCCGTTCATCCTTTGAACAAAGTTATTCAGGATATTGAGGACATCTTCATCGGGATGGGCTATACCGTGGCGGAAGGTCCGGAAGTGGAACAGGATTACTACAACTTTGAAGCGCTGAATTTGCCGAAAGATCATCCGGCCCGGGATATGCAGGATTCCTTCTATATTACGGAAGAAATTCTTATGCGCACTCAGACCTCCCCCGTGCAAGTCCGCACCATGGAAAAACGCAAGGGCGAAGTGCCGATCAAAATTATTTGCCCGGGCAAAGTGTACCGCCGCGACGATGACGATGCGACCCATTCGCACATGTTTACGCAAATTGAGGGTCTTGTGATCGACCGGAATATCCGGATGAGCGACTTGAAAGGAACGCTGCTGCAGTTCGTTCAGGAAATGTACGGCAAGCAGACCAAAATCCGTCTGCGCCCGAGCTTTTTCCCGTTCACGGAGCCGAGCGTCGAGGTGGACGTAAGCTGCGCCATGTGCGGCGGCGCAGGATGCAGAACGTGCAAGCAAACCGGCTGGCTTGAAATTCTTGGCGCCGGCATGGTGCACCCGAGAGTGCTTGAAATGGGCGGATACGATCCGAAGGAGTACAGCGGATTTGCCTTTGGCATGGGCGTTGAACGGATCGCCATGCTGAAATACGGCATCGAGGACATTCGCCATTTTTATACGAACGACTTGCGTTTCTTGAAGCAATTCTTGCACGTGTAGGCATAAAGTGAAACTTATGCTTGCCATGCAAAATTTGCAGCGGCAAAACTTTAAGGAGGAATGAGACCATGAAGGTATCCTATCAATGGTTATCGGAATATGTAGACGTATCCGGCTATACGGCGGAGGATTTGGCGGAAAAACTGACCCGCAGCGGGATTGAAGTTGATATCGTAGAGGATCGCAACAAAGGTGTGACGAACGTAGTCGTAGGTTATGTAAAATCGCGCGAAAAACATCCGGACGCAGATAAGCTCAGCGTTTGTATCCTCGACGCGGGGCAAGGCGAAGACTTGCAAATCGTCTGCGGCGCAAAAAACGTAGCCGCAGGGCAAAAAGTGCCCGTAGCTCTCGTAGGGGCCGAACTGCCGGGCGGCTTGCAAATCAAGCGCGCCAAGCTGCGCGGCGTGGAGTCGCAAGGCATGATCTGTTCAGCCAAAGAACTGGGGCTGAACGACAAATTGCTGCCTAAAGAAATCCAGGAAGGCATTCTGGTCCTTCCTGAGGATACCGTTGTAGGCAGCTCTATCCTTGAAGTTCTGGCGATCAGCGACAAGGTGCTGGAGCTTGATCTGACCCCGAACCGCTCCGATGCACTAAGCATGATCGGAGTGGCGCACGAGATCGCTGCGATCCTCGACCGCAGCGTCAAGCTGCCGGATGCGGAGGCCGCGCTGCAAGCTGCGGAAGCAGCAGCAGTTAGAGCCGCGGACCGCATCAGCGTGAACATCACAGCGAAGGAGCAGTGCACCCACTATGCGGCGCGCCTCATCGAGGGCGTCCGCATCGGCACTTCCCCGCTGTGGATGCAAAACCGGTTGATGGCCGCGGGCATCCGCCCCATCAACAACATCGTCGACATCACGAACTTCGTGATGTTAGAGTACGGACAGCCGCTGCATGCATTTGACGCGGATCAGCTGAACAACGGCCACATCGATGTACGGCTTGCCGAGCCGGGCGAGAAGCTGGTCACGCTGGACGATGTGGAGCGCAATCTTGAGCCGCACATGCTGCTTATCACTGACGGCACGAAGCCTGTCGCGCTTGCGGGCGTAATGGGCGGCGCCAACTCCGAAGTGACCGAGAGCACGACGCGGATTTTGCTGGAATCCGCGAGATTCGCGGGCAGCTCCGTCCGCCGCACGTCCCGCCAGCTTGGCTTGCGCTCCGAAGCAAGCCTTCGCTTCGAAAAAGAAGTCAACCCGGAGGCCGTGCTTCCGGCTTTGAACCGCGCTGCGGCCCTGATGGCTCAGTATGCAGCGGGCCAAGTTGCCGACGGCATCGTCGAAGCCGTCGCCGGATCGCACCAGCCGGTCCGTATCGAGCTTGCGGTGGACCGCGTCAACAACTATCTCGGCACCGCACTGACGCTGGCCGAGATCGAGAAAATCATGGAGCGTCTCAGTTTCACCTTCGTTAAGACGGACGACGGACAGCTGCTCGTTCACGTTCCGAGCCGCCGCGGAGACATTACCCGGGATGTCGATCTGATCGAAGAAGTTGCACGCCTCTTCGGCTACGACAACATCCCGACGACACTCATGAGCGGCGTAACGACTCCCGGCTCATTGACCAAAGAGCAGTCGATCCGCCGCATCGCGCGTAATCTCCTGACACAAAGCGGGTTGCATGAAGTTATTACCTATTCCTTCACGCACCCCGATCAAAATTCGCTGCTTGCAGGCCTCTATCCTGCAGCAAAACCAATTCCTCTCGCCATGCCGATGAGCGAGGAGCGCAGCCAATTGCGCACAAGCCTGCTGCCTCATTTGCTTGAGGTTGTCAGCTACAACCGCAACCGGAGCAACGACGACGTGGCTGTTTTCGAGATGGCCAGAGTTTTTGTCAGCGAAGAGTCCGTCCTGACCGCTTTGCCGCAAGAAAAGCTGCTTCTTTCAATCGCCATGACAGGCAAACGCCGCCAGCCGCATTGGGGGCAAAAATCGGAGTCCGTCGACTTTTTTGATCTAAAAGGGATCTTCGATCGTCTAATTCATTATTTGGGAATTGAAAACCTGGAGTACGTTTCTGCAGCTCCTGAGGGCTTCCATCCGGGCCGCACGGCCGAGCTCTACTTGCATGGCGCAGGGGGAAGACAACTTATTGGAAGAGCGGGCCAGCTTCATCCCGCGCTTCAGCAGCAGCGCGATCTTGACGATACCTACGTTCTCGAAGTCGAGATGGGGCCGTTAATGGCCGCGGCAACCCATTCGATTGCCTACAAGCTTCTTCCGCGTTACCCGGCAATCGGCAGAGATATAGCTGTCGTTGTGAACGCAAACGTTCCGGTCGGTCATATGGAAAACACGATCCGCGAAGTGGCAGGCGAACTGCTGGAATCCATCCAGGTGTTTGACATTTATACGGGCGAAAGACTGGGGGCCGGCAAAAAGAGCGTAGCGTTCGCATTGATTTATCGCCATGCCGACAGGACATTGCTTGATGAAGAAGTAACGGACCTCCATGCAAAGGTCGTTCAAGCCCTTGAACGGCAATTTGAAGCAGAGCTAAGAAAATAGTGTGACTTATAGCGTTGAGGCAGGAAATCAGGCTGGTCTTATCGAATTGTTGTCGATAGGACCAGCCTTTCATCTAAGGGAGGATATAAAGAGTGAGCGCTGAAGAAAAGACTAAAATAACCGTTGAAATATACGGCAACCAATACAAACTCATGGCAAGCACTAGCACCAACTATATGAAGCGCGTTGCTGAGCACGTGAACGACCAAATGTTTCGTATCGCCAAAGGATACCCGCGCCTGGATTCGCAAAGAATTGCCGTGCTGGCTGCCGTTAACATGGCCGATGAACATCTTCGGATAAACACGGAAATCGAATTGCTCCGCCAAGAACAAGCAAAGCATGAAGAAGCACAGAAAGGGTATGACCAACTGCTCCAGAACTTCAATGAGCTAAAACTGGAGCACGAAGCCAAACTTCTACTCATCAACGAGCAAAATAACCAGCTTAAGCAGCTTCAAGACCGTCAGGAGGCCGCACAAGAGCAATTGATCCGCCAACACCAGGAAGAAAAAGAAGCCATCATCAAACAAAGCCAGGAAGAAAAAGAAGTCATCATCAAACAAAGCCAGGAAGAAAAAGAAGTCATCATCAAACAAAGCCAAGAAGAAAAAGAGGCAATCGTCCGACAAAACCGTGAAGAGAAAGAAGCTATCGTCAAACAAAACGAGGAAGAAAAAGACACTGTTGTCAGACAGATTCAAGAAGAGAAAGAAGCTGCCATCAGACAATATCAGCAAGAAAAAGAAGCGGCGGTCCAACAGCTGCAGGCGGAAAAAGAATCCGCGGCCCATGAATTCCGCTCCGAGAGAGAAGCCTTGCTGCAAAGACACGGCGCAGAAATGGAATCCATAATCAAGCAATATCAAGCCCAACTGAATGATCTGAATAGACGGCATAAAGAGCATCATGAAGAAATGGGGCAAATGTATGAGAATGAAAGAAGGCAGCTCATGGAGCAAGTGCAAGCGGAAAGAGAAGAACTCGTGCAGCGAAATCTGCAGGACGAATCGCTTCAAAGAGAACTGAACAAAGTACGGGCTGAATACCGTGAACTGCGGGAGGAATACACGAAACTGCAGAACGAATACAATGAATGGATCGAACTGGCCGAAACAGATGGTCCCGGCAGGTAATCTCCGTGCACATGAATAACTTGGATTACATCATTTTGGCAGTAGTAGCCCTCGGATTGCTTTTCGGTTACTTTAGAGGATTTATTGCGCAAATCGTATCGCTTTCCGGTTTTTTGCTTGCTTACCTGGTTGCGTTCTTCTTTTATAAAAACGTGGCCCCGATCCTGCGCCTTGCAATTCCGGTCCCTGCATACGAGAACTATCAACGGTATGAATTTATCGTTAAAGGTCTGAATCTGGATACTTATATCTTCAATGCGCTGGCCTTCGCCATTCTGTTTTTCGGAACCAGGCTTGCAATAAGCATCATAGGCAAAACATTGAACGTTATCGCCAAAACGCCGGGACTTAACCTCATCAATCGCTGGAGCGGAGCTCTACTTGGTTTGGCGGAAGCGCTCCTGATCGTCGTTATTGCCGTCAACGTCTTAACGATAGCCCCGTCAGACGGATTGCAAAAGCTTTTGTCCGGCTCAACTATAGCCCCCTACTTCATTAACGAACTCCCCAGCATTGCCGGAAAACTCCAAGAATTATGGAAGCAAGGAATCTCCGTATAAAAGCTGCCTCTTTCCTACCCGAGGGACAGGGGGCAGCTTATCAACAAAACGCATTTTCTGTGTCATCTACAAAAACAGAGTGTCGGCACCTCTTCACGACCTCACCCCCAAAAGCCGCCGCTGCAACGACCAAAACAAAGCATCGGTCCTGCCTGCCTTAAGCAACCCAAGCAAACGCAGCAAATCCAAATCACCAAAACATACTAATCCACACAAAAACCCGAAATCACTTGACGGGACACACTCCTCTTTCGCTAGCCGAGACCTTATTTGGAGACACATTTCTTTCGCTAGCCGAGACCTTATTTGGAAACACATCCATTCGCTAGCCGAGACCTTATTTGGGAACACATCTCTTTAAATTGATGGGACCTAACCCCATCACTTGCCAGAACCTTATTTGAAATACTTCCCTTCACATAAGAGGCGATCCAGTTCCCAATCTGGTCCAAAGATCAGATCTATTCAAGATTACATTGAATGTGGGATTTTCTGGTATCCGGCATGTCAAGCGACTCACTTCCAAAGTATTTGATATTTAAGCACAATGTGTGGTCGACCGACCGCCGTCAAGCAGCGCAACACCGCGCGCTGGGAGCTGCACACGTACCCGGAATCGGGCGCAGGGGTATTTTTGGTTGCTCAGCAGCTTTACCTGACCGACAAGAGGCTTTGTAGATATTACAGAATTGTGGTGTATGTGGTGGACCGGCCACCGTCATGCAGAGCAACAACGCGCACTGGGAGCTGCACACGTGCGATTTATCGTCATGGTGGTTTTCGCCTGCTTTAAAAGTAGTTGACCACCGTCAGGTGACGCCAAGCACTGCGCGCGGTGCGGAGTTTTTGCAGATACTACAGAATTTTTTTTAGAACGATGTAGCTCGATGAGATAGGGGGCAATTTATTCTTTACATACGAACATATATTCTGTATAATGGAATAAAAGGGAATGTTTGTTCCTGTTTGGGGAGGGCGGAGAATGGACTTTTCGGTGGAATCTTTGGATCGGATGTTTACCAGTGAGGAAGATTGTGTAGAGTACTTAATGAACAAGCGGTGGAGGAATGGATTCTGCTGCCCTCGCTGTGATCATACGGAATTTTTCAGGATTCGTACGAGGAACTTGTTGGAATGCAAAGAATGCAGAACGCAAGTTTCGTTAACCGCAGGCACGGTTATGCATAAATCGAAACTTCCGCTGTTAACATGGTTCAAAGCGATATACTTGCTTATTCGGACTGAACAAACCTATACCGCTTCTGCATTAGCACAACAAATTGATGTGAATTATCGAACTGCAAGGCTTATGTTGAATAAAATTCAATGCGCTTTGCATAAACGATATGATCGAATAGATTCTCCCAAAGCTAATGAATCGGCAGCTTCTAAACGACAAATGACCGCCGCGACTTCCCATAATCAAGCGAGTTAATTCAAAAGCTTGCTGCTCGACAGCTCGCGGCGAAGTTTCCGTTGAAGGGAGCAGTTAACTTGGCCTCATTTATTTTTAAAAGTTCCGGGCTTATACTCCATAATACGGATGTTTTGCTTTCCAAATGGGTCGATGCCTGTATTTCGGTTTTTCAATATCCGCGATTTTTGCGGTATCATCAAGTCCATTAAATAAGTGAAATCAAAAACAGCCCAATCGCAGTAAAAGCGATAAGGCTGTGTGGGAAAAAGAATAATTATTCAACAATAAGGGTTGCTTTCATTTCAGCGTGTCCGGATCCGCACATGATAGAACAGATGATGGGGTATGAGCCGGCTTTATCGGGCGTAAAAGTTAACGTTTTTTTGTTGTTGTCCAAGTTCACTTTGAAGTCTTTGATTTGGATACCATGAGCGCCTTGCGTGTTATCAAGGGTGATTTTTACAGGCTCTCCCTTTTTAACGCGGTACTCGGCTTGATCAAATTTAAAGTTGCTTGCTTTAACTACGACTTCTTGTGCTGTGCCTTGTGCGGAATCTGCTCCATTTGTCGACTCGGCTGTTTTTTGATCTTTGCTGCCGCAAGCCGCAAGTGCGAGGATTAGGCAAACTCCCATTGCGAGAACGAGTAATTTCTTCATCGTGTAAACCCCTCCATAAAACTGGATTAAGTACAAAACCCATTTTACACGACCTTTTGCAAAAAAGCAGTGACAAACTCGTGAAAAGGAAAAGATCGACCCGGCGAATGGATACGCTGCAGGCCGATCTTTTTTGGACTTTAGCATTCGCAATTACCGATTTTCTCTGCCTGCCGCACCTTGTTCGAAAGGGGTTTTGACAGGAATGAACAAGTCGATAATCCCGATGACTAAAGCTGCTAAAATCGCACCTATCATGCTTATGGAAACATTGCTTACGATGAATTGCGCTATCCAGATTACAAGAGCGCTCACCAAAAAGCCAACGATTCCTCTGCCAAAAGGAGTAATTTTTTTGCCGAAGATTCCTTCAATAATCCAAGCGGCAAGGGCAATGACCAGAGCCAGGAAAAAAGCGCTCCAGAAACCGCCGACTCGAAAACCCGGCACCAACCAGCTGACAAACATCAAAACCACAGCGGATACAACGAACCTGACCAAATGACCAAGGAAATGCATCCACATCCCTCCTTCATGTAAATATGAAACGAAGCTGTTGCGAGAAAGGTTTTGCCTAACAGTCATGGTGCCGATTGGGTGCTTGAAGGTTGTACTTCTTTTGGCAACAGGTGCACAACTTAGTATGCACGAAATCAGAAAAAATATAGGCAGCGGAATTATTTATAACGATTGTCTGCATAGCTAATCATTATCGCTTTGGTTTATAATAAAGGATAGTGAAAAGGGGATGGAGATCAATTGAATAAGAAGATTATTAAAACATTGGAATATGAAAAGATTTTACATAAATTGAGTCATCATGCATCGACTTCTCTCGGCAAGGAGGCTGCCGAACATTTGGAGCCTGTCGGAGATTTTGAACTAGTGAAGCTCAGATTGCAAGCGACGGATGAAGCGGTGAACATCGAACGGCTGAAGGGCAATGCGCCGTTTGGCGGAATTCGTGACATTCGCGCGGCTTTGCATCGCGCCAGAATCGGCGGGACGCTCAATCCGGCGGAGCTTCTTGACATTTCCACGACGATGTTCGGAACAAGAAGGCTAAAAAGGTTCGTTATGGCCGTCGACGAGGAGTATTCAGTTCCGATGCTGAAGGAACAGGTTGATTTGCTGTCTGAAAACAAGCCTGTTGAAGACAAAATCAACAGCTGTATCGATGAAAATGCGGCAGTACTCGACAGCGCAAGTCCGGAGCTGGGCCGGATTCGAAGCGAACTTCGCACGGGGGAATCGAGAGTACGGGAAAAACTGGAGCAAATGATCCGCACGCCATCCATTCAAAAAATGCTGCAGGACGTGCTCGTAACGATCCGAAACGACCGGTATGTCATTCCGGTGAAACAGGAGTACCGTTCCAATTTTGGCGGTATGATTCATGACCAATCCGCTTCCGGTGCAACGTTGTTCATTGAACCTGAATCGGTCGTTCAGCTGAATAATAAAATCCGAGAGCTCAAGCTAAAAGAAGAAGCCGAGATTGAGAAAATTTTACGTGCCCTGACAGCTTTGGTGGCGGAAAATGTGGAATTGCTCGTTTCCGACGTGGAGCTGCTTGCGCAGCTTGATTTTATTTTTGCCAAAGCGGGGCTGGCAAGAGAGTTGAAGGCTACGATGCCGAGGCTTAATGACCGCGGGTTTATTAAAATCAAGCGGGGACGGCATCCTTTGATTGCTGCAAATGCGGTTGTCCCCCTTGATTTGGAGCTGGGGAACAACTATCAGACGATCATCGTCACCGGACCGAACACGGGCGGTAAAACGGTGTCCTTAAAAACTGTCGGCTTGCTTAGTCTGATGGCGATGTCCGGGCTTTTTGTGCCGGCTGAGGAAGGCAGCCAGTTATGTGTGTTCGATGCGATTTATGCCGATATCGGCGACGAGCAAAGCATTGAGCAAAATTTAAGTACGTTCTCCAGCCATATGACGAACATTATTAGCATTTTGCGGGATATGACGCCGAAGAGCCTCGTTCTTCTGGATGAACTTGGGGCGGGAACGGATCCTGCCGAAGGTTCTGCACTGGCGATTGCCATTTTAGAATACATCCATCAAATGGGCTGCCGAATCATCGCTACGACTCACTATACGGAGCTGAAAGCTTACGCTTTCCAACGGCAGGGGACTATCAATGCAAGTATGGAATTTGACGTCCAGACGCTGAGTCCGACCTATCGTTTGCTTGTCGGCGTCCCGGGGCGAAGCAACGCTTTTGCTATCGCGCAGCGGCTGGGGTTGTCGAGCCGGATTATCGAGCATGCGCAGGGTCAGGTGGACGAAGAGGACAAGCGCGTCGAATCGATGATCGCATCGCTTGAGGAAAACCGCCTTACGGCGGAGGCCGAGCGCCAAAGCGCGGAGCAGCTGCGGCGAGAGGCCGACGAGCTGCGCCGGGAGCTGGAGGCGCAGAAGGCGAAGTTCGACGAGCAGCGCGACAAGCTGCTCGAAAAAGCCGAGCGCGAAGCGCGCGAGGCCGTCGCCAAGGCGCGGCGTGAGGCGGACGAAGTCATCGCCGAGCTGCGGCGCATGGCGCAGGAAGAAGCCNGAAGTTCGACGAGCAGCGCGACAAGCTGCTCGAAAAAGCCGAGCGCGAAGCGCGCGAGGCCGTCGCCAAGGCGCGGCGTGAGGCGGACGAAGTCATCGCCGAGCTGCGGCGCATGGCGCAGGAAGAAGCCGGTGCCATCAAGGATCACCGGCTCGTGGAGGCGCGCCGCCGGTTGGACCAGGCGGCGCCGGAGCTGCGCGAGAAGCGCGAAGCTCGCGCGGCAAAGAAGCGGCCTGAGCAGATCGAGGCCGGCGATGAAGTGCGGGTCGTGAACCTCGGCCAGAAGGGTCACGTCGTGGAAATTGCCAGCAGCACGGAAGCGATCGTGCAGCTCGGCATTATGAAAATGAAGGTCAACTTGGCCGACCTTGAAAAAACGGGTTCCCCTGCACCGAAAAAAGCGGTGCAGCAAACCGCCGCGACTGTCAAAAGGTCGCGCGACGATCATGTGCGCACCGAGCTCGATATGCGCGGCCTCAATTTGGAGGAGGCGCTCATCGAGGCCGACCGGTTCCTGGACGAATCGTTCCTTTCCAACCTCGGCCAAGTTTATTTGATACACGGCAAAGGCACAGGCGTGCTTCGTACCGGGATGCAGGATTATTTGCGGCGTCATAAACATGTGAAAAACTATCGGATCGGCAACTACAACGAAGGCGGAACGGGCGTCACTGTAGTTGAGTTGAAATAACTCATAAAAAAATAAAAACTTTTTGAAACTCCGCCTTAAGCATTTGCGTATGTAATGAGTGTAAGCACCGGTGACCAAAAAAGAATTTGCAATACCCAATCATAGACGATTTTCAAAACTAGGAGGAATTTACAAATGGGAATTTTTAAAAGACTGCGCGACATGACTATGGCTTCAATCAACGACCTGCTTGACAAAGCGGAAGATCCGGTGAAAATGCTGAACCAATTCCTGCGCGATATGGAAGAAGATATTTTGGAAGCCGAATCCGCAGTTGCCAAGCAAATTGCGATCGAGAAGAAATTCAAGCAGCAGTACGAGGAAGCCGAAGAAATGGTTACCAAACGCACTGAGCAGGCGATGAAAGCTCTGGAGCAAGGCAACGAGGATCTTGCCCGCCGCGCTCTTCAGGATAAGAAAGAGCATCAAGAGCGTTTTGACGAGTTGAAACGTCAATACGATATCGCCAAAACTAACGCGGATCAGCTGCGCAACCAGTTGACTGAAATGAAAGACGAGTTCAGCAAAATGAAAAACAAGAAAGACCTGCTGATCGCTCGCGCCGAGTCTGCAAAAGCACAAAAGCAAATCAATCAGGCGATGTCCGGCTTCGGTACGGATAATGCGGCAAAAGGCTTTGACCGGATGACGGAAAAAGTGCTGCAAATGGAAGCCGAAGCGCAAGCAAGCGGCGAAATTCGCGCGAAAAACCGCAGCCTCGACGATGAGCTCGATCAACTCGGCAAATCGGACGGCGTAGACGATGAATTGGCTGCTCTGAAAGCAAAGATTGCTGAAAAAAAACAATCTTAATGATATAATGTGGAAGCACCTGCGAGAGACTGAGTACTGCTCAGTCTCTTCGACCTTTTGTAAGGAAGGCAGGAGTCGATATGAACGAAGAGGTGGATGTATTGCTCAGTAACCCGTATTTGGGCACTCTGGCGTTTTTCGCCGTGGCCGTCATTGCACTTGTGGTGTTTCTTACTGTGTTTGAACTCGTTACGAAGTATGATGATTGGGCTGAAATCAAGGCGGGCAATTTATCCGTCGCGATGGCGACCGGAGGTAAAATTTTCGGCATTTGCAATCTGTTTCGCTTTTCGATCCTGAACAACGACACGATGATTCACTCATTGATTTGGGCGGGGTACGGGTTTTTGCTGCTGCTTGTCGCGTACTTTATTTTTGAATTTTTAACGCCGTATTTTAAAATTGACGAAGAAATTAAAAAAGATAATCGTGCCGTCGGCTTCCTTTCCTTGACGATTTCCGTATCGATCTCTTACGTGGTCGGAGCATGCGTAACCTAGGGAGGGGCTAAGCAATGAAATACTTATGGGGCAGCTTGTTTGCCCTTGCATTTGTTTTTGTGGCGCTAGGAGTATATTATTTAATGAAATAGGTTTGTGAATGATGTGGAGGATTACGAAATGAGCGCCAATGAAGAAGTCGTGTGCCCCTGGTGTCAGACGGAAATTGTATGGGACCCGGAAATCGGCCCTGAGGACGAATGTCCGCACTGCTTTAACGAACTGAAAGATTATCGCAGCATCCAGCTGACGGTGAAACAGACAGGTCAGCCTTTGCGCTTTGAAGAAGAGCCGGATGAGGGAGAAGAAGATTTCACCGCAGCCTGGGAAGGCTTCGATGAGCCTCTTGACCGTTATGGGGAAGCGGTGCAGAGCGTTACGGATGAGCAGGAAGAAGCGCCTGAATGTTCGGGCTGCCACGAATTTATGCTGCTGGCCGGCAAAGAGACCGTGTCAGGGGAAAGTTTTGATCCCCATATTTCCAAAACGATAGGCAGAGCATTCATACAAGCTCCTTTTTCGTTAGATGTGTACGTATGCCCGTCCTGCTTTAAAGTGGAGAAGCTGCTTTCCGATACCGATCGGATGCTGATGGTGCAAGCCATCAAAGAAAGTAAATAACAAGCCGAATCCGTTATGGATTCGGTTTTTCGTTTCTTTTTGCCTGCTCATATTTTCACTCGATTGGGGAAGCTTAACTAAAGCTAATTCAATCCAGGGGAAAGGTGAGGAACAGCCTTGCAGCACAATGATAGCGGACATCGGATTCATCCCGGATGGAGTCGGGGTCCGGCAAGCGGCAATTACTTTGCAGATCACGAAAATGCCGAGGTTAACAGAGCCGGAAAGGGCCGGAAGAAAAAAGGGCGGCTAAATGCCCAAGCTGTTTTGTTATTGGCTGTGAATGCGCTGTTCGGGGTTGCCAATGCATTATCGGGCACGTTCGTAGGCGTGTACTTATGGAAAGCCAAAAATGACTACGCGCTCATCGGCTGGTTCACGCTGGTAACGCATTTGACGATGGCGCTGACGTTCTGGGTTGCGGGCAAATGGGTCAAAGAGCATAATAAAATGAATTGTTTGCGCGCAGGAGTGGCTGTTTCCGCCTGTTTTTATATGCTGGTACTGTGGCTCGGGCGTGGCAGCATTCATCACATCGTAGTTTTGGGGATCGTTCAGGGGATTTCATCGGGGCTGTTTTGGCTCGCTTTTAACGTCGTTTACTTTGAAGTGACCGACCCGGACAGCCGGGACCGTTTCAACGGTTGGGCAGGGCTGCTGGGTTCCGGGGCCGGCATTGTTGCGCCGTGGATATCCGGAATGCTGATTGTGTCCATGGGCGACAAGATCGGGTATCGCCTTATTTTTTCAATTTCTCTGGGCATTTTTGTGCTCGGAGTCATTGTCAGCTTTTTTTTGAAAAAAAGAAAAGTTCAGGGAACTTATGAATGGTTTCTTCCCGTTCGCTGCCTCAAACAAGCGGAGACGCCATGGAAGCGTGTCAGTCTGGCGCTTGTCGCCCAAGGCTTCAGGGAGGGCGTATTCGGGTTTATGATCGGTCTGCTCGTGTATATTTCGACTTCCAGCGAAGCGAGTCTGGGCAATTTTGTGCTGATCAATTCCGCGGTTTCGCTGATCAGTTTTTGGGTGGCCGGGCGCTATATTAAGCCGCGTTTCAGAAAGTGGGCAATGCTTGCGGGAGCGGCGATGATCGTGGCTGTCATATTGCCCTTTTTTTGGAAGTTGAGCTTTGCCACGCTGTTGATTTTTGGGGTTGGCGTTTCGCTTTTTCTTCCGCTGTACACCATTCCGATGGTTTCCGAAGTATTTGATTTGATCGGTTCCGAGGACAGCAGCGCGAGACAGCGGGAAGAGTATGTCGTATTGAGAGAGCTATCCCTCAATGCCGGGCGGGTGCTGGGCGTTCTTCTGTTCATCACGGTCGTATCCTGGAGCAGAGCCCCAATGGTGCTGAATGTGCTGCTGTTGATTATTGGGAGTTCCCCGTTGGTCAGCTGGTTTTTTATGCGCAGGCAGCTTTCGCTAAATAAAGCTTGACTTCCGCGGAAATCCCGATAAAAATGGTTGGTAAAGGTTTATTGGGTTGGGGGAAGGGAGGCCGAACTTTGGCGCATCGTAAAATGGTAAACAACATTACAGAACTGATCGGCGATACGCCTGTCGTGCGCATCCGGCGGCTTGTCGATGGCGATGACGCGGAGCTGTACGTGAAGCTCGAATATTTCAATCCGAGCGGAAGCGTGAAAGACCGTGCAGCCTACAACCTGATCGCGCAAGCGGAGAAGGACGGGTGGCTGTTGCCAGGCGCTACGATCATTGAGCCGACGAGCGGCAATACGGGCATCGGCCTGGCCATGAACGCGGCGGCCAAAGGGTACAAAGCCATTCTTGTCATGCCGGACAACATGACCAAAGAGCGCATCAATCTGCTCAAGGCTTACGGAGCAGAGGTCGTTCTGACGCCCGCGGCGCAGCGGATGCCGGGCGCGATCAGCAAGGCCATCGAGCTAAGCGAGCGGATGCCCGGCAGTTTTATCCCGCAGCAGTTTGAGAATCCGGCGAATCCGAATATTCACCGGACGACAACGGCTGTGGAAATTTTGCAGCAGATGGACGGTCGGCTGGACGCTTTTGTAGCTACCTCAGGAACAGGCGGAACGATAACCGGAACCGGGGAAGTTCTGAGGGAGAAACTGCCGGAGATCGGGATTTATGTCGTCGAGCCGAAAGGTTCGCCGGTGTTGTCGGGAGGCAGTCCGGGCCCGCATAAGCTCGTTGGGACAAGTCCCGGCTTTGTGCCCAAAAACTTGAATACCGGCGTTTACGACGAGATTATTCAAGTTTCCGACGAGGACGCGATTCAGACGGCTAAAGATTTGGCCGCCAAGGAAGGCATTTTGGTGGGACCTTCGGCCGGCGCTTCGGTGTGGACTGGATTGCAAATCGCCCGCAAGCTGGGCGCCGGCAAGAGAGTGTTGTGCATCGCGCCGGACACGGGCGAGCGATATTTGAGCATGGACATTTATTGAAAAAAAATGGTTCCTTGGGCTGCGTGCGTACGGCTGCTTTCAGGGAATCATTTTTTTTGAAGGTGTTGAATATTTATACATCGTATTGTATAATTATATAGAGAAGAGAAAGTTGTTCGGAAGGTGGAGTTAACAGTGAAAATCGCTTATGTCAATGAATTACCCGGGCAGGAACAGCTTGCGGCATTCATACAAGCATATACAAAAGAATGCATGATGCTCGGGGAAGCTCCGGCGGACAAGGTGAGCGTCAACGGCTCCGCCTGTGTGATATCTGTTTATGATAATCAAGACCTGATCGGAATCGGCTGCTTGCATGACAGCCTTGAAGTCCATGTGCTGCCAACTTACCGTCACCGGGAGGTCGAAGGGAATATAAACAAGCTGCTGAAGGCTGAAAGCAAATATTGCTACAGCGTCTAGAGCTTATAGAGAGCCATGAGGGTTTTGCGTCCCTCGTGGTTCTTTTTGTGTTGTTCGTCCGGCCGTATAAAGGTAAGGGAACGAGCGCTTGAGGTGGCGTCGGCGGCCGTTTTATGAATCGGCTGGGATTGGTAACCGGAAAAACCTGCGAAAGTGCAGGCTTTTTCTATGAAAGCGGTTCGTTTTGGCGAAAAGCCTGCGAAAGTGCAGGAATTTCCGGTGAAAATACGTCTGAACCCGGATGTTCGATGAAAAACCTGCACATTTGCAGGAATGTTCCGTTGCTTGGCGTAGAAACGAGCAAAAAGCTGCACTTTTGCAGGTTTTTTGCGTGCAATGATGGCCGGAAGTCTGCGGAGCCCGCGGAGGTCTACGCGAATGCTCGCGGAAGTCTGCGCCATGCCCGCGTGGCTCTTAACGCTCGTCGGCCAGCAGCCGGAGCGAGACTTTGTCATTCAGTTGGAACTGCATGGGGGAGCTTATCTCCCATTGCCCGTCTTCCGACTGAATATGATAGTGATATTCCCTGCCCTGAAACTGGATGTTCGCGATTTCGCCGCGAATGCCGGGCTGGTCAGGGGTGCACAGCTCAAATTGATCCGGCCTGACGGGGTACAGGCCGCATGATTTGAAATGGCCGGCCACATGGCGGCCGAGCCACTGCACGGTGCCGTCCGAGCTTGCCGGCACGAACGTATCCCGGTTCCAGCGTCCGCGAACCAGGTTCGCTTTGGCCACGAATTTGGCGACGAATTCGGTTTCGGGGCGCAAATAAATGTCCTGCGGCGTTCCGACCTGCTCGATGCGCCCGTCTTTCATCACGACAATCCGGTCCGCCATAGCCAGGGCCTCTCCTTGGTCGTGCGTGACGTATACGATGGCGGTGCCGGTCTGTCTATGAACCGCCTGGATTTCCCTGCGCATATCCATGCGCAGCATCGCATCCAGACTGCTGAGCGGCTCGTCCATCAGCAGGAGGGAAGGCTCGGCGGCGATGGCTCTGGCAATCGCCACCCGCTGCTTTTGCCCGCCGGATAGCTCGTGGGGCATACGGCTGCCGTGCTCGGACAAGCCGACCATTTGCAGCACGCCGGCGATGCGGTCCTGCTCCCTGCTGCGAATGGAAGCAGGGGTTCCTTTATGGTGACGGATCGGAAAGCGCACATGCTCCGTCACATTCATGTGAGGCCAAAGGGCAAAAGCTTGAAACACCATGCCGATTTTGCGTTTTTCCGGAGGCAGGCTGAAGCCGGGCTTCGCTACCTGCGTTTGATTCATATAAATTTCTCCGGTTGTCGGCTGCTCGAATCCGGCAAGCAGTCTGAGCAGCGTCGTTTTGCCGCAGCCGGACGGACCGAGTATGGCGACGAACTCCCCTTCGGCTATGGCGAGATTCAAAGATTTGAGCGCCTGAAAGCTCCCGAATGATTTGCTGACTTCGATTAACTGAATGCTCATGGCTGCTGATCTCCTCTTTTGGTTTGAAGCTTTTGCAGGATTTGCAGAACGATCATTCCGAGCAGGATCAGAACGACGATCAAGCTGGACAGAGCGGTCGAGTACAAGGTGCTGCCGGCCTGTTCGAAGCTGAATATCGTCACCCCGATCGTTTGCGAGCCTGTGGACCCCAGCAGAGCGGATACCGTAAGCTCGGTGAACGCGGTCAAAAAGACAAGAAACGCTCCGCTAAGCAGCCCTGGCAGCAGCAGCGGCAAAAGCACGAAAACCCACTTGCGCCAAAAACCGGCGCCGAAAACATGGGCCGCTTCCTCCAGCGAAACGTCTATCTGAGTGAAAGCCGTTATGCCCGCTCTTACTTGCAAAATGAGAAAACGGCATACGTAAGCGATGAACAAAATCCGGATCGAGCCGTAGATGCCGGGATTCCAGCCGGGAATCGGCTCCATCCAGGTGAAAATCATGCATAAGCCGAATACGATTCCCGGCAGCGTGTAAGGCAGGGCGACGGCGAGCTCCGCCGATTTGGTCACCCAGGAAGGGTTGCGCACCCTGGCGTAAGCGAGCAGGGACCCGAGCACGAGGCAGATGCCGAATGTAGTGACGGACAGCAACAGGCTGGTTTGGATCGATTGCCACACTTTCGGATTGTCCAACAGGATGTACCGATAGTTGGACAAAGTTAAATTCGCCGCCTTGAACGGGACTCCATACGCTTTCTTCAAAGAAATGGCGACCATGGATACAAGGGGAACGGCGGTGATCAGAGCCAAAGCGGCCCAGACGGCCGACGTCGCCGATCCCCGGTACTTGCCAAGCGAATAGCGAGGACTGCTGTCGATGACGATCGAGTCTGCGGCTTTAATTTTTCGGACGGCAAGCCATTGCAATAGTGTCCCGATAATGGCGATAATGCCAAGCATGACGGACAAAGCCGCCCCTCTGGCAAATGCGGAAGGGCCGAATCCGATAATTTCCTCATAAATGAGTGTGCTCAAAACCGAAATGTTTTTAGGAATGCCGAGAAAAGCCGGGATTCCGAAGTTGTCCAAAGAAGCGAGAAAAACGAGCAGCCCTCCGGCCGTCAGGCCAGGCAAAGCGAGGGGAAGCGTGATGAGGCAAAACGTTTTCCATTTGCCCGCACCGCTTGCTCGTGTCGCCCATTCCAGATCGCGGGGAATTTTTTTCAGCACTTCCACCGTCAAGAGATACACGAGCGGAAAATGATGAATGCCCATAACGAAAATAATGCCGCCGTAGCTGTACATGCTCCACGGTTTCATATCGGGGCTAAACCCGTGCAGCACCTGGGCGACTACCCCTTGATTGCCCATAAACGAAGACCAGGACAACGTCAAGACGTAGGACGGCAGTATTAAAGGGAGCAGCATCGCCATATGCAGCGGCTTTTTGTGCTTAATGTCCGTATAGGCTATCAACCAGGCGGCTACGACGCCTAATATGCAGGATACGACGGTAGAGCCTGCGACGATAACGAACGTATCTTTCAGCGTTTTCCATAAACGGGCCTGTCGCAGCATTTCGGCGTAATGCTCGAACGTCGGTCCGGCATTCCCCTGCGCGCTTAAATAGACAAGCTTGGCGACCGGGACGACAAACAGCACTGCAAGAACTAGCAGGAGCAGCGCTGCGGCAATGCGTTTTGCGATTCGGGAAAAGCTTCCGGGGAGGGCAGGGCCGACCCTGCCGTTCTCCCTCGCAAGCTGAGTTGGTTCTGAATCCGACATGTATGATGCGCTCCACTTCTTATTGTCCGAACACTTGGCTGAATTGTTTTTTATCCGCTTCGCGGGCTTCCGCCAGCTTGGTAATATCCGAGGAAATCACTTTGAATTCGGAAATGCTCTTCAGCCCTTTCGGCGCAGCGACGCCTTCGCGGATCGGCGTATACCCGATATCGGAGGACACTTTTTGGCCGTCTTCGGACAGCACGAAATCGACGAATGCTTTGGCGGCTTTTTCGTTGGCGGCATTTTTCATGATGCCGATTGGCTCCGTAATGACGGGCACGCCTTCCGTCGGGTAGATCAGATCGACCGGCGAGCCTTTGGCTTTTTCGCGGGCTACCAAATAATCGACCACCATGCCGTACGACTTCTCGCCGCCGGCTACAGCGTTCAGTACGGCTCCGTTGCCTTTTACCACAGACGTGTTGTTCGCCTTGAGGTTTTTGAAGAAGTCCCAGCCGAAGCCGTCGGTACGCGTCAATACGCCCACGTTGTATGCTGCAGCGCCGGAGTACAGCGGACTCGGCATGATGCCGGCATCCTTGCTCTCAGCGGACGCTAGCGCCTTCCAGGAGGTCGGCGGCGTTTTTACTTTTTGCGTATTAATGGCCAGTACGGTCGCCATCACTTTCGTGCCCGTGTACATGCCGTCCGGGTCTGCGAGATCCTTCGGAATTTTGGATAACTCCGGCGATTTATAGGAGCCTAGCAAATTTTGCTTCTTGAGCCCTTCGAAAGTTACCGCATCGGCCAGCAGAAGCACATCCGCCTGGACTTTGCCGGCCTGGTTTTCCGCCTGAATTTTGGCGGTTACTTCCTCGGTGCCGGAACGGAAGCTTTCGACCTTCACATCGGGATACTTCTTATTGAATGCCGCCACTAGTTTGGTCACATCTTCCTCCGGTTGGGATGTATAGAAGGAAAGCTTGCCGGAAACCGGGCTTGCGGCTTCTTGTTTCGGAGACGATTGGGGTGTCGATTGCGCGCCTTGCGTTGCTGCAGGTTGTCCGTTAGTTCCGCAGCCGCTGAAAATCAGCAGAGCCGCTGCGCTCATCATCAAAGATCCTTTTTTTAACAAAATGGTTTCTCTCCCTACGTTTTTGTCTATGTTCTCTTCGAAATTCATTATATAAAGCGAATGTTAGACGACTGTAAATTGGGAAGGCTCGGTTTGTAAAATGCTTTTGCTCCGCCAGGATTGAATTCGGACAGCAGTTCATTGTAAGATTGAAAGATGAACATATTTCCACCAACGAAAGGTAGGGTTAACCATGGATGCTTTGAAGCTTAAAATTCTCGAAATATTGAAGGAAGACGCCCGCCGCAGCGCGGAACTGATTGCCACCATGCTGGGAACGCCGGAGGCTGAGGTAGCGCAGGCGATACGCGAGATGGAAGCGGATAAGGTCATCGTCAAATACGCCACGGTTGTCAATTGGAGCAAGGTGGATGATGAGAAGGTTACGGCCCTGATTGAAGTGCAAATTACGCCGGAACGCGGCCGCGGCTTCGATGCGATTGCGGAACGGATTTATTTATATCCGGAAGTAAGATCCGTTTATTTGATGTCCGGCGCCTACGACCTGCTCGTCGAGATCGAGGGCAGATCGCTTAAGGAAGTCGCTTCGTTCGTTTCCAACAAGCTTTCGCCAATCGACCGCGTGCTGTCGACGAAAACTCATTTTATTTTGAAAAAATATAAACAGGACGGCATTATTTTCGAGGATCAAGAGGACGATCACCGAATGCTCGTCTCGCCGTAAGGGAGAATTTCGCCATGATTAAAGATGAACCGACGGTCCGCAAGCCAAAGTCGATGACGGATTATTTGGCTCCTATGGTAAAAGCGATCCCGCCATCGGGCATTCGCAAATTTTTCGATCTGGTCAGCAACAGCAAGGAAGATATTATTTCGCTGGGGGTCGGGGAGCCGGATTTTTCCACGCCCTGGCACGTTCGCGAAGCCGCCGTATATTCGCTGGAACGGGGCCGGACCAAATATTCGCCGAATTCGGGAATACCGGAACTGCGGGAGGCGATTGCCGAATACTTGCACAATTCGTTCCAGGTAAGCTACGAGCCCGGCGACGAGGTGCTGGTGACCGTAGGAGGAAGCGAAGCGATCGACCTCGCGCTGCGGGCGCTGATTACGCCGGGGGATGAAATTTTGATCCCCGAGCCGTGCTACATCTCTTACTCGCCCATCACGACCATCAGCGGGGGGAAAGCGGTAGGCATCGAGACATTTGCCAAAGACCAGTTCAAACTGACCGAGCAATCGCTGCGAGCGGCGATAACGCCCCGATCCAAAATTTTGATTTTGTGCTATCCGAGCAATCCGACCGGCGGCATTATGACTTATGAAGACTGGCTGCCGATCGCCAAAGTCGTCGAGGAGAACGACCTGATCGTCATTTCGGATGAAATCTATGCGGAACTCACGTACGAACAAAAGCATGTGAGCTTCGCGGCCATGCCGGGAATGAAGGACCGGACCATCCTTGTGAGCGGTTTTTCCAAAGCGTTCGCCATGACGGGCTGGCGCATGGGATATGCGTGCGGGCACTCCGACCTGATCTCCGCGATGACCAAAATTCACCAATACACGGTGATGTGCGCGCCGATTATGGGGCAGGTGGCCGCTCATGAAGCTCTCAAGAACGGGCTGGAAGAGAAAGACCGCATGATGGAATCGTACAATCAGCGCCGGCGCCTGATCGTCAAAGGATTTCGCGAGATCGGGCTCGAATGCCACGAGCCGCAGGGCGCGTTTTACGCGTTTCCGAGCATTGCGGCGACGGGGATGACTTCGGAGAAATTTGCCGAAAGATTGCTGTTCGAAGCGAAGGTGGCGGCAGTTCCCGGACACGTATTCGGGCTTGGCGGAGAAGGCTTCCTGCGCTGTTCTTACGCGTATAGTGTTTCCCAGCTAAATGAAGCATTAGAACGAATAGGAAAATTCATCAAAAAAATGTAAAACATTTTAAAAAGATATTTTCAATAGGGACAAAAACTGGTATCCTTGAGGTAAGGAGGGAAGAGCATGGCTTTTATGGAATATCAACTTGCTTCATATAACAAACATTTCCAAATTCGGGAAGATGATTCCGATCGTAGCTGGTTGATCAAGCATGCTAAGAAATCCGCCTCCTTGAGTCCGCTCGAAGAAGAGATTCATTCTTTGAGACGGATGCTCGAACAGATGGTTGTCGAAGGCAAGGAAATGACTTCCGAAGCCGTCGTCGAGCTCAGCACAGTCCTCGATCAAAAAATAAACGAATATATGAATAGAGGCAAAAAAAGTCGGTGATGAGCCGGCTTTTCTTATGACCGTACAAAACTTCGGAAGGATTGAAACTGCATGAGAATCAAGCTGCTTTTAGTGAGCATCGCCATGCTGGCGGTGCTGTTGGCCGGGTGCGGAGGCCCAAAGCCTGATGTGCCTATTTTCGCCATGGGAGCGAACGGATTTCCTTCGGAAATCGGCGACAAGCTGGAAGCTTCCCTTGCGGCCAAGGTAGGCGAGAAGCCGACCGTAAAGTTCGTCTCAACGCCGATTTTTTCGATGGAAAAAATGATTGTCGAGCTTGCCGCCGGCGGCAACGGCATTCTTATTTTGCCGGACGAACAGTTTAAAGCGCTGTCCAAGCAGGCCGGGTTCGTAGCTCTTGACGACGTGATCAAGCCGGAGGATTATCCGGATGGGGTTATGGAACTTGCCGAGGATGGGAAGCCGGCGGAAAAGCATCTTTACGGCATTCCGATGGCAGGCAACAAATGGCTGAAAGAGCAGGGGCTGGAGGGCAAAGGGCTAACCGCCTTTATTCCACAAAACTTTAAACAAATCGATGAGGCCAAGCAGGTGCTGAAGGTCATCGCCGCGAAGTAATTCGCCTTCGGCTTGTACATGCCGGGAAACTCATCTATAATCGACAAAGAGATACTGAATGTTATAGCTATGCAGCCACAGGTGTCGGCAGCTGTGCCCGATCGGTCGGGCGCTGCCGCTTAAAAGGGAAGCCGGTGCAAATCCGGCGCGGTCCCGCCACTGTAACCGGGAATGTTCCTCATAATGCCACTGTTCCGATTTAGGGGATGGGAAGGCGGGGAAGCTCGATACCCGAAAGTCAGGAGACCTGCCTATGGTGCCGTACACGACTTCCTTCGAGGAAAAGGATGGCGTTAAATCAGGGAGCAGCCGGCGGCTGTCAGCTGCCTGGATTTATCGTCCCCTGCTGTTCCTTCGGGAAACGGCAGGGGATTTTTTGGCAGGATGGAAGTCCTGACAGACGAGGAAAAGGAGAAAAGCGAGATGAAAGTGAGCTTGTGGAAAAAGACCGCGCTGCTGGCTCTTGCCGCAGCTGTGGCAATCAGTCTTGCAGGCTGCGGCAAGACAGTGGAGAAGCAGCCGGAGCTGACGGACCCGGCCAAGCTGGGAGCGGGCGAAACGAAAGCCCCGTCCGCGACGGCGACGGCTGCGGAAACCGCCAAAGCGTCCAAAAAGACGCAGTACCCGCTCAAAATCAAGGATGCGACGGGAAAAGAATTTACGTTTGACAAGGCGCCGCAGAGGATCGTATCCGTATCGCCCGCCGAGACGGAAGCGCTTTTTGCTATAGGGCTCGACAATCAGATTGTCGGCGTATCGGACCTGGACGATTATCCGGAGGCGGCGAAATCGAAGCCGAAGATGGGCGGCATTACGAAGCCGAATCAAGAGGCGGTCATCGCTGCTAATGCGGACATCGTTTTCACGGGCGTTTCGATGAAGGCCGACACTGTGGAAAAGCTTCGCGCGATGAATATCAATATGTTTAAAGTGGAGCCCAAGACGCTCGACGACGCCATTGCCGACGTGCTTACGTTCGGGGTCATTACGGATCATCAGGAACAGGCGGAGCAGGTGGCGGACAAAATGAAAGCGGACCGCCAGAAAGTGGTCAGCGCCGTGAAAGACGTGAAGCAGGCCAATAAGAAAAAGGTCTACGTCGAATTCAGCGCAGGCTGGACGGTCGGCAGCGGCGAATTTATGGACGAGCTGATTCAACTGGCCGGAGGCGTCAATGTTGCAGGGGACAAGAAGGGCTGGTACCAAATCAGCGAAGAGAAGATCATTCAGCAAAACCCCAACGTCATTCTTTTCGCGGCCGGCGTGACCGATGACAAGAGCAAAAAAACGCTCGACGCGATCATTCGCGAACGCAGCGGATGGGATCAGATTGAAGCCGTGAAAACGAACCGGGTTGTCGGCATCGATCAAAATCTGCTCAGCCGCCCGGGCCCAAGAATAACGGACGGCCTGCTTGCCATGGCCAAGGCGATTTACCCCGAACTGGTGAAGTAGATGAAAAGAAAACTGATGCTGTGGGGAGGAGTAGGAGTCTTACTCCTTCTTCTTTCTATTCTGATCAGCTTGTCTTTGGGCACGGCCCATGTCCATGTACTGCAAATAGCCGGTATTATCGGCAAGCACATTCCGTGGCTGGGAGAGCGAATCGAAGCGGATTGGCCGCAATCTTCCGAGCAGATCATCATGAAAGTCCGGCTTCCCCGCGTCATGCTCGGCATCCTTGTGGGCGCCTCGCTGTCGGTAGCGGGGGCGGCTTTTCAAGGAGTGCTGCGCAACCCGCTGGCCGATCCTTACACGCTGGGCGTATCTTCGGGCGCTTCGGTGGGCGCAGCTTTTCTGATTTATTTCGGGCTGCAGTATTCTTGGCTTGGGCAATGGTCGATTCCGGCTGTGGCGTTCGGTACCGGGCTTATTTCGCTGCTGCTCGTGCTGAAGCTGGCGCAAATCGACGGCAAGCTCAAGCTGGAGACGCTCATTCTCTCAGGCGTGGTCATGCAGGCGTTCCTGGGCTCGATCGTTGCGTTCATGGTATCTTTATCCAACCAAGTCATTAACGAAATCGTATTTTGGCTGATGGGCAGCCTGGCATTGCGGGGCTGGTCCTACGCGGCGTTGGTAACGCCTTATTTGCTTATCGGCTTTGCGGTATTGATCGGCTTGGCCAGATCGCTGAACCTGCTCGCGCTCGGCGAGCGCCAAGCCGCCCATCTCGGGGTCAATGTCGAACGGACGAAATTGACCGCACTGATCGTTGCGACATTCGTTACGGCGGCGGCCGTATCCGTGGCCGGAGTTATCGGTTTTGTAGGACTTATTATCCCGCATCTGGTGCGCCTGTTGGTCGGCCCCGATTACCGCCTGATTATGCCCTTATCCGTTCTCGGCGGCGGAATTTATGTGCTATGGGCGGATACGTTGGCCCGCACGCTGCTGAGCCCGACGGAAATACCGCTCGGCGTTATTACCGCCTTTTTGGGGGCGCCGTTCTTCGCTTACTTGTTGAACAAAGATAAGAAAGCGCAGAGAGGTTGATCTTGATGATACAAGTCGAAAACGTTTCGAAAAGCTTCCACGGGAAGCAGGTGCTGCAACATATGAGCTTCGAGGTCGAAGCGGGCGAATTTTTCGGCATTATCGGGCCTAACGGAAGCGGCAAATCGACGCTGCTGCGGATCATGTCGGGCATCGACCCGGCCTCCGCAGGCGATGTGCGATTGGCCGGCAGGCCGGTGGCTTCCTACAGCCGCAAGGAGCTGGCCCGCCGGCTCGCCGTGCTGCAGCAGGATGCCCTGCCGCCTGTCGGCTTCACCGTGCGGGAGGTCGTGGAGATGGGCCGGTACCCGTTTCAAAACTGGCTTGGCGAAGATTCGCAGAATGCCGAGCATTTGATTGCAAGCATCGTGGAGAAGCTCCATTTGGAACCGCTCATCGGCCGCACGGTAGACCGCCTTAGCGGGGGTGAGCGGCAGCGCGTAGCGCTCGGCAAAGTAATGGCTCAGCAGCCCAGGCTGCTGATGCTCGACGAGCCGACGACCTTTTTGGACATCGGATATCAAATCCAGATGATGGATTATGTCAGGGCATGGCAGCGGGAAGAGGGTTTGACCGTCGTAGCCGTGCTGCATGACTTGAACCTGGCTGCGCAGTATTGCAGCAGGCTGCTCGTCGTCCATGACGGCAAGCCGGCGGCCATAGGGACGCCGCAGGAAATTATAACGAGCAGGCTGATCGCAGAGGTGTACGGAACCGAACCGATCGTGCTGGAGCATCCGTTGAACCGGGCGCCGCAAATATTGCTGCAGCCCGGCAAATAACTGAAAATGCGAGGGATGAAATGATGTCTAGATTAGATCAAGAAATCAGCGCTATTCAACCGATCGATCAGGAGTTCGCCGAACTGGCCGGGCGGCATTTGGATCAGCTTACGAAACCGCCGGGAAGCTTGGGCAAGTTGGAGGCGATCGCGTGCCAGACAGCCGGCATTACCGGTGAAGTAAGGCCTGTATTCGAGAAAAAAGCCGTCATCGTGATGGCCGGCGACCATGGCGTCTGCGAGGAAGGCGTCAGCGCGTTTCCGGCGGAAGTGACGCCGCAGATGGTACTGAACTTCGTGCACGGCGGCGCGGCCGTCAACGTGCTGGCGCGGCATGCCGGGGCGGAAGTCGTCTGCGTCGATATCGGTGTAAACGCGGATCTGGAGCATCCGCAGCTTGTATCGAAAAAAGTGCGCAAAGGCACGCGCAATATGGCCCGCGAAGCGGCGATGACGCGTGAGGAGGCGCAGCAGGCGATTATGGCCGGGATCGAAGTGGTGGACGAGCTTGCCGGCAAAGGTTTCCGGCTTTTTGCTACAGGGGATATGGGAATCGGCAATACGACGGCGAGCGCGGCGATTCTCTGCGCGATGACCGGACTTGATGCCGGGATGGCGGTTGGGCGAGGCACCGGCATTGACGATGCCAGATGGCTGCACAAGCAATCCGTCGTCAAACAAGCGCTGGAAGTGAACGCCCCCGATGCCGACGATGCGCTCGACGTGCTGGCCAAAGTCGGCGGCCTGGAGATCGCCGGTCTCGTCGGCGTCATCCTCGGAGCGGCGAAGAACCGCTGCCCGGTCGTCATCGACGGCTTCATCTCTTCGGCGGCTGCGCTGGTGGCCAGCCGCTTGGCGCCGGTGTGCGCGCCGTACATGCTCGCTTCACATTTGTCGCACGAACAGGGTCATGCCCGGCTGCTCCAGGCGATCGGCCTCGAAGCGATGCTGCAAATGGATATGCGGCTTGGCGAGGGGACAGGCGCGGTGCTTGCCTTTAACCTGATCGATGCCGCAAGCAAAATTATGCGGGAGATGGCGACTTTCGAGAGCGCGGGCGTGTCCCGCTCGTAGGAAGTTTGAGCCGAGCGGGTGCGGGAGGTCCGATCATGGCAGTATTGGTAACAGGCGGCGCGCGCAGCGGCAAGAGCGCCTTCGCCGAGAGGCTGGCGATGCGCGGCAGCGCCAGAGGGATTTATATCGCGACCTCGCAAATCTACGATGAGGAAATGAGGGAGCGGGTCGGTTTGCATCAGCGGCAGCGGCTGGAGTCGGGGTTTCCGTGGGAAACCCTGGAGGAGCCGTATGCGCTGCGGGAGCTTCTGCTCCGGCTGCAGGCGGACGGGCGCAGCGCGGAAGCTTCGGTGCTGGTCGACTGCCTGACGCTGTGGCTGTCGAACTGGCTGCTGCGCCATGAGAGCGAGCCGGAAGCGATTATGGCGCAAATCGAGGAACTCGTCCGCGCCGTGTCCTCCTACAGCGGACAATTGGTGCTCGTCACCAATGAAGTCGGGGACGGGATCGTGCCGGAGTATCCTTTGGGACGACGCTTTCGGGATTTGGCCGGACGGATGAACCAGCGGCTGGCCGAAGTGTGCGGCGAGGTGTTCCTGGTGACGGCCGGAATCCCGATCGAGTTGAAAAGCAGGGCGTACCGGCTGGATTAGATGCGGAAGATGACTAACAACAAGCTTGATAAAGGGCCGCCCCCGCTCTTTCCCAACCTGCGCCTCTCCTCACGGGTCGTGGCGCTGAAGTGGGGGGACAAGGCGGCTTGGCGGGGAGAAAACCTGCGATTATCAGGCTGCCCGAGAAAGTGACGACACTAGAGGGGACGCCTAATGCTTGGCGCAGCCGCGCGCTCCCGGTTGTGCCTCCCCTGGCGTGGTTACGCGGCTGTATGACGGGCGGTCATGAGACGGTTTGCAAGGCCAGGACAGGAGAAAACCTGCAAAAGTACAGTTTTTTCCTGCAGAATCGGTTTGTTTTGGCGAAAAGCCTGCGAAAGTGCAGGAATTTTCGCTAAAATGAACCTGAGTCCATGTCCGACGACGAAAAGCCTGCACAATTGCAGGAATTGTTCGTGGCTGGCGGATCAAGGTAGCAAATTCATGTATTTTTGCAGGTTTTTTTCGCACCGTCAGGCAGATAGTGGCTATCGACGTTATGCGGCTGCATGGCAGGCGGTCATGAGACGGTTTGCTCGTCAGGACAGGAGAAAACCTGCAAAAGTACAGTTTTTTCCTGCGGAAATGGTTCATTTTGGTGAGAAGCCTGCGAAAGTGCAGGAATTTTTGCCAAAATCAACCTGAGTCCATGTCATGCGGCGAAAAGCCTGCACAATTGCAGGAATTGTTCGTGGCTGGCGGATCAAGGCTGCAAATTCATGTATTTTTGCAGGTTTTTTCGCACTGCCAGGCAGATTGCGGCTATCGACACCGGCTTGGGGGTTTTTCAACAGGCGAGAGGCTTTCGACAGTCTGGATTTTGCAGGAATTTTCGATGAAGACGAATATGAGCATTGGCAGGATAGCTTCGGGGGAACGGCAATGTGGTGGGTATATTCTTGGAAAGAGCTGGCCGTCATGACGGCGGCGGCTCTCGCACTCGACTGGATCGTCGGCGATCCCAAATGGCTGACGCATCCGGTTGTCTACATAGGCAGGTGGATTCAATTCATGGAGCGCCGGCTGCTCCGGGGAGCGGCCTTGAAGGCCAAAGGCGTGCTGCTGGCGCTCTCCACGGTGCTGCTCGGCTTCGGCGCAGCGCTGCTGCTCGTGCTGGCCGCCCAAGCGGTGCACGAATGGCTCGGGTATGCCGTGTCGACGTGGCTGATTTCGACGACAGTCGCCGTCAAAGGGCTGAAGGATGCGGCATATTTGGTGGCCGTGCCTTTGCGCAGCGGCAATATGGACGACGCCCGCAAGTACACGGGGTACATCGTGGGCCGCGATACCGCGCATCTTGGGGAGGCGGAATTGACGCGGGCCGTCGTCGAGACGGTGGCGGAGAACATCGTGGATGCAGTCATCGCCCCGCTGTTTTATGCGCTGCTCGGCGGAGCGCCGCTGGCGATGTTCTACAGGGCGACCAATACGCTGGATTCGATGGTCGGCTACAAAAATGAGAAGTACCGCCAATTCGGCTGGGCGTCGGCCCGCTGGGACGACGTCATGAACTGGATTCCGGCCCGGCTGACCGGCCTCCTGCTCGTGCTCGTCGCCCTGCTGCAGCCGGGGCTTTCGGCGAAGCGGGCAGCGGCAGCGATTCGCCGCTTCGCGCACCTGCACCCCAGCCCGAACAGCGGGATTCCCGAGTCGGCGGTAGCCGGAGCGCTCGGGATCGAGCTGGGCGGGCTGAACGTCTACGGCGGTGCCGCGAGCGAGCGGGCCCGCCTCGGCTGGCCGCTGCGGGAGCGGACGCAGCGGGATATCGTACTCGCCGTACGGATGCTGTACGGCGTCAGCTTTGCCGCGATGGGAGGAATGCTATGCGCAATCGCGATGTTATGGTAGGCTGGCTGCATGGACTCATTGCAGCTTTTCAGTTTTTGACAAGACTGCCGGTTCCGGTTCAGATTGCATATACGGAGCAGGTGTTTCGGCGAAGCGTCGTTTTTTACCCGCTGACCGGCGCGGTCATCGGACTGCTTCTCGCCGGCGCGGGAGCGGGCTTAAGGCTGGCGCTTCCCGCTTTTCCGGCGGCGGTCTTGCTTCTCGCGCTTTGGGTCATCCTCACCGGCGGTCTGCACCTGGACGGTTTGATGGATACGGCGGACGGCATACTCAGCCATAGACCGCGCGAACAGATGCTGGAAATTATGAAAGACAGCAGGGTAGGCGCGATGGGGGTTATCGTGTGCGTTCTGCATTTGCTGTTGAAGCTCTCGCTGCTTTACACGCTGCTGGACGTTCCTTCCGCCGGTGTTCGGCTGACGGGCGGCATGCTGCTGGCGATCATTCCGATATGGAGCCGCTGGTTTATGGCCGCAGCGATCTATGGATGGCCTTACGCCCGGCGCGAATCCGGACTCGGCAGTTTATTTCAGGGCGTAGGGCGGAAGGAAGTGGCCATGTGTACGGCGGCGGCGCTGCTTGCGACATCGCTTACGGTTTTGGCGGTCCATGCGTCCGCAGCTCCAGCTTCCGAATATTTGAACGTCTGGACGATAACCGCGGGCTTTGCGCTCGGGACGTTCATGGCCGGCTGCGGCATTGCCGGTTATATCAGCCGCAAGCTTGGGGGATTGACCGGGGACACGTACGGCGCTTTGAACGAACTGCTGGAGGCTTTGCTCCTGCTGGCTGCCGCTGCGGTCTTCATTTACATATAGAGAGGTGAGTTTTGATGCTGGAACGTTTTGGACACGGAGGGGATGTGTGGACGGCGGAAGAGGCTTTCGGGCGCCCGAAAGAACAGTTTCTCGATTTCAGTTCGAATATGAATCCGCTCGGGCCTCCTTCCGTCGTTGAGCATATTATGCGCAGCCGATGGAAGGATGTGGTAAAATATCCGGACCCTGCGGTGCGCGAGCTGCGCAGCAAATTGTCCCGCAAATACGATATTCCTGCGGAAAGCATTTTGGTCGGCAACGGAGCTGCGGAGCTGATCGATCTTGTGGCAAGAGCGCTTAAAACGGTCGTTACCGGTCTGGCGAGACCTTCCTTTACGGAGTACGAGGAAGCGGTTCTGGGGTCCGGCGGCTCGGTTCATTCCATTCCGCTGCGCAGAGAACATGAGTTCGTGCTGCAGCAAGAGGATGTGGCCGTGGCGAAATCGTTCTGCGATTTGCTTTTTCTCGGGCATCCGAACAATCCTACGGGCAAACTGATTCCCCTCCGGGTGCTGCGCGATCTTGAACAAAGCGGCGTCCGTCTGGCGCTCGACGAGGCGTTCATGGATTTCGTACCGGACGAGCGCGAGCATTCGATGCTGCGGGCGGCGGCCGATAGCAAACATTTGTTCGTTCTTCGCTCGATGACGAAATTTTACGCCATTCCGGGCATCCGGCTCGGCTTCATGGTTGCGCATCCGGACTGGATTGCGCAACTGAAAACGATGCAGGTTCAGTGGAGCGTGAACTACTTGGCGCAGCTGATCGGTTCGGCGGTGCTCGACGATGAGGAGTTCGAACGGGCGAGCAGAGTATGGCTTGCGGCGGAAAAGCCGTGGCTGACGGATCAACTGGAGCGGCTCGGCTTGGAAGTCGTGCCGAGCGATGTCAACTTTTTGCTGTTCGCCTTTCCTAAGCAGTCGGGCGTTAGCGTGAAAGAAGCGCAGCAGATCATGGGGCGGCAGGGCATTTTAATCCGGGATGCGTCCTTGTTTGAAGGGCTGGATCGCCGTTACTGCCGGGTGGCGGTGCGGCTCAGGGAAGAGAACGAACGGCTGGTCGAAGGTTTGCGTTCCATGCTGCAGACGTTACGGGAAAGAGGCGGCGACGATGAGCGATAAAACGCCGTATGCGGCAGCATTGATGATCCAGGGGACGGCGTCCGACGTCGGTAAAAGCATTTTAACTGCGGCACTCTGCCGCATTTTTGTACAGGACGGCTTGCGTACCGCGCCTTTTAAATCGCAAAATATGTCGCTGAATTCATACGTCACTTACGACGGCAAAGAAATCGGCAGGGCGCAGGGGGTTCAAGCCGACGCTTGCGGCATTTTGGCTACGACCGACATGAACCCGATTTTGCTCAAGCCCAAACAGGATATGGTCGCCCAGGTGGTGGTGCACGGCAGGCCGCTCCGGGATCTGGATGCGCGGACGTACCGGGAAACGTATTTGCCGCAGGCCGAGCAAATTGTGAAAGACGCGCTCGCAAGGCTGCGCAGCGGCTATGATCTCGTCGTTCTGGAGGGCGCCGGCAGTCCGGCCGAAGTGAACCTGAAGGACCGCGACATCGTCAACATGCGGCTTGCGGGTTGGGCGGACAGCCCGGTCCTGCTCGTGGCCGATATCGATCGCGGAGGGGTGTTCGCATCGATTGTCGGGACGATGGATATTTTGACGCCCGAGGAGCGGGATAGGGTGAAGGGGTTCGTCATCAACAAGTTTCGCGGAGACATCACTCTGCTGAAACCGGGGCTCGACTGGCTGGAGGAGCGTACGGGCAAGCCGGTGCTGGGCGTCATTCCCTATATGCCGCAGCTTGGCATCGAGGATGAGGATTCCGCCTCGCTCGACGCCAAGCGCGCGAAGCGTGAGCGGGACCCCGTCTCGCGGCCCCGGCCGGCGGACAAGCTCGATATCGCGGTCGTCCGTCTGCCACGGCTGTCCAATTTTACGGATTTCGATCCGCTGCAGGAGGAGAGCGATGTTCATTTCCGCTACATTTCGCATTTGTCGGAGTGGGGGGAGCCGGATGCGGTTGTGCTGCCGGGCAGCAAAAACACGATGGACGATTTGCGTTATTTGCGGGAATCGGGGCTTGCCGAGCGCATTGTGCGGTTTGCTCTCGCAGAGCGGGGCTGGGTCGCGGGGATATGCGCCGGCTATCAAATGCTGGGCCGAAGATTGCTCGATCCGGACGGTCTCGAATCCGACTATTCCGAGCTTGAAGGATTGGGGCTTTTGCCGACGGAGACCGTGTTTACGGCCGACAAGCGCACCGTTCAGGTGCAGGGCTACAGCGCCTTGTTTGCGGCCGCCCGGCCGGAAATCGCGATCGACGGCTATGAGATTCACATGGGCAGAACCTCGTATGTCGAAGACGTGGAGCCGCCTTTTCGGGTGAAAGCCCGGCATGAGGCCGATGCGCTTCCTGCGGGGCGGGACGATTTGCACGGCGACGGGGCTTCCGCTTTTGGAGGGCGCGTCTGGGGGACGTACCTGCACGGCATTTTGCATAACGACGATTTGCGCAGAGCTTGGCTGAACGAGATCCGCAGGCAAAAAGGGCTTGCTCCGCTGGAAGCGGGACCGGGCTTCAAGCAGCGGCGGGAAGCCGCTTTTGACCGGCTGGCCGATCATGTGCGCCGGCATTTGGATATGAATCGCATTTATGAGATTATACATGTATCGAAGCGGCAATAAAGGAGGATGAGCCTGATGAAAATTTATACGCGCACGGGGGATGCGGGGCAAACCGGCGTAGTCGGCGGCAGAGTCGACAAGGACGATGACCGGGTTGAGGCTTACGGGACCGTAGACGAGCTGAATTGTTATCTCGGGCAGGCGATGAGCTTCATGGACCCGGACAAATTCAAAGATTTGCTGGAGGATATGCTGAAGGTGCAGCACGAGCTGTTCGATTGCGGTTCGGATCTGGCTACGCTGAAAAAAGAAATCCGCCCCTACAAAGTCACATCCGACATGGTCGATGCGCTGGAAGGCTGGATCGACAAGTACGATGCGGAGACGACGGACATTTCGCGGTTTATTTTGCCGGGCGGCGGCCGTGTATCCTCCGCGATCCACATTTGCCGGACGGTATGCCGCCGGGCCGAGCGCCGGGTGGTCACATTGGCCCGCACGCAGGAGATTAATCCGGAAGTACGGCGGTATTTGAACCGCTTGTCCGATTTGTTCTTTACCGTCGCCCGTACGGCGAATTTCCGCGAAGGTGTCGCGGACGTGGAGTACGAGCGCAGCGGGCACGTATTCCGCCGCAAGTCATGAGCTACTACGAGCCGCTGGTATACGTCGTTCCTCCCGAGGAAGAGGGCATGCTGCTGAAAACGATTTTGCAAAACAGGCTGATGGTTTCCCGCAAGCTGCTGTCCCGCCTGAAGCTGACGGAGCAAGGCATTACGGTGAACGGCGCCAGACAGTATATCAGTGTCAAAGTAGCCGCAGGCGACAGGGTTGAAGTGAGGATGGAGCAGGAAGAATCGGAGGATATTTTGCCGCAGGACCTGCCTCTCCACATTTTGCACGAGGACGAGCATGTGCTCATCGTAGCCAAAGAGGCAGGCATCATCGTACATCCGACGCACGGGCATTACGTCAATACGATTGCCAACGCCGTCGTGCATCATTGGCGGCAAATGGGGATCAGCTGCCGCTTTCGTCCGGTCCACAGGCTCGATCAGGAGACGTCCGGCGTGCTCGCCATTGCGAAGACCCCTTACGTTCACCAGCAAATATCCGAACAAATCATCAGGCATACGGTCAAAAAAGAGTATCTCGCGTTCGTATGGGGCGTTGTGGCCCAGAAGCAAGGGACGATCGACGCGCCAATCGACCGCGACCCCGAGCAGCCTCACGTGCGGATTGTGACGCCTGCCGGATATTCGGCCGTCACTCACTACGAGGTGGTCGAGCAGTATGCCAATGCCGCTCTGGTCCGGCTGTGGCTGGAAACGGGGCGAACGCATCAAATCCGCGTGCATATGAAACATTTGGGCCATCCCCTGCTGGGAGACAAAATGTATGTGCTTCCGGACTTTGCGGAAAGCGACGAGGCCCGCGAGGTTGCCGGGCTGCTCGACAGGCAGGCGCTGCACGCGTTCAGGCTCGGATTCGTTCATCCCGGGACGCGGGAATGGGCGGAATTTGGCGCTCCGCTGCCGGCGGATCTGGCCCAATTGCAGGCATGGCTGAGGGCGTAGGCCGCGAATCGCATAGCATGCAAAAACCAATCGGACTTTCCGAATGGTTATTTGCACTGTCCGAAAAAGCAAGTACAACTTGACTTTCCCGCCCGTTTGGCCCAAAATTTTAAGAATAGCTATATATTATCGCAATAAAAGGAGAAAACAGCGTCGTGGGAGTAAAAGTTTTTTGTTATGATAAATGCGGGACGTGCCGCAGCGCGTTAAAATGGTTGAAGGCGCATGACGTGGACGTCGCGGAAAATGTCCCATTGTTCGACACGCCGCCTTCCTCTGCGGAACTGGCCAAGCTGCTGGCTGACAGCGGACTGCCGATCAAGAAATTTTTCAATACTTCCGGCGAAGTGTATAAGGAAATGGGACTTAAGGACAAGCTGCCGGGCATGTCCGAGCAGGATATGCTGGAACTGCTTGCCTCTAACGGCAGGCTGATCAAGAGGCCGATCGTAACGGACGGCAGCAAAGTGACCGTAGGGTTCAAGGAAGAGGACTACGAGGCGGTATGGGGAAGGGAGTGAAGCCATGGCGCAATCGGGCAAACCGAATCGTAAAAATCCATTCTGGGTGCTTGGCGCAATCGGAATGTTTCTTGTATCGCAGGCCAAGCTGATTCTGCCGCTGCTCAAACTGGGGAAATTCGGCGGAGTCGTGATCAGCATGTTTATCAGCATAGGAGCTTACGCGATCATGGAGCCGCTGCCTTTTGCCATCGGAATCGTGATTATGATTCTTATTCATGAACTGGGCCATGTGCTTGCGGCCAAAATCAAGGGACTTCCCGTCACAGCCCCTGTATTTATTCCATTTCTGGGAGCTTTGATCACGATGAAAAAGCATCCCAGGGATGCGGCCACAGAGGCTTTCATCGGGATTGGCGGGCCCATTCTCGGGACTGTCGGTGCGGTAGCCGCCTTTGGACTTGGCGTGGCTGTCGGCTCTCCCCTTCTTGTTTCCATATCGTATCTTGGATTTTATCTCAATCTGATCAATCTTTTGCCGATACATCCGCTTGACGGAGGCAGAATTTCCACTGCCGTAACCCGCTGGCTCTGGCTTGTCGGACTTGTCGGCGGGCTTGTTGTCATTTACTATATGGAGAGCATTTTGTTTTTCATTATTTGGTTGATGTTTGCATGGGATTTGTATAATAAATATGTGAAAAACAGGAATAAAGGCGGAGTCAGATCGGCGAACACGCGCTTCGAGTTTAATGCTGAGCATCTGCTGCAGCACGGCATGATCGTTCCCGGCGAAGGCCATACCCGCGAGCTTGAGTTTACGACTTTCTCCGAGCTGGACGCGCAGGCCGAAGGCAGCCAAAAAATCGTGATGTGGTGGCAAGCCATCGGGTTCGAAGGCTATTTGCATTTGCCGAGACAAGCGCTGATCAAGAAAGTATCCGTCGTGAAAGTCGAGCATCTGCACAAAGAGATCGAAGGCATCGAACGCACGGACAACGGATACGGGCTGCATTTGGGCATTCATGTCAAAATCGACTTCGTTCCGCTCGACGAGCTTAACGAATATTACGATGTCCCGGTTCGCACCAGATGGACGTTCGGCGCTGTTTATCTGGCCCTTGCGGCCTTCCTGTTCTTTATGATCAGGCAAGTTCATCAGACAGGAATTGGAACGGGTTTGTAGAACATATTAAATGATTTATTACGTTAATTAATAAAAAGAAGGTTTTTGTCCATGAAGATTAAAGGTTCCGAACGTTTGACCCGGCTTGGTTCGGCTATTTTTGCAGAGGTAGCCGAATGGAAGAGAGAGGTTATGAACCAAGGGGTAGACGTCATAGATTTAGGTATCGGCAGTCCCGATTTGCCGCCTTCAAAGCGGATTCTCGAAGCGATTGCGCAAGCTGTGGGCAACCCGAAGCTGTACGGCTATCCTTCCTCGGAAGGAAGCCCGGAGTTTCGCGAAGCGGTGGCCAAATGGTATCGGTACCGATTCGGCGTCGAACTCGATCCGGCCGATGAAATTTTAACGCTGATGGGCTCCCAGGACGGTCTGGCGCATTTGGCGCTGGCGTTATGCGACCCTGGCGATATGGCGATCGTGCCCGATCCCGGCTATCCGATTTATTCCGCAAGCCTTGTTTTGGCCGGGGTTAAACCGTATCTTGTGCCGCTTCGCGTAGATAACGATTATTTGCCGAAGCTGGACGATATTCCGGCGGATGTCGCTGCGCAGGCGAAATTTATTTTGCTCAATTATCCGAGCAATCCGTTGGCGGCTGTCGCAGACCGGGCTTTTTTCGAACAATTGGTCGCTTATGCGAAAAAGCACGAACTGCTCGTTGTGCATGATTTGGCGTACTCGGAGATGGCTTTTGACGGATATCGGCCGATGAGCATTCTTGAAATTGCAGGAGCCAAGGAGGTTGCCGTCGAATTTCATTCGCTATCGAAGAGTTTTAACATGGCAGGCTGCCGGATCGCCTTTTTGACGGGAAATGCCGAAGCCGTGAAAGCTCTGAAGACGCTTAAGTCCAATATCGATTACGGCGTGTTTCAGGCCGTTCAAGCCGCAGGCATTGCAGCTTTGGAAGAAGATATGGAAAATGAGCATTCCGTTGCCGGGATTTACCAAAGCCGGAGAGACGCGTTTCTTGCAGCGCTTGCCGAAGCGGGCTGGCATATTCGTCCGCCCAAAGCGACCATGTTTATTTGGGCCCCTGTGCCGCAAGGCTGGACCTCTCGACAAATTTCCCGGGAAATGCTTTACCGCGCAGGCGTTGTCGTCATTCCCGGAGACGCTTTCGGGGCAGAGGGGGAGGGATTTGTCAGAATCGCCATCGTACAGGATGAGCAAAGGCTGCTCGAAGCCGCGCGCCGAATTGGAGAATGGCTTCGTTCAATAGAATGAAACTAAGATTTTTTGGAAAAAATAGGAGAAAGAGAACCGTATCGAATATTGATTTGAAAGGGGTACCTATGATGGATGCTATTAATTCATTATCCGAGCTCTTGGCTGAGCAAAAACATTCAACGTTTGTAGAAATCCCGGGAACATTGGGACATACCTTCGGACAGCCTACCATAGCTGCGACATTGCCGATGAGCAAGCTGTTTTCGATCTATGAAGTGGATTTGGAAGTGCAGCGCGCGATTATTCCGCGCAATCTGTCCAAACTGATCGATTATGTCAATTTGTATTTGGAAGACCGGCAGCCGATTTATTTCCCCGGCATTATTTTTTCGGCACGGGGAGCGGGCCATTATGACGAGGAGCAGCGGATGCTTCGCTTGCAGCCAATCGAAAAGCTGTATGTCGTCGACGGACAGCATCGCCTGGCCGCTTTTCAGCGCATTATGGAAACATTGCAAAGCCAAATGGCGCGGGCCAAAGACCGCCGGGAATACGATAAAATGGAAGAGATTACGGAGAAGCTGCGCAGATTGTACGCATTCCCGATCTCGACGATGACTTATTTGGACATTAACGCCCGGCAAGAGCGCCAGTTATTTTCCGACATCAACAAGCTTCCGCGCAAAATCGGCGGAAATCTGGCCGTTCTTCGCGATCAGCGCAGATTTTATCATGTCGCCGCAACGGAGCTGGCCGCCAAAGCGCCGGCTATGCAGACGCTGACGGTTGATATGTTTTCCGAGCGCGGCAAAGCGCCTGAATATTTGTTTTCCTATCACCTGCTGATTGAAATTTTGGTCGCTCTGTTTGAAGGCCGGATGAAATCGGCGGCGCGAAACAACGGGTATCAATACGAAGACAAGGAACTGCAGGAGCATGTGTCGTTAGCGGCTTCTTATTTCAGCGGATTGCTAAACTATTTGCCGACGCCGACCAAAGGCGAGCTGGTCTGGAGCGAAAACATTCAAATTGCGCTGGCGCTCTTCATCCACGAAGAAGCGACAAAAACCGGGAAATTCAACCGGTACGCATTGGAGCACGCTTTGAAAATATTGCCGCATGTGAACTGGAACGGCATTTATGCGGGCGATGAAAAGGACCGTCTTCCAAGACGTTCGCGGATTATGAAAGCATATCAATTCATCAAAGGCTTCTACCAGGAGCAAAATGTTTTTCTCATCAGCGATAAGGAGGATGCGGGCTAATGGAAGGTTTGCGTTTGCGGATGACGATTCATCCATTTTGTGACAAATTCGGGCTGGCCACGGTCGCTCTTCGCGTACAGGATTTGCTTAACTACACGATGATCGATCCGATGGTTCAACGGAAGCTCAGCAATATGCAAAGACGGAAAATTTCTACGTATTTGCAGGAGCGCGAGCTGGATCATGTATTTTTCGGACCGGTAACGCTGTCTTTGCGCGAGGTGAACCAGCTGTCCAAGGGCGACAAGGAGTTTCTCTTGAGACACGGCAGCAAATTGAGCATCCTCGACGGGCAGCACCGGATTCTGGCGCTAGGTTACGTCAACGACCAGATGCAAAAGGAAGTGCGGCGGTACGAGAAAAAGCTCGCTCTGTTAAAAATCAAACAGCGCAGATTTCCGGAAGATGCCGAGCTGAAACAGGAAGTGGATCAAACCGAAGGCGTTGTGAGCCAGTTGGAAGGCAGACGGCTGGATTTGATGGAAACGGAGCTTGCCGTGCAAATCTATATCGGCCTGTCCGAGGAAGAAGAGCAGCAGTTGTTCGGCGATATTAACTCCAAAGTACAGCTTGTGAGCAAAGAACTGGGCCATTCCTTCGACTCGATCGATCCGCTCAATCTGGTCATTCAGCAGGTAGTGGACCATAACATTTATCTCAAAGCGGCCGGCGTGGAGCGCCGCAGCAACTTGACGGCGTTCAACCGCAACTTTACGTGCTTCAGCTGGTTGTATTCGACGGCAACGATGCTGTTCTCCGGCAGAATGCAGCCTTCCTACGAGCTGCAGCGCAAAATTCGTCAAGACCCGTCCACCTACGTGGAAATTTTGCATCAGTTCTTTAACACGATCCTTCCGATGATGCCTGAACAGCCGGGACTGGCTTCGTACACTTCCGCCAACCGCGTCATTCAGGAAAGCATCGCGCTGTACGCCAACCGGTTCTTGTTCCCGGAGGGACAGTACAACGAGGAATGGACGCAGTCGTTGAGCATTCTTGATGGATTCGACTGGTCGCACGATAATGAGGAATTGATTTACGTATTCGGAACGCTCGATAACGGCAAAATCAACCTGATTCACGAAAAATCGCTGAAAAAGCATGTCAAACTCGTCCAGTTTTTCCTGGAGGGCACAGACGCTGCATCTTCGGGAGAAGATGAAGTAGCTTCGCCGGCATAAATCGCGAACCCCCTTTTGCGTACAACTTGAATGTTGGACGTGAAAGGGGGGTTTTTACCGAACCCGCCCGGGCTTTGAGGGCGGGTTTTCCATGCGGCGCCACAGCCCGGGTCGGCCCGGCAAAGCGGCTTGAGTCAGCGCAGATACTTGGCCTGGCCTTGCGTAGCTCTGCAATGGCTCGAGGCAGCGGCAGATACTTGGCGTGGCATGGTTTGGCATGGCATGCATGGCAGCGTGAGGAAAACCTGCAAAAGTACAGTTTTTTGCCCGGCGATGTGCTTGGGACGAAATATTCCTGCAAAAGTGCAGGTTTTTCGCCGCAAACATGGGCTCAGATTCATTTTCAGCGAAAATTCCTGCACTATCGCAGGCTTTTCGCCAAAACGAGCCACTTTCAGCGAAAAAGCCTGCACTATCGGCACAATCGCAGGTTTTTCGGCGTGCCCGAGTCCAGGCAGGTTCAAGAACGGCTGCCGGGGCGGGCGAACCGAGCTATGCTCCAGCATTGGCCCACGACGAAGTGTTTGAAATCGCTACCAAAAGATGCGACCGCCACCATGCCCCCACCACGAAACACGGTCATGCAGCACCACCATGCAGCACCGCTATGCCGCCATCGCACTGTCACAAAGTAGCCCAGCCAGACAGTAACACCGTACAGCCATGTAGCCCGGCCATGCCCCCCACCATGAAGCACGGCCATGCAGTACCGCCATGCAGCACCACCATACAGTACCGCTATGCCGCCATCGCACCGCCACCATGCAGCACCGCCATGCGGTAACACTATGCAGCCGTGACACAGCGATGCACCGCCACCATACCCCCAATGTTGTCAGGTTAGTAGATTTTGGTATAGTAGAGGTAAATGATAGAAACGGATGATAGCGCGTGAAAAAAACGGAAAAGCGACCTTATCTCGTGTGCTTAACAAGATGAAAAGCGACGAATTCAAAGCAAGCGCGAAGAAGAATACGCAGGATTTTAAACGCGATCGCAAGATCGGTTTCTTTCCGCTGCTGCTTCTCATCCTCCGCATGGTCCGAAAATCGACGCAGTTGGAGTTGGATGAATTTCGCGAGATGTTCATGCCAGAAGAGGCGACAACGACAACGTATACGAAACAGTCCTTTTCCGAGGCCAGACAAAAGCTCTCCCCGGCCGCGTTCACCTTGCTAAATGACGAACTGGTTCAGGCGTTTTACGAAGACGGGGATTTCAAAACGTATCATGGATTTCGACTGCTTGCTATGGACGGCAGCGTGATGGAATTGCCAAATACATCTGAAACCAGAAACGTGTATGGATACACGACGACTTACAAAGTCGGGTTTCGTATAGCCAGGGCACGCTCCTCCCATCTGTACGATTTAGAGAACAAACTGGTTCTTAGTACCTGCCTAAGCCGTTATGACGATAATGAACGGGATCTGGCCAAACGGAACGTAGAACACCTGTTG